>JAITJZ010000115.1 GCA_031278655.1 Bifidobacteriaceae bacterium
GCGAAACCCCGGTCCAACGCCGGCGACCAGCCGAATCCGGTTCCGCTCGCGGTTCGCGCGTCGGCGGCGATCCAAAGGCCGGTCGCTCTGCCACAATGGTCGGGTCGGCGTCTGACCGAAGGAGGTTCGGTGACCCAAGCGGTCGATTACAAGTGCCCGCGCTGCGGTGGAAGCCTGGTGTTCAGCGCCGAGGCCGGCGTGTTGGTGTGCCCCAACTGCGGTTCGAGTTTCGATCCGCGCCAATTCGACGCCCAACACCAGCCCGCGCTGACCCCCCAGCCCGCTCCCGCCGGCCCCGCCGGAACTCCCCAGGCGGCGGTGGACACGCCGGCGAAGGCCGCCCCGTCCGCCATGGGCGCGCCGCCGATGGGCGACCAAGCGGCGACCGGAGCGCCGGCCGAGGACAACGGCCGCACAATAGACGCGCCGGCGGGCGGGCCCGAGCCGGCGGCGGCCGGGCCGCCGCCCGCGTTCAAAACATACACCAGGCAAAATTGCGGGGCGGTGGTGGTGGCCGAGGCCACCGCCGCCGCCGGCGCCTGCCCCTACTGCCGCAGCCCAATCGTGATAGCCGAACAGGTCGCCGGCGAGTTGACCCCCGACCTGGTGATACCGTTCGCGATGTCGCGCGACCAGGCGGTCGCCGGATTGGAAAAGCTTTACCGGGGCAAACGGCTGCTGCCGAAAGTCTTCGCCCGGCAGAACTTCGTCGACGAGGTCAAAGGCGTCTACGTCCCGTTCTGGCTGTTCGACTTCGAGGCCGAGATCTTCGAGCGCTTCACCGCCACCGACGTGACCAGCCGCTACGCCGGCAACCGGCGCTACATAACGACCCGCCGCTACCGCGCCGACCGGTCCGGCGAGGCCGAATTCCGGGGCATCCCGGTTGACGGGTCGACCAATATGCCGGACGCCATCATGGAGTCGATTGAGCCCTTCGGCCTCACCCAGGCCGTCCCCTTCCAAGCCGCATACCTGCCGGGGTTCCTGGCCGAACGCTACGACGTCGGCTCCGATCCGGCCTCGCAACGCGCCCATCAGCGGCTGACGCAGTCCGTCGGGACGCTCTTCCAGGACACGGTGACCGGACACCAGACGGTCGCCCCGGACAGCTCCCGGGTAACCGTCAAACGAATGCGGTTCTTCTACGCCCTTCTGCCGGTCTGGATGCTCACGACCATTTGGCGAGGCCAGCGGTTCACCTTCGCGATGAACGGCCAGACCGGCCGGATGGTCGGGGACCTGCCGCTCGACCGCGCCGCCTATTGGCGATGGTTCGCCGCGCTTGGGGCGGCCTCGGCCGCGATCGCGGCCGCGATCGCGGCATTGGCGGTGACGCTGTGAGCGCCCGGCCGGCCGCGCGCCGCCGGCTTCGCCGCACGGTCCGGCTGGCCGCGGCGGCCCTCGCGCTCGGTGCCCTGGCCGCGCTAGCCGCGCCGACGGCATCGTGCTCCGCCGCCGAGATCAGCCAAACGCACCAGCCGAACACAACCGGCTGGGCGGCGTCGCCCGGCGGGGTTGGCGTGACCACCACCCAAACGCTCCGTTCGGAGGCGACCGGCTTGGCGGCCGCGGCGTCCGGGGAGGGCTCTGAGGAAACGGGCGGGGGGCGGCCGCTCTTCAACGACCAAGCCGGTTTGGTGACCGGCGAGCAGGCCGCCGCCCTCGAGTCGGAACTCGGGCGAATCAGCCAGGAGCGGGCCGCGGACGTGGTGATCGTGGTGGTCGACTCATTGGGCGGCCTAAGCGCGCCCGATTTCGCGGCCGATTACTTCGACTACGGCCCGAACCCGGCCGACCCGTCGGTTCCCGGCTTCGACCTCGACTCCGGCTACGGCCGGGGCCCCAGCCGCTCCGGCGTCCTGTTGCTGGTGGCCCTCGAATCCCGCGACATCGGAGTTTCGGCCACCGGCGACTCCATCGACGTGTTCACCGACCAGCGCAAGCGCGCCATCCGCGAAGACGTGGCCGAATACCTCGGGCGGAGCGAGTGGAACCAGGGCTTCGCCCAATTCGCCCGCCTGGCGGATCGGGCTTACGCCGACGCCAGCCGCTTCCGGTGGGAGGTCGTGGCGCTGGCCGGCGGGATAGCCGGGCTGTTGGGCGGGTTCGCGCCGGTGACCATTTGGCGCCGCCAACTCAAGAGCGTCAAACTCGCTCCGCACGCCCGCGGCTACCTGCGGGCCGAAAGCTTGCGCTTGACCGGCCGCGATGACGTCTTCCTGGGCAAATCGACAACTGTGGTGAGCACCAGCCCGCCCGGAGGCTCCGGTGGCCGCTCGTCCAGCCACTTCGGCTCATCCGGCATCCGCCACAGCGGTTCCTTCGGCAAGTTCTGACTTCCGGCGGCGGCTCACCCCACCGGAACAGCGACGCACCACCGAACGGAACACCGGCTCGCCCAGCCCGGAACGCCGGCCCAACTCCGCCGGAACAACGGACCAAATCAAGCGGAATACTCAACTAGCTTGACACCTCAACGGCCCCTGGGCTTGCCTTGGGTGGTCTCGCGCGGCTGAAGTTACGTGTTGTTGACGGGTCCGGTGGTGGTGGTTTCAGTGGTTGACCTGGGGGTTTGTGCGCGCCGGAGGGCCTTGGGGGCGGGTTTTGCTGGCAACAGGTCCTATGACGGGCTGAACCGGGTCGGCATGGTGGCGCCGATGAGCCGGAACGCCTCGGCCTGGGCTGTGTCGAGGACGGCGGTTCGTTCCAGGATTGTGGCCTGGGCGCCGACGGTGACGGTCACGGTCGAGCGTTGGATCAGGGAGAGGTGGTCGAGGACGTCCCTGAAGGAGCGGGCGCGGGTCCCGTCGGCCAGCTTGCGGGTCGAGGCCTTTCTAGCGGAGCTGGTGGAGCGTTTGCGGGGTTTGACCGGGTCGGGCGCCGGGTCGGGTTCCTCGTCGGCGAACGTGATGGGCGCCCAGGCTTTGCGGAGGTGGAACGCGAGGTGGGCGGCGAGCAGGCAGATCAGCAGGTGGGAGGCCACACGGTGCCCCAGGTGGTGCCATATGGGGCGGACCTGGACGTCGAAGCCCTTCATGGAGGCGAAGTCCTGCTCGACCTTCGACAGGCGCTTGTAGCAGAGGACCGCGTCGGCCGCGCCCATCTGGTCGGCGGTCAGCGAGGTGCGTATGACGTAGATCCCGTCGAGCATGGCGTCCTGGGCGATCGCGGGCTGGTTCCGGCCGTAGGCGAACTCGCCGGGGCCTATGCGGACCTGCACGAACCGGGCGGCGTGGTGGGCGTCGATGACTTTGCCGACGGCCACCCCGATGGCCCTCTCGGAGCGGAGCCGGCCCTTCTCGACGCGGGCCATGACCTTGGCCAGGTCGGCCAGGGTGGCCTCGACCAGCCGCTCGCGTTTGGCGGCCCGGTGGGCGCCCGCGGGAGGGTTGTCGCAGGCGATGAGCCGCTCGCCGGGGTAGTCGGGGGAGGTGATCTCGGCCAGGTCCTGGGTGTCGAACAGGCTCATCTGCAATGGCCCCTGGTCGTCGGCGAGGGCTTTGATCTGCGGGCGCTTCAAGGCCCCGACCCAGCCCATCTGATTGGCCTTGAGGTCGGCGATCGTGGTGTTCGTGACCATCCCCCGGTCACCGACCAGGACGGCCCGGTCCATCTTGAACTCCTCGGCCAGCGCCTTGATCGCGGCCAGGGCCGCTGTCGGGTCGCTGGTGCTCCCCTTGAACGGGCGCACCGCCACGGGGGTCCCGTCGGGGGCGGCCAGGATGGCGAACTCGATCTGCCTCTTCCCGCGCTTCTTGTCGCGGGAGTACCCGAACTCGGCCAGCGGGCAGCATGTCCCCTCCACCCAGGTCGACGTCAGGTCGAACAGCGCGAGGCGGGCCGGGTTGGCGGCCGGGTCCATCAGATGCTTGGCGGCCAGCGCCTGCTCGACGGCCCCTTGCCGCGCGCCGAGCCAGTCCATCGCCTCGTACGCGTCGTCGCTGGTCATGCCGTCCAGCCCGAGGTCCCGCCCGAGGGTGGTGTCGGCCAGCCACGCCAGGGTCGCGAGCTTCGAGGCGGGGCGGGCCAGGCGGGCGACGACCAGGGCGAGGGCCTGGTCGCGTCTGGGGCCCGCCGGCCCGAGCAGCCCGGGCAGGCCCAGCTTGTCGGCCATCGCCCAGACCGCCGCGACGTCGCCGTGACGCGTCCCGCCGGAGATCTCCGCGCCGACCGGGCCGGACGGGCCGGGCCGCTCGCCCCGGTTCAGCACCGCCTCCAGTGCGTCGACCTCGGCGGCGGGCATGTGGGTCAGGGAGGCGAGCGTGCGGTGGCGGACCTTCGCCCCGTCCCGCCAGGTCTGGCGCAGCAGGGCCGACTCGTGGGCGCCCAGTGTGCCGTCCCTGTTCCGCCAGTTCGACCTCACCCTGGCTACACGTAGCGGTCCCTTGGGTTCGACCATGACTACATGATACCAGTTCACCGCAGCATCCGTCAACCCGAATTCACCTCATATCCCTGGCAACACTCAGGGCCGACATCGCGGATTGCTCCGCTGGTGGAAGACGCAATCTACGGCAAAACACCACGTAACATCAGCCGCAGGACACTGCGGTCCTGAACATCACCGCCACCGATCCGGACCCGCAACGCGCCGCCGACATCGCCAACCAGGTGGCCGAAGTCCTCGCCCGCCTGGCGACCAGCGCGCTGGACCCGCCCGGCGCCGACGGCTTCAGCGCGGTGTCGATCGAAATGCTGGGCCCGGCCGAGCCGCCCTCGAGGCCTGACGGCCCCAGCCCTTGGCACCGGGGCGCGATGGGGGCTGCGGCCGGACTGATATTGGGATTTGCAATGGTAGTGGTCGTTGACACTGTCAGGAACAGGTCGACCGAAGGGACAACCGACCCGGGGAACGTTACGTGATGTTGA
>JAITJZ010000128.1 GCA_031278655.1 Bifidobacteriaceae bacterium
CACGTTGTTCTGCACCGGGTTGAAATCTGGCACGCCCAGGGCGGTCATCTTGGCCCGCTGCCAGTTCTCCTTGAACCAGCCGCGGGCGTCCCCGTGGACCACTAGATCGATCACCAGCAGGCCCTCGACCTCGGTCCGTCTGACCGCCATCTCTCGCATCGTCTCTCCCAGCCAGTCCGTCAATTCCGTGCGTCAGTTCTATCAAAGCACGACCGGGCAAAGCCGTGCCCGGCCGCGGCTTCCCCAGCTTCCGCATGCCGCTCGAACTGCCGGACTCTGCGGTGGCGGACGCCATCCAGGAGGGCCGCGACCAGCGGGCGTGACCATTGTTGTCCACGCTTCGGCGCCGCCGGGGGGCGGGTATGTGAATCCGGGCGTGGAATGATTGGCTGATGCGTGGAATCATCCTGGCGGGCGGGTCCGGCACGCGGTTGCGCCCAATCACCAACGCCATGAGCAAACAGTTGACGCCCGTCTACGACAAACCCATGATCTATTACCCGTTGACCACGCTGATCGCGGCGGGCATCCGCGAGATATTGGTCATCACCGCCCCGCATGAGGCAGCCGCGTTTCGCCGCCTACTCGGCGACGGATCGGAATTCGGCATATCTACCACATACGCTGTTCAACCAGAACCGAACGGCCTGGCCCAAGCCTTCGTGATAGGCGCTGACTTCGTGGCGGACAGCGCTGTCAGCCTGATACTGGGAGACAACCTGTTCTACGGACACGGCCTAGGCCGACACCTGGGGCGGTTCAACGACATCGTAGGCGCTGTGGTGTTCGCCCACTGGGTGGCCAACCCCAGCGAATACGGCGTTGTCGAATTCGACGCGGACGGCTCGGCGAAATCGATCGAAGAAAAACCGGCCAAGCCCAAGTCGCATTACGCCGTCCCGGGGATGTACTTCTACGATTCGCGGGTGGTTGAGATCGCGGCCGGGCTGAAGCCCTCGCCGCGCGGCGAATACGAGATCACCGATGTCAACCGGCATTATCTGGAGCGCGGGGAGCTGCGCGTCGAGGTCCTGCCGCGCGGCACAGCCTGGCTCGACACCGGCACCTTCGAGTCCCTCAACGACGCCTCCAACTTTGTCCGCACGCTGCAAATGCGCCAAGGAATGCAGGTCGGCTGCCCGGAGGAGGCCGCCTGGCGGAACGGCTTTTTGTCCGATGACGAGTTGTTGGCCCGCGCTCAAAGATTCGCCAAATCCGGTTACGGCGACTATCTGCGAATGCTGGTGGAAGAAGGCCGGTAGCCGGCCGCTGTTAGCCTTATCGGGTGCGTCTGCTAGTGACCGGCGGGGCCGGATTCATCGGCTCGAACTTTGTGCACCAAGTGATTCGATCAACCGATCACCAAGTCGCCGTCATTGACAAACTGACGTACGCCGGGAACCCTGAATCGCTGGCAGACCTGCCCAGCGACCGTTTCCAACTGGTCGAAGGCGACATTTGCGACACAGCGGTGATTGACTCCCTAGTCTCGCAATCTGACGCCGTGGTGCACTTCGCCGCCGAATCCCACAACGACAATTCGATAGCCGAGCCGAGCCCATTTGTGCACACCAATCTGGTCGGCACCTTCCGGGTCCTGGAGGCGGTGCGACGCCACGGCAAGCGCCTGCATCACATCTCAACCGACGAGGTCTACGGCGATCTCGAACTGGACGACCCAGCCAAATTCACACCAGACACCCCCTACAACCCGTCCAGTCCCTACAGCGCCTCGAAAGCTGGGTCAGACTTGCTGGTCCGGGCCTGGGTCAGGACCTACGGCGTGCGCGCCACAATCAGCAACTGCTCCAACAATTACGGTCCCCGCCAGCACGTCGAGAAATTCATCCCGCGCCAAATCACCAACCTGCTCGACGGCCGCAGGCCGCGTCTTTACGGCGCCGGCGCGAACGTCCGCGACTGGATCCACGTCGATGACCACAACGCGGCGGTGCTGGCCGTGCTGGAACGCGGGCGGACCGGGGAAACCTATCTCATAGGGGCCGACGGCGAACTGAGCAACCGGCAGGTGGTGGAACTCATCCTGGCGGAAATGGGCCACCCCGCCGGCGACTACGACCTGGTCAAAGACCGGCCCGGACACGATCTGCGCTACGCCATAGACGCCGGGAAACTCCGCGACGAACTGGGCTGGCGGCCCGTCTACCGCGACTTCCGGGACGGACTGCGCGCCACAATCGACTGGTACCGGAACAACGAGGCCTGGTGGCGGCCGGCCAAAGCGGCGGTCGAAGCCAAATACCAAGCCAACCAGCAGTGAACCCGCCGGGCGCTAATAGCGTCCGGCGTACTGAACGGTGTTCGTCCAGCGGATCGGGATCTCGTGGATGTTGGTGCCGGTCTGCATCGCCTCAACCATCATGCCGTTCCCGGAATAGATGGCCACATGGTGGATGGCGTACCCAGGCTTCTGCCAGAAGATCAAGTCGCCCGGACGCATCTGCGCGTACGGGATCTTCTGCGCCATGGTGTACTGATCGGCCGCGACCCTTGGGATCGACTTGCCGCCGCCATTCAACCACGCCTTCTGCGTCAGCCCCGAGCAGTCGAACGAAGACGGCCCATTGCCGCCCCACTGATAAGGCTTGCCGATCTGGGCCCTGGCCCAAGACACCGCGGCCAAACCCGCCGCCTCGCCGTTGTCGCCGTTGTCGCCGCTCGGCGGCGTCGGTTTGGCCTCGGCGCCGCCAGACGGGTTCGAAGGGGCGGCGTCCGCCGGCTGGTCAACGCCGCCGCCACCAGAGCTGTCCGCCGCCGGGGGACTGGTGGTGTTGGTCCCACCCGACGGGGGGCGCTGGGTCTGGCTGGCCTGCTCGGCGGCGCGGCGAGCGGCATCGTTGGCTTCCTCTTGGCGGCGCTGCTCGGCGGCGGCCTCAGCCTCGACGGTGGTGTTCTTCTTCTCCGCCAAAACTTGCAGCAGTTCGGCGTGAAGGACCTCGGCGTCAGCCTGGGCCTGCTGGGCGGCCTCAGAGGCGGACTGGGCCTGGGCGGCCCGTTCCCTTGTCGCCGCCGACTTCTCAGCCTGCAGTTCGACGGCGCGCTGGGAGCGCAACTCATTCTGTTCAGCCGTCTGCTTGGCGAGGGCGAACTTGGTCGCCGCCCGGTCCGCCGCCGACCCGACCACGAACAGCATGGCGCTGAGGTCCATCGCCTCTTGGATGCCGTTGGAGTTGAGGAGCGGCTCCAGCGCGGCGATGTCCGAGCCGGACTGGGCGTTGATGAGGGCCACACGGGCCAGCGCGCCGCGGGCCTTGGCCAAGGCCGACTGCGACTCCTCAGCCGCTTGGCGGGCCTGGTCCACTTCGGCGTTGGCCTGGACCAGCTCCTCCTCCGCCTGGTTGTAGGCCTCCGCCGCCAGTGCGGCTGCCTCCCCGGCCGCCTCGGTCTGGGCGCTCAAGTCGGTGAGCATGGATTCGACCTCTGCCACAGAGGCCGCCGCCAGCGCC
This sequence comes from Bifidobacteriaceae bacterium, assembly GCA_031278655.1. Lineage (GTDB taxonomy): Bacteria > Actinomycetota > Actinomycetes > Actinomycetales > WQXJ01 > JAIRTF01. The sequence continues at coordinate 3,468 of JAITJZ010000128.1, forward strand.
TCCTGGCGCTTCGCCTCCTGGACGGCCGCGTCCGAGGACGGCGCCGGGGTCGGGTCAGCGAAGGCCGGAGTCGCCACCGCCACGGCGGCCATCAGGGCGACAACGGCCAACCAGCGCCGGGGCCGGTGCTCCTGGGACTCGCCATGCGAGTCGAGCGGGCGACGCATAATCGGTCCTAACCTGGTCCCGGCCGCCTGGCCGGCCGGGAGCAATGTGTGATGGGAAGAGGCCAGCGCATCCGAGTTTACCTCATAAACCTCACAAGCCACAGAACCATCACTGGCAACAGGTTGGCGTTTCTGTCTGTCCGGGGCTTGACTGGGCCTGTCCGGGTTTGCCGCCGGGGCCAATCCAGGGCGACTTCTTATGCAGCCGCCCAAAACTAGGGCGACTATCTGTGCGCCTTGGGCGGGTCATCTCAGGGCTGACCTTGGAGTTCACGGCCGGATCTTGCACAAAAAGTCGCCCTCGTTTCCCAAAGGCGCACAAAAGTGCTGCCTCGTTTGGCCGGCGGGCCTGGGAGCCCCTCCCGGCCGGCACGGCGCACCGCTTGGGTGACGTGATCGGCGTCGAACCAGACGGCATCGGCCACCTCGCGGCGGGCCTCGACCAAGCCGGCCACGGCCGCCTCATCGGCCAGAATCTCCAGGGTCTCGATCAACCAGTCGTAGTCGGCCGCCCCCAGCAGGACCGCTTCCCGCCGGCCGCGGCGTCACCATGCCGGGTGGTCCAGGAGGCGTGGTGGGGCCCGCTCGGCGCGTCTCGCGGCCCGCTCTTCCAGGTCGGGCATCTTGTCAGACAAGTCGAGTTGTTCCACGCCGCTCTTTCGGATGGCCAGAATCCATGGTCCGGGTTTGTCCCACCACTTCTCGATCCTCTTAAGGTTTATCCGAAAACAGTCCACTTGCTCGCTGGCAGTGAGGTTCCCACTCGTCAGGCAGAGCATGCGGAGCCTCGCGTCAACGACCGCCTGGCGCTCAACAGGCCGGTAGCGTATCCGGGCGTCCTTATGTGCCACCACCATGCCGAGTTCGCCAGCTTTGCGAATCCACTCAACATCGGGGACGTCAGTCCTTCCAAACAATTCAAGGATGGTAGTGGTCTCGAATCCCTCGCCCCGAAAGAACGCAGGCATGGCAACCCTACCCAAGCTGTGATCGACCAGAATCCTAGGCCGCGAGGGCAACATGAGTTCGGACTATGGATTCAACGTCAGCCGTGCTCACACCCATTTCCTCGGCGACCGTGGACAGCCTCTCGCCCGCCTTGAACATGCCCAAGATGTCCTCTACTCGCGCCCCAGAAGTCTCCACGATTGGCTGCCCAAAGGCGTAAAGGGGGTCAGCGAAGACGGCGGTCTCGCCGTAGGCAGTTAGGCGAACCCTTCCCGGCAGATTGTCATCCATGTAGACAATCGGTCTCAAGCCAATCTCGATGATCTTCGGCAGGCCGCCCTGGTGATCTCTGGCGCGCTCCCATTCGGGGTTTCCACCTTTTGCCAGGTTCATCAGGATGTCCCTGCCATCATGGGCTAGCACATCCTGTTCGAGCATCCGATCACCCAATTCTCTGCGCACCTCTCTCATCCCAGACGTGATCGCCTGCATAGAAAGTCCGGCTTTGCGAAGCTCGCGGTAAAACTGAGCTTCAACCAGACCAATGAAAGGTAGCCGCGGCTCACGGACTGCGCCAGGAAGGAGCGTCAACAGGTCGTCTTTACCGGCCCAGTGGTTGAGTGTGCGCGAGGGCATGGCCAGATGAAACGCAGCCAGCGACACGCTGTACAGCGGTACAGTGAAGCGAGTATCAGTAGTCATCATGGCCTCCTTCCTCGAACGTCTCGGTCTAATCATAGAGAGGCCCACGGACGGGCGCGAGTCAGGTTTGTTGGTGGCTGGTGGTGGCCTGGGGTGTTCTTGGAATGGTTCTATCGAAGACGCGGTCGTAGCGGTTGTCGTGGTCGGCGCGGTGCAGGGCGCGCAGCGCGATGATCGGGTCGGCGCCGTTGATTGTCCAGCGCATCCCGGACATGGCGGCCCTGTTCTCGGCGAGCGACTTGCAGGATGATTCCGC
>JAITJZ010000025.1 GCA_031278655.1 Bifidobacteriaceae bacterium
TGGACTTTGCAGAACACCTCGGGCGGGACGAGCGGCTCGTGCTTGCCCCGGTAGGCGGCTCCCTTGAACATGACGACTCCTTTGTAGTACGGGTTGCGCAAAATGGCTTGGAGGGTGGACTTCACCACCGGTTTGGCGGGGCGTTTCGGGCTGGGCAGGGTGGTCAAGCCGCGCGTTTCGAGTTCGCGGACCATCTGGGAGACGGTCCAGTCCCCGGACGCGAACGCCTTGAACGCCCAGGCGACCAGCGGACCGCGTTCCGAGTCGATCACGACGGTGCGGATCTCGCGTCCCATGTCGTCGCGCTGCCCGACGTTGAGATAGCCCAGCGGGGCCTTGGTGGGGGTGCCGCCGGTCTTGGCTTTCTGGGCCATGCCTTTGACGCATTCGGTGGCCAGGTTCCTAGAGTAGAACTCCGCTATCGAGGACATGATGCCGTGCAGCAGCATCCCCGAAGGAGTCTCGTCGATGTTCTCCGACGCGGACACCAACACCACGCCGGCCTGTTGCAACGCCATGTGGATGGTCACGTCATCGGCGCGGTTGCGGGCGAGCCGGTCAACCTTGTGGACTATGCAGTAGGCGACCTTGTGCGCCGCGACGTAGTCCAGCATCTCGATCAGCGCGGGCCGGTCCGCTTTGCGGGCGGACTCGCCAGCGTCCACGAACTCCTTGACTACCACAGCGCCGATGGATTCGGCCTTCTTCAGGTTCGCCGCCCGCTGCGCCGGGATGGAGTAACCCTCGGCCTCGCCGCCCTTTTCTGCCTGCTCCTTGGTAGAGACCCGCAGGTAGGTGACGGCGGTCGCACGGCCCTCGACCGGGGTGGCCGGGTTCTTGGCGGACATGTCGATCATTCCTCAGCACAAAGACGGTTGGGTGCTGGTCTGGAACCATTCGTGTCCGCCGAAGCGGAGCCGCCCGGCACCGGGAGGCCATTCGTGTGTCGCGTACCGACCAGCACCCATTCTAGCGTCATTCGGACTCGGAACGCGGCCTGTACCCGCGCGGATAGACCCGTCCGGTGAACCGGACTCGGTTGGGATCTTGGGCTTCGTCGGGCAGTCCGGCCGACAGGACGTGCATCATGCAGGCGTCCACGAATTTGCGTGCGTCGATGGGGGCGTTGACCTCTGCCCTGACCGCGAACCGCCGTTCCTCCTGGGGTTTCCAGCCGGTCTTGCGCCGGTAGTTGCGGACCATCAGCTTGCCGCCGTCTGGGTGTCGTCGCCTTCCGCGACCATCGCGTAGAAGCGTTGCTCGTTCGCGCGGCGTCGGTCCACGTCCCACATGACCACGGTCACGAAGTCGTCGTAGCGGTCGGCGAGGTTTACCGGCGGCAGCGCGTTTCCCGGTTCGGGTTGGGGTTCGCCGGGCCAGGGCGCGAGCTTGTGCGGTCGGTCAGCGTCCATGCGGGTGCCGAGCATGGCGACTTGTTCGCGCATCCGGTTCTTCCACTCGTCGAGGTCTTTGATCCAGCCGAATGGAGCGGAGCCGTGTTGGGCGGGGTCGTGGGCGGCGAGCCAGTGGGTGTGCAACGCGGAAAGGTGCTCGACCAACACTTGGTGGCGGTGCCAGAACGGCGGGATGATCTGGGCGGGGAGGGCGAACACTCGGCGGAGGTCTTCCACCCATTCGTTGAGCCGCAGCCACTCGTACTCGGCCTCGTCAGAAGACAAGGCCTCCCACACGACAGGACGGGGCGGCCCGTCGGTCTCGGAGGCGTTGCCGTCATCTTCGACCTGGATCGGCGCGTAGTCGCCCCAGTCCTCGATGTCGGGGATTCTCCCGGTCGTTTCGGTCATGGCTGGCCTCACATTCCGACTGCGGCGGTGGCGGCGCCGATGGTGTGGGAAGTGGCGGCGACCGTGTTGGTCGGTCCTTGCTGGACGGCTGGAACCTCCAGGCCGTTGGAGCGCCCGTTCCGGTTCACCGTGTAGTCGGTGACCGCGGCGTCGTGGCCGATGCGCCGGGCCACGAACTCTTCTTGCTCACGCGTTTCCCCGTCCTCGTTGGTCACGGTGGAAGTGTGGATGTACCCCTCGGCGACGAATCGGTCTCCCTTTTGGAACTGGGCAGCCGCCCGTTCGGCGGTCTTCCTGAAGATCACCAGATCGTGATAGGTCGATTCCTGCTGGGTGAAGCTGCCGTCGGGCTCACGTTGAAAATGCTGTTGGCCGACTTTCATGAACAGGCGGGGCTGGCCGTCTTCGCTGCGGGTCAGCCTCGGAGCCGAGCAGACGAATCCGCTCATGGAGGTGGAGGTCTTGATTGGCATCGGTTGTGTCCTTGTGGATCGGGCAGCCACCTCTTCGCGGTGGCCGCGTTCACCACGCAGGTGCGCGGCTACCGCCCGGACGCGGGCGGCTACTCGGCGGCGCGGAGCAGGATGGTGAGCGCGTGGACGGCTTGTTGGGGGACGACGCCGTTGCCGAGGGCTTTGACTTGCCTACGCCTGGGCAAGCCCAGGGCCGGGTCGGTGACCCAGCCTTCGGGTAGCCCCATCATCCATTCGAGAGCGGCCGGGTTCGCCCTTACCGTGCCGTTCTCCGAGGTCAGGCCGGGCGTGGGCGGTCGGCGGCCGATGATTTCGGCCCAATGGTCGGCGGCGGGCTGGTATCGCCCCCAGGGTTTTCCCGGCTCAGGGTTGGCGGCGAGGTCGGCGAGTTGGTGGGTTATTGAGATCTGGGCGCCGCGCGCCAGGACGTGTTCAAGGGTTTCAGGACCTCGGTCGCCGTCAGAGGCGAGCGGGGTCCGCAGCAGCGGGCCAGGCGAGGATGAACACCCGGAGGCGGCGATGGCACGCCCCAGCCAGGGAGGCTGGGACGCTTGCCCACGCCGCGTCATAGCCCAGCGCGGCCAGGTCTGAGACCACAACTCCCATCGCTCGAACAGATCCTGTTGCCCGGTCAGCCACAACCCGCTGGACGGGTCCTGCCAAGCGAACGGGCAGGTCGGCATCTGGTCGCTCGTCACTATCTTGGGTCCTTGTCATCTCAGCGGGCGCGGATAGCAATCCGGCGACGTTTTCGGCTACCACCCATTTCGGTTTGAGGACTTCGACGGCCTTGGCCATGTGCGCCCACAGGCCGGTCCGGGTGCCGGGTTTGAGTCCGTGCCGCAATCCGGCTTCTGACACGGACTGGCATGGGAACCCCCCGCAGAGCACGTCCACTGGTGGGATTTGGGTCCAGTCGATGGCGGCCACATCGCCGAGGTTCGGGACGCCGGGCCAGTGCGCCGAGTAGATTCCGGCGACCGCCGGGTCGGTTTCCGAGAACCAGATCGCGCGCGCCGCGAACACCTTCTCCACGGCCAGGTCGAGGCCGCCGACGCCCGAAAACAGGGAGCCGAGGGTCAGCGTTTGTTGCCCCACTTGTTGGCTCCCTTCCCGCTCTTGCGTGCTGCTTGGCAGGTGCGCGAAGGTCACCCGGCTTGGAGTTCGCCTTCAACTTGGGCGCGGTCGGCGGCCAACTGTTTCCCGTCGGGCCGGGCGGTCCAGGGGCGCAGGCTGGTGATGATCGGGCGGGTGGCGCGCAGGAGGGTGACGCCGGCGCCGAACGGCAATGTGCGGATCACCTCGGGCGGCATGATGGGGA
>JAITJZ010000036.1 GCA_031278655.1 Bifidobacteriaceae bacterium
CTCACCCGTTCGCCACTAATCAACCAAACCCGAAGGCCCGGCGTCATCGTCCGACTTGCATGTGTTAAGCACGCCGCCAGCGTTCGTCCTGAGCCAGGATCAAACTCTCCATCAAAAAACAGAAAACAAAACCCCAGCCAACAAAAAATGCCGACCGGCAAAAAAACCGGCATCGACAAACATCCACAAAACACGCTGTTGAGATATCAAACAACAAACCCGCCGGACCGTTCGGCGCAGATAGCTATCCTCGCCGTTCCAGTCGGATTGTGGTCCGCCGCTCGCGGCGAACCTGGTAAACAATACACATCCGACCTGGGTCGGTCAAATCGCCTCGGCAGCCGCCTCGTGGGACGCATTTGGCCAGGTCAGAGGCCCTCGCACGCGGCCAGGAAAGCGTCGATGGCGGGTGGGCGCGGGGCGGCCGCGCCGCCCGGGACGCCGGCCGCCAGGGCGGCCGCCGCATTCGCCCGGCGCGCCGCCGCGATCAGGTCGAGACCCTCGGCCAGGGCCGCCATCATGACGCCCACATGGGTGTCGCCGGCGCCATTGGTGTCGACCACCGGCGCGTCGAAGCCCGCCAGGCGCCGGGGCCGGTCCCAACCGGGCTCGGCGACGAAGCAGCCATCGGCCCCGGCTCGCACCACCGCCGCCAGGTCGAAGTGGCGGGCCAGGCGCAGCGCCGCCTCGCCCGGAGGCGGGGAGGGCGGCGGCGGGGAGGGCGGCGGCGGGGTGGTGGGCGCGGGGACAGGGCCGGCGGCGCGGGCGAGGCGGGCGGCCAGCCAGGCGGCCTCTGAGGCGTTGGCGCTGAGGCAATCGGCGCGCACCAGCGCGGCGCGCAGCGCCGCCTCGGGCAGGTCCGCCACCAGCGGCCCGGGGTCGAAGACCAGGCGCGCGGAGCGGGGCAGACCCTCCAGCCAGCCGCCCAGGGCCTGCCGATTGCCGCAGTGCGCCAAGGAATAGCCCGTCACATAAACCATGTCCGAGGGACCGACCGGACAAGCGTCAAGCATCGTCCGGGTCAGGCGGGCCTCGGCGCCGGGCACGGTCACGAAGGTGCGCTCGCCGTCCGGCTCGACCAGGGTCACGACAAAGCCGGTGTCGATGTCAGGCAGCGGCGGACCGGCCAATTCGACGCCATCGTGGGCGAGCGCCGCCCGCACCAACTCGCCCCGTGGGCCAGCGCCGTGGGCGCCGGCGTAGACCACAGCCAAGCCCTGCCGGGCGGCCGCCACAGCGACGTTGACGCCCCCGCCCGGCGCCTGACGCCCGCCGGCCGCCAACACGTCACCGCCCCGGGGCGGCAGCGCCGGAACCCGGATGACCAGATCGACCACGGCGTTGCCGGTGTGGATCAGGCGCCCGGGGCTCATGGCGCCCCGCGCTCACGCAAGGCCAGCAGCGCGCGCGCCACCGGTTCCAGCGTCAAGCCGTTGACCTCGGCCACCGTCTCCCGAGCCGCGGCTGGGAAGGCCTCGAAGCCGTGGCAAGCCCCAAGGATCGCGCCCGTCATGGCGGCGATCGTGTCACAGTCGCCGCCGAGCGACGCCGCCACCCGGACCGCCAACCAAGGGTCGTCGCCGTGGGCCAGCGCGCAGGCGAAGGCCGCGGGCACAGATTCCTGGGTCGCCAACGATGTGCCGACCAATTCGCAAACCAGTCCGATGACGTCGGGCTGGGTCAGGCCGGCGCGGCCGCTGAGGCCGGTCCCAGGCGGCCCGCCCAGGCTCGGACCAGTCGTGTCGATCATGCCCGCGGCACTGGCGCCGGACGGCTCGATGACGTGCGGTTGGTTCGGGCTCGTGGCGGCACGCCGGATGGCGGGGGCGGCGGACTCGGCTCGCCGGTTGTTCCAGGACGGGGCCAGCAGCCCGCCCAGCCAGTCGATTCGGGCCGACACGTCGGCCGCCGCCAGCCAGTGCCCGCGCACGACCGCCGCCCGGGCGGCGTCACGCGCCGCGCGGGCGGCCGCGACCACGCCGTCGACTCCAGCGCCGTCGACTCCAGCGCTGACGGCCGCGGCCACGGCCGCCGCCCCCGCCAACGCCACCGAAGTGTTGTGGGTGACCTCGCTGGCCGCCACCACGGCATCGATCAGGCCGGGACCGGGCCGGACCGCCACACCGACCGGCGTCACCCGCATGGCGGCGCCGTTGGTGGCGCCGAGGCGGCCGCTTTGATCCGGCGGCGCGCCGGCCAGCAGTTCCGTCACCGCCCGCCGGGTCGATGGCCCGAGCAGGTCGGACGACCCGCGACGCCGCATCGAGTCCTCCCAGGCCACCAGGCGGCGCGCGAAAGCCGCCGGGTCGATCCGCCCGCCGCCGTCGATCAGCGACTCGGCCAAGATCAGCGCCTGCTCGGTGTCATCTGTCACCGAGCCGGCCGCCAGGCCCGGCGCCAGCGGCTGATCGGGCGGCCCCGGCTCGAACCCGGACAGGACCGACCCGTGGCGGCGCACCACTTCGGCGCGCGGGAAAGATTGCGTCGGCATGCCGAGGGCGTCGCCGATCGCCAAGCCATAGAGCGCCCCCAGCGCCCGGCCCCAGGCCGAAGAACTCACTCCGCCGGGCCGGGGGCCATGGCCAGCGCCTCGTCCAAACTGATCACCCGGATCAGCGGCCCGTACAAGCCCATCACGTGCAGCGCCTTGGCGTGGGACTCGTCGTCCACGCCGGCGCAGGCCTCGCCCACCACCAGGACCTCGGCGCCGCTGTCCGCCGCCGCCAGCGCGGTCGACAGGACGCAGCAATCGGTCGAGACCCCGGCCAGCATCAGCCTGCCCTCGCGCCCGACCAGCGCCGCCAATCCCGGCCCCCACTTGGAGAAAGTCATGCAGTCGATGGTCCCGCCGCGCCCGTCCGCGCCGCCCACCCGCGCCGCCGCGTCAGCCAAGGAGCGGACGATCCGCCAGGCGTCCGAACCCGGCGGCTGCAGGGCGAACGGCCACTCGTCGTAGTACGCCCGCCAGGCGCCCCAGGGCTCGGCCGGGGCGATGAAACGCGTGAAGACCGCTCGCGGCGAAAAAGCCTCGGTCAGCTCCCGGACCGGGCCGACGATCTCCTCGAAGCGGGGGCTTTTCCAGGGGCTGACCGGGTCGCCGAAAACCCGCTGCATGTCGATGACGGCCAGGACGGGGCTCTCCGCGCGATCCGCTGGCGGCAGCGATGGCGCCAGCGCCAAGTCGGCCTCGGTGGTGATGGTGCTCACGGCTGGTCCTCCCCCCGCGAGGCGGGAGCGGCGGCCGGTGGCACGTCATCGGCGGCGACCTCCACAGCCACGACCTCGACGACGGCTTCCGCGACCGGCGACGGCGGGGCCGCCTCCTGGGCGCGGACGGCGCCCCGGCGCAGGACCAGCGTGCCGACAAAGCCGAGGGCGAGGGCCACCAACACACCCAGATTGGCGCCGGCCCAGGCGCCATCCTTGCCGCCGAGCGGCCCCAGCAGGTAGCCCTGCCAGGTCAACCAACTGGCGTAGCCATTGGTCACCAGCCCCCAGCCGAGCACGGAACCGACCACGATCAGCGTCAAAGGGACGGCCGGGACGGAGCCGTAACGGCCGCGCGGGTCGAACAGATCAGCCTCGTCGTAGTCGCGCCGACGCATCATCACATCGGCCAGCATGATGCCCGCCCAGGCGGCGATCGGCACGCCCAAGGTGATCAGGAAGCCCTGGAAGACATCGAAGAAACTGGACACGCCGAAGACGATGTACACGGTGCCGAGGATCATGATGACGCCATCGATCCCGGCCGCGACCGGCCTGGGCACCGGCAAGCCGGCCGAAATCAACGCCAGGCCGGACGAATAGATGTCCAGCAACGCCCCGCCGACCAGGCCAAGGATCGCCACCAGCCCGAACGGGATGAGGTACCAGACCGGCAAGATGGTGGTCAAAGCCCCGACCGGATTGGCGCCGATCTCATCAAAGAGATTCTGGTCCGAGGCCGCCAACGCCAGCCCGGCCACGATCAGGACCACAGGCGCGACGGAGGCGCCAAAGGTGGTCCACCAGATCACGCCGCCGCCGGAGGAGCGGCGCGGCAGGTAGCGCGAGTAGTCGGCCGCCATGTTGATCCAACCAAGCCCGAAACCGGTCATCATGCAGACCAGCGCGCCGATGAAGTTCTGGGCCGAGCCGTGCGGCCAGGCCGCCACCGCCTCGAAATCGATGTGCCCGAGCGTCAGCGCGATGTACCCGATCGTCAGCACGCCCGTCACCCAGGTGATGACGGTCTGCATCTTCATGATCAAGTCGAAGCCGATGACGCCGCCGGCCACGATCAGCGCCGCCACCACCACCAGCGCCACCACCTGAACGCCAACGCCCTCGCCCCAGCCCAGTTCCTTGAAAATGGTGGCGGTGGCCATGACCGCCAACGCCGTCAGAATGGTCTCCCAGCCGACGGTCAAGATCCACGACAGCACCGAGGCGACGCGGTTGCCGCGGACGCCGAGCGCGGCCCGCGACAGCACCATGGTCGGGGCCGAGCCGCGTTTGCCCGCCACGGCCACGACGCCGCAGAGGAAGAACGAGAAAACAATGCCGACGATGCCGACCACGGTCGCTTGGGCGAAGGAAATCCCGAAGCCCAAGACCCAGGCGCCATAGCTGAGGCCGAAGACCGAGACGTTGGCGGCGAACCACGGCCAGAACAGGCTGGAGGGTTTTCCTTTGCGGTCCGCGTCGGCGATGATGTCGACGCCCTGCATCTCGACCTGGATGGCCGAGACGCCGGCCTTGGCCGAAACCGTGACAATCTCAACTGCTGAGGGGTCGGTCATAGTTCTCCTTTGCAAGGGCCGAGGGGCTCGGCGCTGGCGGGCAGGTGGAACGACCCGGTCAGATTATCACTCGGGCCCGGTCTGGGGGCGGTCTGAGGGCGGTCTGAGGGCGGTCTGGGCGCGGTCTGGGCGCGAGGCGCCCGCCTCAGGACGCGAGCTTTGTGACCAGGTGGCGGTCGCCATAGGAAGCGTCGACGCGGCCGACCGGCGGCCAATACTTGGTGTCCAGGCGCCCGCCAGCGGTCGGATCGGCCCCCAGCGCCCGCGAGTATGGCAGCGACCAGTCCTGGGCCAGGAGGGCGGACGCCGTGTGCGGCGCCCGCCTCAGGGGCGAGTCGGCCAGCGGCCATTCGCCGGCGGCGACGCGTTCGGCCTCGGCCGCGATCGCCTCCATGGCGGCGCTGAAACGGTCCAATTCCTCCAGCGACTCCGACTCGGTCGGTTCGACCATGAGGCTGCCGGCAACCGGGAAAGACATGGTCGGGGCGTGGAAGCCGCAGTCCATCAGCCGTTTGGCGACATCCTCCACGGTCACCCCCGTGCGCTTGGTGAACTCGCGCAGGTCCAGCAGGCACTCATGGGCGACGAAGCCGCCCGGGCCCCGGTAGAGCACCGGGAAGGTGGCGCCGAGGCGCCGGGCGAGGTAGTTGGCCGCCAGGACGGCGCCCTCGGTCGCCGCCGTCAAACCGCTCGCGCCCATCAGCTTGACGTAGGCCCAAGAGATCGACAGCACCAGGGCCGAGCCGTGGGGCGCGGCCGAGACCGCGCCGACCTTGGAATCCAAGCCGCCGAAGGGATGGCCCGGCAGGTAGGGGGCCAGATGGCGGCGGCAGGCCACCGGGCCGACACCGGGTCCGCCACCCCCGTGCGGGATGGCGAAGGTCTTGTGCAAGTTCAGGTGCGAGACGTCGCCGCCGAAGTGCCCGGCCTTGGCCCAGCCGACCAAGGCGTTGAAATTGGCGCCATCGATGTAGACCTGGGCGCCGGCCTCATGGGCGGCGGCGCAAATCTGGCGCACCGCCGCCTCGTAGACCCCGTGGGTCGAGGGGTAGGTCAGCATCAGGGCGCCGACCTGGCCCTGGTGCTCGGCCAGTTTGGCCTCGAGGTCCGCCAGCGACACATTCCCGGCCGGATCGACCGCCACCGGCGCGACCCGGTAGCCCGCCAGCGCCGCCGATGCCGCGTTGGTGCCGTGAGCGCTGGTCGGGATCAGACAAACGGTCCGTTCGGCTTCGCCGCGCTGGCGGTGATAGCGCCGGATCGCCAGCAGACCGGCCAGTTCGCCCTGGGAACCGGCGTTCGGCTGCAACGAGATGGCGTCGTAGCCGGTCAGGTCCAGGAGGGCGGCGTTCAATTCGGCCATCAATTGCAATGAGCCGGCGGCGTCCGCGAGCGGCTGGAACGGGTGCAAGTCAGCGAAGGCGGGCCAAGTCAGGCCGGCCAGCTCGGTGGCGGCGCTCAGTTTCATGGTGCACGAGCCCAGGGGGATCATGCCTCGGTCCATGGCGTAGTCCTTGTCGGCCAGAGACTTCAGATAGCGCGTCATCGCCAGTTCGGTGCGGTGGCGGTGGAAGACCGCCTGGGTCATGAACTCCCCGGCGCGGGTCAGGGGGCCGAAGTCAGCCTCGGGCGCGTCCCAGGGCTCGGGGGCGGCGCCAGCCGCGCTGACCGCCGATTCCGCCGTCACCCCTTCGTCCGGGGCTGGGTCGGGACGCCCGGGCTGGGCGCCCACCACGGCATCGGGCGCGTCCGGGCGCTCGGCCGCGGCGGAAGGCTGGAAGGCGGCCACGACATCGGCCAAATCTTGGTCGGTGGTGGCCTCGTCGGTGGACAGGCAGACCGTGTCCCGGTCGCGCGCCCACAGGCGCAGGCCGCCGCGCGCCGCCGCCGCCACCACCGCCCGCGCGCGGCCGGGCGCCCGCACCGTCAGGGTGTCGAACAAGCGGCCGCCTTGGACCTCCACCCCCTCGACGCGGCTGAGCGCTTGGCGCAGGGATTCGGCGCCGGCGTGGACCCGGCGGGCGATCCGCGCCAGCCCGTCCGGGCCGTGCCAGACCGCGTACATGGCCGCCATCACGGCCAGCAGCACCTGGGCGGTGCAGACGTTGGAGGTCGCCTTGTCGCGCCGGATGTGCTGCTCGCGCGTGACCAGGGCCAGACGCAGCGCCGGGGCGCCGTGGGCGTCCCGGCTCAAGGCGACCAAGCGGCCCGGCAGTTGGCGCACAAGGTCCTGGCGGACGGCCATGTAGGCGGCGTGGGGGCCGCCGAAACCCATCGGCGTGCCGAAGCGCTGGGTCGAGCCGACCACGAGATCGGCGCCGTCCGCGCCCGGAGGGCGGACCAACGCCAGCATCAGCGGGTCGGCGCCGACCGCCAGCAGCGCCCCGGCCTGATGGGCCAGTTCGGCCAGCGGGCCCAACTCCACCAGGCGCCCGGAGGCGCCCTGGTACTGGACATACCGGCCGGCCGCGCCGCGGACGGCCGCCGGGTCCGCCGCCAACGGGTCGAAGTCGACCAATTCGATCCCGAGCGGCTCCGCCCGAGTCTCAAGAACGGCTCTGACCTGCGGGAACACATCCACATCAACGGCCAGGCGGGGGCGCGAACCGCGACTGACACGGTGGCACAGGGTCATCGCCTCAGCCGCCGCCGAGGCCTCGTCGAGGAGCGAGGCGTTGGCCACCTCCAGACCGGTCAGCTCGGAGATCATGGTCTGGAAGACGAACAGCGCCTCCAGCCGGCCCTGCGAGATCTCCGGTTGGTAAGGGGTGTAGGCGGTGTGCCAAGAGGGGTTCTCCAGGACGCCGCGCCGGATGACGGCCGGGGTCAGGGTGCGGTAGTAACCCAGTCCGATGAGCGAGCGGCCGGGGTTGTTCATCGACGCCAGTTCGGCCAGGCGGCTGAGCGTCTGGTCCTCGGTCAGCGGCGGCCCCAGCGGCGGCGGGGCCGCCCTGAGGTCGGCCGGCAGCGCCCGTTCCATGATCCGCTCATCCGGGCCGAGCCCCAAGGCCCGGCGCGCCTGGGCGCCCGAGCGGGCGTCCAGGCCCAGGTGGCGGTCGGCGAAACCGCCCGCCACCGTCAGGCGCCCGCCTCGGTCAGCGCCGCGTAGGCGGCCGCGTCAAGCAGGTCGGCCGCCGCCGTGGGGGCGACCTCGAACAGCCACCCGGCCCCGAAAGGCTCCTCGTTGACCAGTTCTGGGGCGTTCAGGACGGCCTCGTTGACGGCCGTGACCTCGCCCGCGACCGGCGCGTAGAGCGGCGAGACAGACTTGGTCGACTCGATCTCGCCGCATTCGCCGCCGGCGTCGACGTGATCGCCAACCGCCGGCAGGGACACGAAGACGACATCGCCCAGGGCCTCGGCGGCGAAGGCGGTGACGCCGACACGGGCCCTGGGGCCGCCCGGGTCCGCCACCCATTCGTGGTCGGGGGTGAAAAAGAGGTCCGCAGGGGTGCTGCTCATAGTTCGTCCTTTTGATTCGGTTTTCTGTAGAAGGGGATCGATGTCACCTGGAAGGGGGTCAACTGGCCGCGAATGTCGACTTCGACCGGCGTGCCGACGGCCGGCGCCGGGCCGTTGATCGAGGCCAGGGCGATGGGCCGGCCCAGGGTTGGCGACAGCGCCCCGGACGTGATCCGGCCCCGGACCTGGCCGTCGATCAGCACCGGGTAGCCGGCGCGGGCGGCGCGCCGGCCATCGCCGATCAACCCGACCAGATGTTTGCTGACAGCGCGATCAGCCAAAGCGGCCCGGCCGACGAAATCAGTCTCCTTTGGGCGCACAAAGGCCCCCTGGCCGCCCTCGGCTGGAGTTGTCTGGCGGTCCAGCTCATGCCCGTACAGCGGCATGCCAGCCTCCAGGCGGAGCGTGTCGCGGGCCGCCAAGCCGACGCGGGCCAAGCCGAAGGGGCGGCCGGCCAGGACCAGCCGGTCCCAGATGGCGCCGGCGGCGGCCTTGGGGCAGGAGACCTCGAAGCCGTCCTCGCCGGTGTAACCGGTGCGGGCCAAGACCACCGGCCAGCCCTCCCATTCGGCCTCAGCCGCCCGGTAATAGCCCAGGTCAGCGGCTCGGACCAGGCCCGCGGCGCGCATGATCGCCAGCGCCCTCGGCCCCTGGACGGCGATCAGCGCCCGCTCCAGCGTCACATCCGCCAAGGTCGCGTCGAAGCCGTCCAGGCGGCGCGCCAGCGCCTCGACCACGACCGCCCGGTTGGCGGCGTTGGCGATGATGAAGAAGCGCTCCCTTCCCAGGCGGTAGACGATCAGGTCATCGATGACGCCGCCGTCCTGGGCCAGGATCATCGAGTAGGCGGCCCGGCCCTCGGCCTGGAGCGAAGGCGCCCCCAGCAGCGCGAAATCAAGGCCGTCCGCCGCGCCCGGCCCGCCGACCTCCAGTTGGGCCATGTGCGAGAGGTCGAACAGCCCGGCGGCCTGGCGCACCGCCTGGTGCTCGGCCAGTTCCGAGCCGAAGCGCAGCGGCAGGCGCCAGCCGCCGAAGTCCGTGAACTTGGCCCCCGCGGCGCGGTGGCGCGAGTCGAGGGGTGAGTCCAGAGGCGGGGCCGGCGGGCGGCCCGGCGGGCGGCCCGGGGCCGGCGGCGTCACAGGTTCGGTCATGGGATACAAATTAGCAACACCCTACGACGCCCGCTCGACCAGGCCGAGCGTCTTGCGCCCGCGGCGCAACAAGGCGAAGCGGCCGTGCAAGAAATCCTCGGCGCGCAGGACCGCCTCCGGGTCGGTCACCTTGGCGTTGTTGAGGTAGACGCCGCCGGAGGCCAAGGTCCGCCGCGCCGCGCCCTTCGACTTTTCGAGGCCCGATGCCGTCAAAGCGTCCACCACCGTCACTTCCGCCGGCCCCGCCGTCGCCTTCGGCAGGTCGGCGACCGCGCTGGCCAACACGGCCGCGTCCAACGACCTCAGCGAGCCGCTCCCGAAAAGCGCGGCGGCGGCATCGGCGGCCCCCTGAGCGGCCCGTTCGCCGTGCACCAAAGCCGTCACCTGCCAAGCCAAAGCCTTCAGGGCGGGCCGCTCCTGAGGGCGCTCCAAGGTGGCCGCCTCCAACTCGCCGATCTCCTCCGGGCTGGCGAAGGTGAAGACCTTCAGGTACGGGGCGGCGTCGCGGTCGTCCTGGTTGAGCCAGAACTGGTAGAAGGCGTAGGGGGTGGTCAACTCCGGGTCGAGCCAGACCGTGCCGGCCTCGGTCTTGCCGAACTTGGTCCCGTCCGCCTTGGTGATCAACGGCGTGGTGAAGGCGTGGACGGTGGCGGAATCGGCCTTGCGGATCAGTTCGACGCCGCCCAGGAGGTTGCCCCACTGGTCGTTGCCGCCGGTCTGGAGGGTGCAGCCGTGACGGCGGTGGAGTTCGCGGAAGTCCAGCGCCTGAAGCACCTGGTAGGAGAACTCGGTGAAGGAAATTCCCTGGTCAGAGGCCAGGCGCCGGGCGACCGTCTCCTTGGCCAACATGGTCGAGAGGCGGAAGTGCTTGCCGACGCCGCGCAGCAGGTCGATGGCGCTGAGGTCCTTGGTCCAATCGAGGTTGTTGACCAGGCGGGCGGCGTGTTCGCCCTCGAAGTCCAGCAGCGGCGCGATCTGCTGGCGGATGCGCTCGACCCAGGCGGCCACGGTCTGCGGGTCGTTGAGGGTCCGCTCGCCGGTCATCTTCGGGTCGCCGATCAGCCCGGTCGCGCCTCCGACCAGCGCCAACGGGTGATGCCCGGCCAGTTGCAGGCGGCGCAGCGTCAAAATTTGGACCAGGTTGCCGATGTGCAGCGATGGCGCCGTGGGGTCGAAACCGCAGTAATAGGTCACCGATTGGGTTTCGAGATGGCGTCTCAGGGCCTCGCGGTCGGTGGACTGGGCGACCAGGCCGCGCCAAACCAGGGCATCGAAGATGGATTCAGACACGGGCTCTATTGTCCCCCACCGGCGCGGTCGCGCTCGCCGCCGGGGCGCGGGCGGCGCCTGGCCGCCCGGCGGGCCAGTTGGACGGCGCTGACCACCAGCAGCGCCGCGAACAAGAGGTTGCCGAGCCGGGGCGGGATGGCGAAGGCCAGCGCGCTGCCGCCGAGGGACGCGGCCGTGGCGCTGAGCCCGGCGGCCGCCGCCGCGCGCCAGTCGAGCAGCCCGCCGCGCCGGTTGGTGATCGAGCCGGTGACCGCCGCCGGCGCCATCACCGCCAGCGACGTGCCCCGCGCCAGCAGGTCGCCGAAGCCGAAGACCGCCATCAGCGCCGGCACCGCGATGACACCGCCGCCGATGCCGAACAGGCCGGCCGCCAGCCCCATCACCACTCCCAGCGCCACCAGCCCGGCCCAGGCCGCGAGACTGGGGGCGCCAGCTTGGGAGCGCGTCGGCGTGTAGAAGACCATGCCGGCGGCGGTGGCAGCGATCAGGACGACGAAGGCCCAGTTCAGGACGGTCAATTTGAGCGCCCTGAGGGCGCGGGCGCCGAGCCAGGCGCCGGCTGCGGCGCCCGCCGCCACGGCCACGGCCGGCCCCAGCGCCAGGTGTCCGCGCCAGCCGTAAGCGGCGGCGCCGACCACCGCCGTCGGCAGGATCGCGGCCAGCGAAGTCGCCGACGCCCGGCGTTGGTCCAGCCGCGCCAACCAGATCAGCAGCGGCACCATGACGATCCCGCCGCCGATGCCGAACAGCCCGCTCATGAAGCCGCCGATGGCGCCCGCCGCCACGAAGCGCCAGACCGGCGCCGGGCTGGGGCCCGGCGGGCGTGGGCCTGGCGGCTGACGGGGAGGCATACCCACAATGGTGCCAGCAGCGGCCGGGCGGGCGCGCGCCGGCCGGGGCTTTGTTCGGGCGCCGGGCCTTTGTTCGGGCTCAGGCGGGGCCGTTGTTCGGGCGGCCGGGCGGGCGCGCGCCGGGCGGGCCGTTGTCCGGGCGCCGGGCCGTTATCCGGGCGGCCATCCCTTTGTTGGGGCTCAGGCGGGGCCCCGGATGAGGCGGATGTGGGCGCGCTCCTCCGTCCGCTCGCGCTCAAAATGGGCGCGGGTGGCCGCCTCCCAGGCGGCCAAATGGGGAGCCTCCCAGGCGCCGTCGCGTTCAAGGGCGGCCGCCAGGCGCAGGGCCGGCGGACCGTCCAGCCAGATGATCAGCGGGGAGAAGGCCTCCGCGGCCGCGGGCGCGCAGCCGCAGCCCTCGACCACCAGGCGTCCGCCCGGCGGGACCGCGACCCACGGCCCGCCAGGGCCGCCCGCCGCCCAGTCGTAGGCGCGGAAGCGAGCCTCCCGGCCCGCCCGCCAGGGCGCCAGCACCAATTCCACCAGCCGCTCGAAGGCCCCCTCCAGCCAAGACCAGCCCAGGTAGAGATCGTCAAGGTGGACCACCGGCGCGCCCAGTCCGGCCGCCAGGCCGGTGGCGAAGGTGGTCTTGCCAGCCCCGGCCGGGCCGTCCACCAGGATCAGGCGCTCGCCCAAGATCAGGCCGGGCCGACCCACCGGCGCAGCCCCTGGGCCGCCGCCAGGGCGGCCGCCAACTGCTCGCGGACCGACTCGGGCGCGGTCCCGCCAACCCCGTCACGGGATCTCAGCGAGCCCTCGACCGTCAGGGCCTCGCGCACATCCGGCGTCAGCCGGGTGTCGATCCCCTCCAACTGGTCCACGGTCAGCTCCCACAGTTCCTTGTTCTGCGACTCAGCCAATTTGACCGCCCTGCCAGCCACGGTGTGCGCCTCGCGGAAGGGCACACCCCGTTTGACCATCCATTCGGCCAAGTCCGT
Source organism: Bifidobacteriaceae bacterium (assembly GCA_031278655.1). Classification (GTDB taxonomy): domain Bacteria; phylum Actinomycetota; class Actinomycetes; order Actinomycetales; family WQXJ01; genus JAIRTF01. The sequence continues at coordinate 12,516 of JAITJZ010000036.1, forward strand.
GGCCAGAGAATGACCGCGCGGGGCCAGCTCGGCCATCCGGGCTGTGTTGAACTCCAGCGTCCCGACCAGCCCGGACATGGCCGGCAGCAGCAGGCCCAGGGTGTCGGCCGCGTCGAAGACCGGTTCCTTGTCCTCCTGCAGGTCGCGGTTGTAAGCCAGCGGCAGCCCCTTGAGCGTCGCCAACAGCCCCGTCAGGTCCCCGATCAAACGGCCGGCCTTGCCCCGGGCCAGTTCGGCGATGTCCGGGTTCTTCTTCTGCGGCATGATGCTGGAGCCGGTGGCGAACGAATCATGCAAGGTCACATAGCTGAACTCGGCGGTCGACCAGATGACGATCTCCTCCGCCAGCCGCGACAAGTTGACGCCGATCAGGGCGCAGATGAAGGCGAACTCGGCCACCACGTCACGCGAGGCGGTGGCGTCGATCGAGTTCTCGGACGGCTCGCCCAGGCCGAGGCGGCGGGCGACCAGCCCCGGGTCGAGCCCGAGCGTCGATCCGGCCAGCGCCCCAGCGCCATAGGGCGAGCGCTTCGCCCGCCGGTCCCACTCCTGGAGGCGTTCGGCGTCGCGCAGCAGCGGCCAGGCGTGCGCCAGCAGGTGATGGGCCAGCAGCACCGGCTGGGCGTGCTGCATGTGGGTGCGCCCCGGCATGGCCGCGCCGGGGTGGGCGGCCGCCTGGCCGGCCAGAGCGTCGACCACATCCAACAAACCACCGACGATGCCGCGCGCCTGTTCGCGCAGCCACAGCCGTGTCAGCGTGGCAATTTGGTCATTCCGCGAACGCCCGGCCCGCAGTTTGCCGCCGAGCTGGTCCCCGGCCAGTTCCAGCAGCCGGCGCTCCAGCGCCGAGTGGACGTCCTCGTCGCCGGCGGCCGGCTGGAAGGCGCCGTCGCGGACCTCGCCGGCCAGTTCGTCCAGCGCCTTCGCCAGCCCGCGCGACTCCGCCTCGGTCAGCAACCCGGCCTGCTGGAGCGCCTCGGCGTGAGCCTTGGAGCCGGCGATGTCGAGTTCGGCCAGCCGCCAGTCGAAGTGCGTCGAGCGCGACAACGCCACCAGTTCCGGCGAGGGGCCGTGGGAGAAGCGACCGCCCCACAGTCCTTGGGGTTCGCGGTTGGCGCTGGGCTTGACGTCGGCTGGATGATCGTTCACACCGGCCAGGGTACCTGCCGCCAGCATTTGAGTTCCATTTGGGCGCCTCTGACTCAGGCGGGGCCGGCCGCCAGCCGCGCCGCCGAGTCCGCCGCCACGGCCGACTCGATCACCGGGGCGAGGTCGCCGTCCAGCACCTGATCGAGGTTGTAAGCCTTGAAACCAGTGCGGTGGTCTGCGATCCGGTTCTCCGGGAAGTTGTACGTCCGGATGCGTTCCGAACGGTCGACGGTGCGGACCTGGGAGCGTCTGGCGTCCGCCGCCTGGGCGGCCGCCGCCTCCGCCGCCAAAGCCAACAGCCGCGCCCGCAAGATGCGCAGCGCCTGGTCCTTGTTCTGCAATTGCGACTTCTCGTTCTGGCAACTGACCACCACGCCGGTCGGCAGGTGGGTGATGCGCACGGCGCTGTCGGTGGTGTTGACGGACTGCCCGCCCGGGCCGGATGAGCGGAACACATCCACCCTCAGGTCATTCGGGTCGATCTCGACCTCGGCCGGGTCGTCCGCCTCGGGCATGACCAGCACGCCTGCCGCCGAGGTGTGGATGCGGCCCTGCGACTCGGTGACCGGCACCCGCTGGACGCGGTGGACGCCGCCCTCATACTTCAGGTGCGCCCAGACGCCGTCCTGCGGCTCCGGGCTGCCCTTGGCCTTGATGGCCAGCGACATGTCCTTGACGCCGCCTAATTCGGTCTCGTTCAGGTCCAGGACCTCGACGCTCCAGCCCTGGCGCTCGGCGTAACGCTGATACATGCGAAAAAGGTCGCCGGCGAACAGCGCCGATTCCTCGCCCCCGGCGCCGGCCTTGATCTCCATGATGACGTCGCGGGCGTCGTCCGGGTCGCGTGGCGCCAGCAACTCCGCCAAGTGGTCGGCCGCCGCCTGACGGGCCGCCTCCAAAGCCGGCAGTTCCTCGGCGAAGGCCCGGTCGGCATCGGACAACTCGCGGGCGGCGGCCAAGTCCTGTTCGGCGGCATCGAGCGCCCGAAAAGCCGCGACCACCTGCGAGACTTGCGCGTAACGCCGCCCCACGGCCCGCGCCCGGCCGGGCGAGGCGTGCAAGGCCGGGTCCGACATCTGCGCCGTCAAGCGGTCGTGCTCCGCGATCAGCGGAGCCGCGGCGGCGGCCAAATCAACCATTGGCGGACCCGCCCGGCTACTTCGAGGCTCCGGCCTTCCGCTTGCCGTAACGCGCCTCGAAGCGCGCCACCCGGCCGCCGGTGTCGAGGATCTTCTGCTTGCCGGTGTAGAAGGGGTGGCAGGCCGAGCAGACGTCGGCGTTGATGACGCCGTTCTTCTTGGTCGAACGGGTCGTGAAAGTGTTGCCGCAGGTGCAGGTCACAGTGGTCTCAACGTACTGCGGGTGGATATTGCTTTTCATCTCTCATCTCCTAATCAGCCGCCGGGTCGCGTCCCCAGGTTGGGGGCGCGTGAACCGGCCGCGCCAGTGAGTATTCTGCCAGAACGAACAGGCGGCCGCGGATATTCCCGCCGCCCCCTGCCCGGTGCCGTCCGGCCGGCCCCGGCGTCCAGGACCGGCCGGGCGTCGGCTCAGTTGATGTCCGGGGTGGTCTTGTTGACCTGGAGCAGGAACTCGGCGTTGGACGAGGTCTTGCGCATCCGTTCCAGCAGCAGTTCGATGCCCTGCTGCTGGTCGAGGGCGCCCAGCACCCGCCGCAACTTCCAGTTGATCTTCAACTCGTCGGCCCCCATCAGCCATTCCTCGCGGCGGGTGCCGGAGGAATTGGCGTCGATGGCCGGGAAGATGCGCTTCTCCGAGAGCCCGCGCGACAGCCGCAGCTCCATGTTGCCGGTGCCCTTGAACTCCTCGAAGATGACCTCGTCCATCTTCGAGCCGGTCTCGACCAGGGCGGTCGCCAAGATGGTCAGCGAGCCGCCGCCCTCGATGTTGCGGGCCGCGCCGAAGAACTTCTTCGGCGGGTAGAGCGCCGAGGAGTCGACGCCGCCGGACAGGATCCGCCCGGAGGCGGGCGCGGCCAGGTTGTAGGCGCGCCCGAGGCGGGTGATGCCGTCAAGCAAGATGACCACATCATGCCCCAGTTCCACCAGGCGCTTGGCGCGCTCGATCGCCAGTTCGGCCACGATCGTGTGGTCGGACGGCGGGCGGTCGAAGGTCGATGAGATGACCTCGCCCTTGACCGAGCGCTCGAAGTCGGTGACCTCCTCAGGTCGCTCGTCCACCAGCACCACCATCAGGTGCACCTCGGGGTTGTTGATGGCGATGGCGTTGGCGATGGCCTGCATGATCATGGTCTTGCCGGCCTTCGGCGGGGACACGATCAGGCCGCGCTGGCCCTTGCCGATGGGGCTGATCAGGTCGATCACCCTGGTGGTCAGGTTCTCCGAAGTGGTCTCCAGCTTCAACCGCTCCTGCGGGTAGAGCGGGGTCAGGGAGGCGAAATCGGGCCGCCTGCGGGCCTCGTCCGGGTTCATGCCGTTGACCGTGTCGAGCCGGACCAGGGCCTTGAACTTCTGCTGGCGGGCTTGGGCTTCGCCATCGCGGGCCTGACGGACCGCGCCCACGATCGCGTCGCCCTCGCGCAGGGACGACTTGCGCACCTGGCCCAGGGAGACGTAGACGTCGTTGGAGCCCGGCAGGTAGCCGGAGGTCCGCACGAAGGCGTAGTTGTCCATCACGTCCAAGATGCCGGCGACGGGGACGAGCACGTCGTCGTCGCGCAGTTCGACTTCTTCCGGGGCGCCGATGTCGCGCCCGCGCTGTTTGCGGTCGCGGAAGCGGTCGCGCCGGCCACGCCGGCGCCCGGAGCGGTCGTCGTCGTCGTTGAAGCCACGCTGCTGGCCGCCCTGCCCGCCGCCGTGCTGGCCGCCGTGCTGGCCGCCTTGGCGGTCGTTGTTCTGGCGGTCGGGGCGCCGGGTCGCCTGCTCGCGGGCGGCCTGTTCGCGGGCGGCCTGCTCGCGGGCGGCCTGGCGCTCGCGCGCCGAGGCGGCGTCAGCGGCGGCTGAGACATCTTGGACCGTCAGGTCCGCGCCGACGCCGCCCTTGGCGCCGGACTCGGTCTGCCCGGAAGGCGATCCCGCCGGGGCGCCGGCGCGGCGCCGACGGCGCCCAACCGCCTCAAGATCGGCTTTTACCAGGCTGACGGCTTGGGCCGCGCGGGCGGCCCGTTCCTCGGGCGTGGGCTCGACGTGGCCGCGGCCGGAGGCCGCGGCCGGTGGCGATTTGACCGGGGCGGCCGGCGCTGATTTGGCGGGCGCTGATTTGGTCGGCGCTGATTTGGCCGGCGCCGACGGCGGCGGCTCGGCCGACGGCGCTGAGGCCGGCGGCGCTGAGGCAGCTGAGGCGGCTGACGCGGCTCGGCGGGTCTTGCCGGCGGAAGCGGTGGCGGTTGAAGGGGCTTTGTCAGTCCCGATGGCGGCGATCAGATCGGCCTTGCGCATGCGAGAGGTACCTTTGATACCCATCGTCCCGGCTAACGCCTGCAATTCGGCCAATCGCAGCGCCCCAAGGGGCTTGTCGGTTGTGGTTGTCACTAATGAACCTTTGTTTATTGGCTAGCGGGTCGGCGGGCACGCACAACTGCGCTGCCAGCTCAAACCCAGGATTAAGCGGCCTGCGCCGTTCACTTCATCGACGGCGGTCTGCGCGCTCGGGGAACATGCTAGCATCCTTCGCCGCCCAGGTCACGCGCAACCGCCGGACGTGTCCGCGAACCACCCCGGGCGCCCCGGCCCCACGCCGCCCAAGAGGCCGCCGCCCGGGGCGCTCAGGCGGCCAGAAGCTCGGGCAGCTGGTCTATCACCAGGTCCGCCCCGGCGGCCGTCAAGGCCGCCCGGCCAACCCCCCTGTCCAAGCCCACCACCAGGCCGAAGGCCCCGGCCCGCCCGGCCTCGACGCCGGAGATGGCGTCCTCGACCACGGCGGCCGCGCCGGCCGCGCAACCGAGGCGCCCGGCGGCGTAGAGGTACGTCTCCGGGGCCGGCTTGCCGGCCAGGTGCTCGTGGGCGGCCAGCACGCCATCGACCACCAACTCGAAGCGGTCGATCAACCCGGCGGCCGCCAGCACCGGCACGGCGTTCTTGGAGGACGACACCACCGCCAGGCGTTTGCCGGCCCCGGCCAAGGCGTCCAGGACCGCGACCGTGCCCGGATAGGGCGCCACGCCGCCATCGGCCAGCAGGCGGGCGAACTCGGCGTTCTTGCGGTTCCCGAGGGCGCCGATGGAGCCATCCCCGGGCGGGTCGGCGATCGACCCGAAGGGCAGGCGCAGACCACGCGACTCGAGCAAGGCCGCCACCCCCTCGAAGCGGGGCTTGCCATCGATGTGGCGGAAATAGTCGTCCTCGCTGTAAGCGGTCGGGGCGGCGCGCGCCGCCAAGAACGGCGCCATGGTCCCCGCCCAAGCCCGGCGGTGCAATTCGGCGGTCGGCGTCAGCACCCCGTCCAGATCGAACAGGAACGCGCCGATCCCCGGAAACAACTCGCCCAACCGGTCCCCCTCAACCAATGCCACAGCCAATGCTTCAGTCAACGCCTCAGTCAACGCCTCAGTCAACGCGCGCCACCGTCGCCCCCCGGGCGGCCACGGCCAGGCGCCGAAAACGCCAACCGCTCGGCTCCGGCACCGAGTCCGGGTCGGTGGTCAGCACCAACACGGCCGGGCCCGCCCCGGACACGACGGCCGCCAGGCCCCCGGCCCTGAGCGCCGCCACCAACTCGGTGGTGGCGGGCATGACCCCGGCCCGGTAGGGCTCGTGCAAGCGGTCCTGGGTGGCCTCAAACAGCAGCGACGGGTCGAAAGCCAAGGCGTGCACCAGCAGCGCCGCCCGGGCGACGTTGAAAACGGCGTCCACATGCGGCACCCGCACCGGCAGCGCCTCGCGCGCCACCGCCGTGGCCACGGAGCCGTCCGGTATCAGCGCCACCGCCGAGATACCCGGGTCGACCTGCAATTGCGCCGCCCGGGCCTGTTCCCCGGCCGTCCAGGCCACGGTCGCGCCGCCAAAGACCACCGGCGCGGCGTTGTCCGGGTGGCCCTCGAAGCCAGCCGTGAATTGGAAGACCCGGCCGGCGTTCAAGACGGCCGGGTTGGCGATCAGCCCGCGCGCGATCAGCGCCCCGGCCGCCACCGCCGCCGCCGAGGAGCCCAAGCCCTTGCCCTGCGGGATGCGGTTGAAGCAGTTCAGCTCCAGGTTGACCGGCGGCGCGCCGACCGACTCCAGGGCGCGGTGGGCCGAGCGCAAAACCAGATGCGAGGCGTCCTCCGGCAACTCTCCGGCGCCCTCGCCGCGGACCACCACCCGGGACGGCCCGGCCACGGCCTTGGCCTCGACCTGGTCCCAGAGGTCCAGCGCCAATCCCAGCGAGTCGAAGCCCGGCCCCAGGTTGGCGCTGGTGGCGGGCACCTCCACCACCACGTGATCGGCCGCGAAGCGCATCGGCTCAGTCGCCTTCGACCCGCAGCACGCCCGCCACCTCGGCCACGACATCGAGCCCGGCCACCGCCGCGACGGTCTTCGCCAGCGCGCCCTCGGCCGCCCGGTGGGTCACAACCGTCAAGTCCGCCAGTCCGGCGCCGTGCGAGCCGGGCGTTTGGCGCACGGCCTCGATCGACACGCCCTCGTCGGCGATCACCCGCGAAACCGCCGCCAGCACGCCCGGCTGATCCTTGACCACCAGCCGGATCTGGAACCGGGTCAAGGCGGCGGTCACAGGCAGGGCCGGCAGGCTCAGGTAGGTCGACTCGCCCGGCCCCAGGGTGGCGCTGACCTTGTGGCGGGCGACCGTCACCAGGTCGCCGACCACCGCCGATGCCGTCGGGCGGCCCCCAGCGCCGCGGCCGTAGAACATCAACTCGCCCGCCGCCTCGGCCTCGACATAGATGGCGTTGAACGCACCGCGCACCGACGCCAACGGGTGCTCAAGAGGCACCAGCGCCGGGTGCACCCGCGCTATCACCCCATCGGCCCGGCGTTCCACAATCGCCAACAACTTGATGACATGGCCGGTGGCGCTGGCGGCGGCGACATCGGCGCGGCTGACGCCGCTGATGCCCTCACGGTAGACGTCATCGGCGGAAATGCGGGTGTGAAAGGCCAAGGAGGCCAAAATGGCGGCCTTGGAGGCGGCGTCGAAACCCTCCACGTCGGCTGTCGGGTCGGCCTCGGCGTAACCGAGCTCCTGAGCTTGGCGGACGGCATCGTCCAACTCCAAACCCTCCCCGGTCATGCGATCCAAAACATAGTTGGTGGTGCCGTTGACAATCCCGAGGATGCGGGTGATGGTGTCCCCGGCCAGCGACTCGCGGATGGGACGCAAGATGGGGATGGCGCCGCCGACGGAGGCCTCGAAGTAAAGATCGACACCGGCGCGCTCGGCCGCGCCGTACAGCTCCGGCCCATGCGACGCCAGCAGCGCCTTGTTGGCCGTGACCACCGAGGCGCCAGACTCGAAGGCGGCCAGGATGGCCGAGCGGGCCGGCTCGATCCCACCGATCAGTTCGACCACCACATCGGCGCGGCGGGCCAAGCCGACGGCGTCCTCCGTCAACAAAGCCGGGTCCAGCCCCGCCAACGCCAGCGGCGCGGTCACGTCTTTGACGGCCACGCCGACCAACGCCAGCGGCGCGCCGACCCTTGAACGCAGGTCCGCGGCCGAGGCTTGAACAAGACGGACCACTTCGCTGCCGACCGTGCCGCAGCCGAGCACGGCGACATCGATGGGGCGGTGATTCAGGCTCACTTGGACTCCTTCACGCTTGTCAGCAACTGCGCCAGCAACACAGTTCATAAACCACAACTCATCAACAAATCCCCCGCTAAGCGTAGAGGTCGCGGGCCAGCAAATCGGACACCGTCTCGCGGCGCACCAAGACATTGGCCAAGCCGTCGCGGACGGCCACCACCGGCGGGCGGCCAACCGAGTTGTAATTCGAGGACATCGAATGGCAATAGGCGCCTGTGACCGGCACCGCCAAAATGTCCCCCGCCGTCACATCCGCCGGCAGATACTCATCCTTGACCACGATGTCCCCCGACTCGCAATGTTTGCCGACCACCCGGGACAGGCGCGGCGGCGCCTCGGAGCGGCGCGAGGCCAGGGTGGCCGAATAGTCGGCCCCGTACAGGGCCGTGCGGATGTTGTCGCTCATGCCGCCGTCGACCGAGACGTAAAGACGGTCGAAGCCGCCGCCCAGGCTGACCGATTTGACGGCGCCAACGGTGTAAAGGGTGACGCCGGCCGGCCCGGCGATGGCCCGGCCCGGCTCGACCGTGACATGCGGCGCCGTCAGGCCCTCGGCCCGGAACTCCCGCTCGACGTGGGCGGCCATGCGGCCGGCCATGTCGACCGGGTCGAGCGGGTCGTGGCCGGTGGTGTAGGCGACGCCGAAGCCGCCGCCCAGCCCCAACTCCGTCAGGCGCAGCCCATGCTCGCGGTCCACCTGGGCCGTCAGCTGAGCCATCCGCTGAATCGCATGGCCGAAGGCCTGGGCGTCGAAGATCTGCGAGCCGATGTGAGTGTGCAGGCCGCGCAGGCGCAGCCGGGGCCGCGCCAGGACGCGGGCCACGCCCTCGCGGACCGATCCGTCAGCGGCCGACAGGCCGAACTTCTGATCCTCATGCGAGGTGGCGATGAACTCATGGGTGTGGGCCTCGATGCCGATCGAGCAGCGCAACATGACCTGCGGCTGATGTCCGCCCGCCGCCGCCAGGCGGTCGAGCTGGTCGATCTCCGGCAGAGAGTCGATGACGATCAGATCGACCCCGGCCGCCATGGCGGCCACCAGTTCGGCGTCAGACTTGTTGGAGCCGTGGAAGGTGACCCGGCCGGGCGCGATCCCCCCCCGGGTGACGATCTCCAACTCGCCGCCGGTGCAAACATCGACCGCCAAGCCGTCCTCCGCCAACCAGCGCGCGATCCCAACCGTGATCAGCGCCTTGGCGGCGTAATGGACATGGGCGCCGCCCAGGCCCGCGAAGGCGTCGCCGAAAGCAGCGGCGAAGGCTGTCGCCCGCGCCCGGAAATCGGCCTCATCGATGACATAAGCGGGAGTGCCCACCTGAGCGGCCAAATCGGTGACGCTGAGACCCCCAACCTGGAGCACGCCATCGGCGGCCTTGGCGGCGTGCGCCGGCCAAATCGCCGCCAAAAGGGCGTTGACATCCTGCGGGACCTCCAACCAGGCCGGAGCCCGGCCCTGGGCGTGAAGCGAACCGGCCTCATGCGAAGACATGTCACATCCTTTCCGGCGCGCTGACGCCGAGCAGCGCCAAGCCGTTGGCCAGCACCTGGCCGGTGGCGTCATTCAGCCACAAGCGCGTGCGGTGGTTGTCGGCGAGGGGCTCGTCCGCCAGCGGGATGACCCGGCGTTGGTCGTACCACTTGTGATAAGCGCTGGCCAGAGCCTCCAAATAGCGGGCCACCCGGTGCGGCTCGCGCAGGCGGGCGGCCATCGCCACAACCCCCGGGAACTCCGCCAATTGGCCCAGCAGCACCGCCTCCGAGGCGTGGTCAAGGGTCTCGGGCGCGAAACCGTCCGCCCGCGCCACCCCGGCTTTGGCGGCGTTGCGGTCGACCGCGCGGGTGCGGGCGTGGGCGTATTGGACGTAATAAACCGGGTTCTCGTTCGACTGCGCCGCCCACAGGTCGAGGTCGATCTCCAGCGACGAGTCGATCGAGGAACGCACCAAGGCGTAACGGGCGGCGTCGCGGCCGATCGCGTCCGTCAGGTCCTCCAGCGTCACCACCGTCCCGGCGCGTTTCGACATCTTCACCGGCTGATGGTCCTTGACCAGGAAAACCAGTTGCCCGATCAACACTTCGACACGCTCCGGCTGGTCGCCCAAGGCCGCCGCCGCCGCCTTCAGGCGGCCGATGTAACCGTGGTGGTCCGCGCCCAGCAGGTAGACCGCCAAGTCGGCGCCGCGCCCACGTTTGTTCTGGAAATAGGCGATGTCGCCCGCGATATAGGCCGCCTGGCCGTCAGACTTGATGACGACGCGGTCTTTGTCGTCGCCGTGGTCGCTGGAGCGCAGCCACCAGGCGCCGTCACGTTGGTAAAGGTGGCCGCTTTGTTTCAGCCGCCCGATGACGCCGGCCACCTCGCCGCTGTCATAAAGCGAACGCTCGTGGAAGTAAACGTCGAAGTCGACGCCGAAGTCATGGAGGGTCCGCTTGATCTCAGCGAACATGATCTCCACGCCGGCAGACCGGAAGGCCTCCAGTTGCTCCGGCTCGGCCAGCGCCGTGATGCCTGGGGCGGCGGCGGCGATCGAGTTGGCGATGTCCTCGATGTAGCTGCCGCCGTAGCCGTCATCAGGCGTCGGCCAGCCGTGGGCGGCGGCCATCAGCGAAGCCGCGAAACGATCGATCTGGGCGCCGTGGTCGTTGAAATAGTATTCGCGCACCACCTCGGCGCCCTCTGCGGCCATGGCCCGGGCGAGCGAGTCGCCGACCGCCGCCCAACGGGCGCCGGCCAGATGCAGCGGGCCGGTCGGGTTGGCGGAGACGAACTCCAAGTTGATGGTCTGGCCCGCCAGTTCCTCGCCCCGGCCATAGGCCGCCCCGGCGGCGACGATCTCTTTGGCCAGGACGCCGGCGGCGGCCTTCGCCAACGTCAGGTTCACAAAACCGGGCCCCGCCACCTCGGCCGCGGCGACGGCATCGTGCGCGGAGATGTACCGCGCCAAAACCTCGGCCAACTGCCGGGGCGGCAAACCCGCCGGCCCCGCCAACCGCAGGGCCACGTTGGTCGACCAGTCGCCGTGCTGGCGCTGGCGGGGCCGCTCGACATGGACCTGGTCGGGGATGGCGGCGGGGTCCAAAGGCAAGGCCGCGTCCGCCACCGCCCGGCGAAGGGCGGCGCTGAGCGCTTGCGAAAGCTCGGCTGGAGTCACCGGGCAATGGTACTAACACTGGCGCGGTCTGGTTGTGTTTGGATTGAGGGATGCCAGGCAAGGTCCCGCCCGAGCGGCGGTTGGGGAAGATCGACCAGGTGGCCGAGGACATGCGCGAACAGATCGTGTCCGGCGCCTGGCCGGTTGGCGCGCGCATCCCGACCGAGCCGGAGTTGGCGGCCGCGGCCGGCACCGGGCGCAACACCATCCGCGAGGCCGTCCAGTCCCTCGTCCACGCCGGGCTGCTGGAACGGCGCCAGGGTTCGGGCACCTATGTGGTGTCGACCTCCGAGTTGCCGACGGTCATGGAGCGGCAGTTCGCCTGCGCCTCGCAGCGCGACGTGCTCGAAGTCCGGCAAGCCTTGGAGATCGTGGCGGCCTCCCTGGCCGCCCGGCGGCGCACCCCGGAGCAGGTCGAACGCCTGCGCGCGCTGCTGGCGGCGCGGACTCAAGCGGTGGCGGGCGGGTGCCTGGACGAGATGGTGGCGACTGACATGCGTCTGCACCGCTTCATCGCCAAGATCGCCGCCAACCCGGTGCTGGCCGAGCTTTACGCCACGGTGCTGGGCGCGGTGGCGGAGAACATCCGCCACAACTTTCAACGCATGGGCGCGCAGGGCGACGCGCATCTGAACCTGGTGGAGGCGATCGCGCGCGGCGATTCGGGCGGCGCCGCCCGCGAGATCGAACGCTATCTGCACGAGATGGGCGCCTGGCTGCCTTGAGCCGAGGCGCCTCGCGCGCTGATACAGTAGATGGCCGGTCGGGGCCGCTCAGCGGCTGGCCGAGGCGCCCTCGTAGCTCAGGGGATAGAGCGTCCGCCTCCGGAGCGGAAGGTCGCAGGTTCGAATCCTGTCGAGGGCACTGAAGCGGAACAGTTCAAACCGGACGCGACATCTGCGTCTGGGTGGGACGCGGGTTGTTGGGCTGGCCCTTGGCGGCCGACGACGCCCACCTGTACCTCTGGGTTCCCAGCGCCCTGCTCGTGGAAGGGCTGAAAGTCATGAGGGGGTCTTCGAGGTTGTCCCTGACCATGTGACGGTACGCGCTCCCCGTCGAGCCCGCTAGCTCCCCGTCTGCGACCTGTGGATAACCTGGCCACAGGTTCGCTCAGCGGCCGCCTCAGTCGGCGCACAGCCAGCCGCGCGCCGACAAGCTAGGTATACAATCGGTATATGTCTGATACTAGCTTGATACATCTGAGAACCACATCAGCTCAGAAGCGGTGGCTTCAACGAGCCGCCGACAACTTCGGCCTCCCGCTCAGCACTTTCGTGCTGAAAGCGGCGCAGCAGGTCGCCGATTCCGGCGAGCTGGTCATCAAGGCCGATCTGACGCCGACGCCCTGGCTGGCCGCCCAGATTGAGCAAGCGGCGGCCGAGGAGCCCGAGGCCGTTTTCGACCTGCCGCGAGACCACGGCGCCATGGACGCTTATCTGAGCGCGCTGGCCGGCGAATGATCCGCGTCGCCTACACCGAGACGTTTCACAAGGCTCTGGCGAGACTGGCGCCGAAGCAGCGCCGGGCGGCGGTGGGCGCCATCGAGCTGTGGTTGGACTCCCCGACCGACCCGAGACTGCGCGTCCACCATTTGAAAGGCGACTGGGCTGGCCATTTCTCCATCAGCGCGGGCGGCGATCTGCGGGTGCATCTGTGGTGGGAGTCCAAAGGCGTGGCTGTCCGCGCGGTGACGGTGGGCGCCCACAGCCAGCTTTACGGGTGACCGTCTAGCGGCGCGCTCACGGCGACTCGATCACGTTCGTGGCGCAGATGATCTTACGGATCCCCCACGTCCCACGCCCAGAACGGCGGTGTGCCCCTCCCAGGCCGCCTCCCACAATTTGACCACCGCCGGGTACTTCTTGCCCCACGCCTCGCCGAACTCCAGCCACCGATCCGCGAGGCGTAGTCCACGTGGCCGGCCCAAAGAATCGTCGCCCCGGCCACGCACCCCGGCTCGGCGATGGTCTTCAAGGCCGGCGTGCCATCTGCCTGGGCGTCCCCGCCACCTGAATTCGGCGGCGACGCCGCCGGGGAGGTTGTCGCCTGGCCAGGCGGCGCGGCGGCGGGGCCGAAGGCTCCAGAGCCCGGCGCCCGCGCGCTGGGTGGGCCCAGAGGGACTTGAACCCCCGACATCCACGGTGTAAACGTGGCGCTCTGACCAACTGAGCTATGGGCCCGCGATGGCGCCGAGGCCGGCCCGCGGCGGCGCCCAGTTTACCGGAGACCAGGCCACACGGCCGGGGCGGCCAAGACCCGGGGCGGCGGCGTCAGGGGCAATCCCAGGAGTAGAGCACGCGCGAGAAATCGCGCGCCGCCAGGCGTTCCGGTTCGATGAAGAACCCGGCGGCGCCGCCCTCGCCCCAGACGATCCCGGCGGACTCGTCGGAGTCGAGTTGGAGCAGGAGGGTGGTGAAGCGCGACAGGTGATGGCCGACCCTTGGATCGCTGAGCGGCAGGCGCGGGTAACCGCCGAGCCGGTGGCCCTTGGAGGCGAAGGCCAGGCGCAGGTCGACCGACCCGCCGCGGCGCAGGCGTTCGGCGACGTCGGCGCCCTCGTCGCTGGCCAGGAAACGGGCGAAGGCGGACTCGAAGCGGAAATCGCCCGGCGGCATCGGCTGGCTGGCGGCGCGGCCGGTCAGGCGCACCCCGCCGGCCACGCTGAACGGCACGTCCATATATTCGACGGCTCGGCTCAAGTCGGGCCGGGCCCCGGACGGGGGCGCCGCCGCCGAGACGGCCCCGGTCGGCAGGTCGGGATGGTATAGCACCAGGTGGCCGGGCCCGCCGACGGGGTCGCGGTAGTCCATGCCGTGAGTGTCGTCGCCGCTGATGAAGAATTGCAGCAGGCCGCGCGCCGGGAATCCGGCCAGCGGCGGCAATTGGCCGAAGTTCAGCTGCGCCAACAGGAACAAATCGGGCCCGTTCGCGCCCAGCGTGGGCCAGGCCTGGCCAGGCGGCAGATACGGCTCGCCGCCGATCTTCGAGTCAAGCGGCCCGGCGGCGCCGCCTTCCGGCCTCAGCTCCACCGACGCCTGACCGCTGGCGGCGGACCAGGCGGAACGCAGGTCGGCGACGAGGTTCGACCCGGCATTGGCGCGGACGGCGGTGCGGCGCCGGGCGGCGGGCGGGGTGGCGGGCGTGGCGGCGGGCGCTGGGGCAGGCGGGGCCGGCGGGGCAGGCGGGGCGCCAGGCGAGGAGCCAGACGGCACGGCGGGCGCCGGGAAGGCCGGGGACGCTCCCGGACCGGTTGGGCCGGCCGCGGCCCGCGCGCCGACGCTCGCCGACGCGCCGCCGGGCGCGCGCGAACCGGTCGCGCCGGCGCCGAACAGCCGACCCAGAAAGCTCACGATGCCGTCTGCCTCCATTTCGTCTCGGGCGCGGCCGGGCGCAGGGCCAGGTCAGGCCCAGGCCGCCGCCGCTTCAGGCAAGGCTAGTCACCGATTGTGGACTCGGCTAGACGATTACCGACTTGTTAACGCGCGCACCACGAGGTCCGCCAGCAGCCGCCCACGCCTGGTCAAGACGACGCCGCCGCCCGCGCCGGCCCGGTCCGCGCCCGGGCCGGCGGCGACGCGGACCAACCCATCGGCGACCAGCTGCGGCACCGCCGCCAAGCCGTCAGGGCTGAGGGCCGCGAGTTCGAGCCCGGCGGCGGTCCTCAGGCGCAACATCACCCGCTCCAACTGGGACGCCGCCGCGTCAAGGGTCTCCCCGCCCGCCCGGGGCAGGCGCCCGGCAGCGATCGTCCGCCCGTACACGGCCGGCGACTTGACATTCCAAAACCGCCTGGCGCCGATGCTCGAATGGGCGCCAGGACCGATCCCCAACCAGTCGGCGCCCGTCCAGTAGCCCAGATTGTGCCGCGACTCATGCCCGGGACGGGCCCAGTTCGAGATCTCATACCAGCTCAGGCCGCCGCCAGTGAGCAATTCGTCGGCCAACTCGTATTTGTCGGCCTGATCGTCCGGGTCGATCGGCCCCAACTCCCCCGCCCGGACGCGCCGCGCCATCGGCGTGTGCGGCTCCAGCGTCAAGGCGTAGGCGCTGATGTGGTCCACTCCCAGGGCCAGCGCCGCCCGCACCGAGGCCTCCCAATCCGCCAGCGACTCCCCCGGCGTCCCATAAATCAGGTCCACCGACGCCTCCAGGCCCGCCCGCCCGGCCGCCGCCACCACCAGCGCCACCCGCTCCGGGTCGTGGGTGCGGTCCAGCCGCGCCAGGACCTGCGGCAGCGCCGACTGCATGCCGAAGGAGACGCGGTTGAAGCCCCCGGCCGCCAACTCGGCCAGGCCCCCCTCGTCGATCGAGTCGGGGTTGGCCTCGGCCGTGACCTCCGCGCCGGGCGCGACGCCGAAAACCCTCCTGACGGCATCGTACAATTTCACTAATGTGGCGGGGCCCAACAGCGTGGGCGTCCCTCCCCCGAAGAACACCGACGATGCCGTCCGCCCAGCCTGGCGCGTCCGGTCCAGTTCCGCCGCGGCCAGTTCCAGCTCTTTGACGGCCTGCCGGGCGAAGGCGGCGCGCGCCTGCGGGCCAGCCACATAGGTGTTGAAGTCGCAATACCCGCAGCGCCGCGCGCAGAACGGCACATGAACATAGACCGCGAAGGGAACCGGCACCGCCTCAGTCTCCCACGCGGCCGCTCACTTCGCGCCGCTCACTTCGCGCCGCTCACTCGGCGTCCGAAGCCAGGGCGGCGATGAAGGCTTCTTGCGGAATCTCGACCCGGCCGACCATTTTCATCCGCTTCTTGCCCTCTTTCTGCTTCTCCAGCAGTTTGCGTTTGCGGGTGATATCGCCGCCGTAGCATTTGGCCAGCACGTCTTTGCGCAAAGCGCGGACATTCTCGCGCGCGATCACCCGCGCGCCTATGGCCGCCTGGATCGGGACCTCGAATTGCTGGCGGGGAATCAGCTTCCGCAATCGGTTAGCCATCATGACGCCGTAGGCGTAAGCCTTGTCTTTGTGCACAATGGCGGAGAAAGCGTCGACCGGCTCGCCTTGGAGCAGAATGTCGACTTTCACCAGATCGGCCTCGGCCGAGCCGTCCGGCTCATAATCCAGCGAGGCATAACCCTTGGTCCGCGATTTCAATTGGTCGAAAAAGTCAAACACGATTTCCGCCAACGGCAGGATGTAACGCAATTCGAGGCGGTCCTCAGACAGGTAATCCATGCCCAGCATGGTTCCGCGCCGCGACTGGCACAGGTCCATGATCGCGCCGGTGAACTGGCTCGGGGACAAGATGGTGGCCCGCACAACCGGTTCGCGCACCGATGCGACCTTGCCGGAGGGGAATTCCGAGGGGTTGGTCACCTGATGGCGCGAGCCGTCGTCCAGACTGACCTCATAAACCACGTTCGGCGCGGTCGAAATCAGGTCCAGCCCGAACTCCCTTTCCAAGCGCTCGCGAATGATCTCAAGGTGCAGCAGCCCCAAGAAACCGCAACGAAAACCAAACCCGAGCGCGGCGGAGGTCTCCGGCTCGTAGGTCAGCGCGGCATCGTTCAGCTTTAGTTTGTCCAAAGCGTCCCGCAAAGCCGTGTAATCCGACCCGTCGATCGGATAAAGCCCCGAAAAGACCATCGGTTTGGGGTCGCGGTAACCGGCCAGCGGCTGCGAGGCCGGGTGGGCCGCGCCTGTGATGGTGTCCCCGACCCGCGACTGGCGCACGTCCTTGACGCCGGTGATCAGGTAACCGACCTCGCCCACGCCCAGCCCCGGACGCGGACTCGGCTCGGGCGAGATGACGCCGATCTCCAGCAGTTCGTGGCTGGCCTTGGTCGACATCATGGCGATGCGCTCGCGGGCGCCGAGGTGGCCGTCCACCACCCGCACATAGGTGACCACGCCCCGGTAGGTGTCGTAAACGGAGTCGAAGATGAGGGCGCGGGCAGGCGCTTCCGGGTCGCCGGCCGGGGGCGTCACCCGGCGCACGATGCCGTCTAGCAGCTCCTCGACGCCTTCCCCGGTTTTGCCGGAGACGCGCAGGCAGTCGCTGGGGTCGCCGCCGATCAGCCGCGCCAGCTCTTCGGCGTACTTGTCGGGCTGGGCGGCGGGCAGGTCGATCTTGTTCAGGACCGGGATGATGTCGAGGTCGCCCTCCAAGGCCATGTACAGATTGGCGAGCGTTTGCGCCTCGATCCCCTGGGCGGCGTCGACCAAGAGCACGGCGCCCTCGCAGGCCGCCAAGGAGCGCGAGACCTCGTAGGAGAAGTCGACGTGGCCGGGGGTGTCGATCATGTTGAGGGTGTGTTCGCGGCCGCCCACCGTCCACGGCAGGCGCACCGCCTGAGACTTGATGGTGATGCCGCGCTCGCGCTCGATGTCCATGCGGTCGAGGTACTGATCCCGCATGGCGCGCTGGTCCACCACCCCTGTTTTCAGGAGCATGCGGTCGGCCAGGGTCGACTTGCCGTGGTCGATGTGCGCAATGATGCAGAAGTTGCGGATCAACTCCGGATCAGTGCTATCGGTGCTCGGCACAAGGCGCAATCATACTGGGCCGCCCGGGCGGGCGCGGATCAGCTAGCCGCCATCGAGCCGAGCGTCTCACCGATCGGCCGCGACCCGTCCCATTGGAAGGCGCGCTGGTGGCGTCCGCCCAACAGGACCGTGGGCGTGCCCTGGAGTCCGAGGTCGATGGCCGCCTGGGTGTTGCCGGTGGCGCTGGCCAGGAAGGCGTCATCGGCGAAGGTCCGGGTGACGGCCGGCTCGATGCCGATCGAATGGCCCAGGTTCTCCAACTCCGCTTCGGAGAGGCCAGGGCTGCCCTCGGCGGGTTGGTGGGCGAACAACGCGTTGTTGAAATCCCCGAATTTGTCCGGCGCGCCGGCTGCGACCGCATAGGCGGCGGCGGCGGATCGCGTCGAATAGAGCGTGCCCCTCGACAGCCGGTCGAGGATCGCCACCGGATGCATCACCAAGGCGGTGACGCCGCGGTCGACCAGTTGTTGAATCTCGGCCGCGTTGTCTTTCTCAAAACGCCGGCAATATGGGCACATGTAGTCCACAAAGATGTCGATCTGGGTGGGCGGACGCAAAGCTTCGTCGTCGATGCTGGCGACAGCTTTGCCGCCGGGACCAACCACGATCCCCGGGATGTTGATCAAGCTTCATTCCTCCTGTCGGGCGTTGAGCCCGCCGGCCGGCGGGCCTCAATCCAGACTAGGCCAAGCCGGCGCCACCCGGGCGCCGGGCGCCGATTGGGTCCCAACATCTGAGAGCCTGATAAACTGTGCGGTCGGCCCTGCCCAGACATCTGTCAAGGCGCGCCGCCAGGCGCGAGACCATAGACCATAAGGAAGACATCAGACGTGGCAAATATCAAGTCGCAGATCAAGCGCAACCGCCAGAACGAGAAGCGCCGCCTGCGCAACAAGGCGGTCAAGTCCGAACTCAAGACCTACGTCCGGCGCACCCGCGAGGCGATCGCCGCCGGCGACAAGGACGCGGCCGCCGAGGCGTTGCGCACCGCCACGCGCAAATTGGACAAGGCGGCGGCCAAAGGTGTGATCCACAAGAACCAGGCCGCCAACCGCAAGTCGGCCCTGGCCACGCGGGTCGCCGCCCTCAACTGATCAGAGCGGTCCCGGCGGGTCGGCCGAAGATTCTGGGGGGCCGATTGAGTGTTTTCCGTCAGGTCTTGGAGGCCCGCGCCACAGCGATGATGGCCCGTTCCACGGCATAATGCCGGGCGGTCTTGGAGCTGGCCCCGCCTAGCCCCTTGACTTGGGCGTCAGCTTGGGCCACAGCCAGGATGGCGCGGCCAAGGCCGGCGCCGTCCCAGTTCCGCAGCGCCCGCCGCGCCTGATCGACCTGCCAACTGGCCATGCCCAGGTCCTTGGCCGGGTTTAGACCCGCCGCCAGCGCCCCGCCCACCTTGGCCAACGTCCGCAAGCGACCCGCCAGGGCGCCGATCATAGGCACCGGATCAATCCCGGCGCCCAAGGCGTGCCGAGCCAAACGCAAGGCTTGCCCGGCCTGCCCGGACACGGCGGCATCGGCCACCTTGAAGGAGGTCGTCTCCAAACGTCCGCCGTAGTAGCGGTCCACCACCTCGGCCGTCACCGGGCCGGTCGTGTCAGCCATCAGCTGATGGGCCGCCGAGGCCAGTTCCCGCAGGTCAGAACCGACCGCCTCGACCAAGCCGCGGATCGCCCGCTCGTCAACGCCGCGCGCCTCACGCCTGAACTCGGCCTTGGCGAAGGCCTCCTTGTCGCGGTCCGAACGGATGACGCTGGCGTCCGCCTCGGCGGCCCGGGCAGCGCGCAAGGCGTCCAAGAGCTTCTTGGCGCCGCGACCGCCGGCGTGGCGGAACACCACCATGGCGTCAGGGCTGGGCGCGGCGACGTAGGCCAGGGCGCCATCCAAGAAGTCGGCGTTGGCCTTCTCGGCTTGGGCCACCACCACCACGGTGTAATCGGCGAACAGCGAGCCGCTGGCGGCGTTGGCGATGGCGTCACGGTCCGCCTCGGCGGCGTCGAGTCGCGCGAAGTCAAGGTCGGGGTGTTCCTCGCGGGCGAGGCGCCCCAGGCGCTCAACAGCCCGGTCGGCCAGCAAATCCTCGCCGCCAAGGACCAAGACCAAGCGGTCCGGCTCGATCCGGTTCCACGGCATCGCAGCCGCGGGCCGCCTCGTCTCTGCCATGTGTCAAGTTTGCCACGCCCCACCGACAGCCCGGCCGCCGCGGCGGCAAGGCGGCAAGGCGGCAAGGGTCAGGCGGCGGGCGGGCGGCGCGAGCGGGCCTGGGTCGCCAACTCGTCGCGGTGGACGGCCGGCTGAACCCGGTCCTCGCCCAACAGGGCGCCGATCTGGGCTTGGCTCAGCCCCTTGACCCGGTCCAGGTCGCGGGCCGAGAAGCGGGCCAAGCCCCTGGCCAAGACCAGCCCCTCGCCGGAGCGGATCTCAACCGGCTCCCCGGCTTCGAAGTCCCCTGACACCGCCGTCACCCCGACCGCCAAGAGCGACTTCTGCCGGTCGCTGATGGCTCGGGCGGCGCCATCGTCCACCGTCAGGACGCCAGCCATCGACGCGGCGTAACCCAGCCACATCCTCCGGGCGGTCAGGCGCCGCCCGGTGGCGTGGAAGAACGTGCCGACGCCCGGGTCGCCGCGCAGGGCCGCCCGGGCCTGGGCCGCGCCCGCCAACAGCACCGGAATCCCCGACGATGACGCCATCGCCGCCGCCTGCACCTTGGTCAGCATCCCGCCGGTGCCGATCATCGAGCCGCGCCCGGTCACCTCCAGGCCGTCCAACTGCCCCGAGCCCGTCACCTCGCGGATCGGCGCGGCGCCGGGGCGGGACGGCGGCGCGTCGTACAAGGCGTCCACGTCGGTCAGCATGACCAGGCCGTCGGCCCGCACCAAGTGCGCCACCAGGGCGGCCAGGCGGTCGTTGTCGCCGAAGCGGAGTTCGTCGGTGGCGACCGCGTCGTTCTCGTTGACGATCGGCACGATGCCGCGGTGCAGCAATTCGCCCAGCACCCGCAGGGCGTTGCGGTAGTGGGAGCGGCGGATGGTGTCCTCGGCCGTCAACAAGACCTGGCCGACGGTCAGACGATGCGCGGCGAAGGCCTCGGTGTAGGCCGCCATCAGGCGGCCTTGGCCAACGCTGGCCGCCGCCTGGCCCTGGGCCAGGCCGCTGGGGCGGCGACGCAGCCCCAAGGCCGCCAGGCCGGCCGCTTGCGCCCCGGAGGAGACCAGCACCACTTCGTGACCGCCGCCGATGTGCTCGGCGACGGCGTCGACCACCTCGCCGAGGCGCGCCGGGCTGAACCGCCCCGCCTGGTCGACCAGCGACGAGGAACCGACCTTGACCACGATCCGGCGCCGAGCCACCAACTCGGCCCGGCTGGCGGCGGCGGCTGGCACGGACGTCATCGGTCATCCGCCGGGTCGGTCCAACGGCCCTGCTGGCGCTCGGTCCACAGTTCCGCGCGGGCCTGGGCCTTGGCGTCCATCAACTCGCGGTACTCGCGGCGGCGCTGCTGATTCGAGCGGCGCCGGTTCGGGTTGACCCGCGCGTCGGTGCCGCGCGGACCGGCCAACAGTTCGGCGCCGGTGGCCAGCGTTGGCTCCCAGTCGAAGACCACCCCGCCGTCGCCAGGCCCGATCACCACCTCATCGCCAGCCTTGGCGCCCTGTTTGACCAGCGCGTCTTCGACCCCGGCCCGCGCCAGCCGGTCGGCCAGGTAACCGACCGCCTCGTCGTTGGCGAAATCGGTTTGGGCGACCCAACGCTCCACCTTGGGGCCGCGCACCAGAAAACACGGCCCGGCGGGGCCCTCGCGGCGTTCCACGCTGAAGCCCGGATCCCCGGCCGCCTTTGGCCGCAGGACCACCCTCGGCCTGTCGGCCGCCTCGCTCAGGGCCGCCCGGGAACGGCCTTCGACCACCTGGCGCCCCAACTCGAAGCCGAGGGCGGCCAGCCCCCGCCGCGACACGGCGCTGACCTCCAGCACCGGCCAGCCGGTCGCCTCCAAGTCGGGGCGGACCAGCGCCGCCAATTCCTCGGCCTCGGGCACGTCGACCTTGTTCAGGGCGATCACGCGCGGGCGTTCCATCAAAGGCTGGGAGGCGCCGGTGATGCCCAGGTCCTCGGAGTACTGGGACAGTTCGCCTTCAATCGCCCGCAGGTCGCTGAGCGGGTCGCGTCCCGGCTCAAGGGTGGCCGCGTCGAGCACGTGGCAGATGACGGCCGTGCGCTCGATGTGGCGCAGGAACTCCAAGCCCAGGCCTTTGCCCTGGCCGGCGCCGGGGATCAGCCCCGGGACATCGGCGACGGTGAAGCGGATGTCGCCGGCCTCGACCACGCCGAGGTTCGGCACCAGGGTGGTGAAGGGGTAGTCGGCGATCTTTGGGCGGGCCGCCGACATGGCGGCGATCAGCGAAGACTTGCCGGCCGAGGGGAAGCCGACCAAAGCGACATCGGCGATGGTCTTGAGTTCCAGAATGACGTCGAGTTCCTCGCCGGGCACGCCCAACAGGGCGAAGCCCGGGGCCTTGCGCTTGGCGGAGGCGAGGGAGGCGTTGCCGAGGCCGCCCTTGCCGCCGGCCGCCGCCACGAAGCGGCTGCCGGCCCCGACCAGATCGGCCAGGACGCTCCCGTCCGCGGCCTTGACGACAGTCCCGTCTGGGACTTTCAGGACGCGGTCTTCGCCGCCGGCCCCGAGCCGATTGGAGCCTTCGCCGGGACGGCCGTTGTCAGCCTTTTGATGAGGCCCGCGGTGGTACCCGAGCAACGTTGTGACCTGCGGATCGACCTCGAAAATAATGCTGGCGCCGTCGCCGCCGTCACCGCCGTCCGGCCCGGCCAGGGGCTTGAACTTCTCGCGCCGGATCGACACGCAGCCGTTGCCGCCCCTCCCGGCCGTCAGATGGAGGCGGACTTGATCGACAAACTCGGCCATGGCGATTCCTCCACGGTTCCCACATGCCGAAAAGCTCGGCTCAACTGGCGAGCTTCAGGCCCTCGCCGCCTGCGGTCAGGCTTCGACCACATCGACGACGCGCCGGCCGCCCCGCGCGCCGAACTTGACATGGCCGTCCGTCAACGCGAACAGGGTGTCGTCGCCGCCCCGGCCAACCCCGTTGCCGGGGTGGAAATGCGTGCCGCGCTGGCGGACAATGATCTGCCCGGCCTTCGCCCGCTGGCCGCCGAACAGTTTCACGCCCAGCCGCTGAGCGTTCGAGTCACGGCCGTTCCTGGAGGAAGACGCGCCCTTCTTGTGTGCCATTTCGTTTCCCTTTGCTCGCCGCTAAGACTTGATGCCGGTGACTTTGACCCGAGTCAGATCTTGCCGGTGGCCCTGGCGCCGGTGCTGACCGCTCTTGTTCTTATACGTGAAGATATTGATCTTCTTGCCGCGCTCGTTGCCGAGGACTTCGGCGGTGACCTTGATCTTCTTCAGCGCCTGCGGCGAACTGGTCACTTTGTCGCCGTCCACCAGCAGCACCGCCGGCAGCTCGACGGTCGCTCCGGGCGCCTCGGGGCGGCGGTCCAAGACCACCTCGTCGCCAACGCTCACCTTCTCTTGGCGCCCTGAGGCCCTGACTATCGCGTACACCACGAGCTTCTCCATCCGTTGCGGCGCGGCCCAAGCCCGCCGAGGTCTCTACGAAAGATCGGCGCGCCGCCGCGTTGGTCCCGGACATCGGCCGGGCGCGGGCGCACCGACCTAATAGATTACGGGGCGGGCGGCGCCTCGGTCAAACCGGTCTTCCCGCCATCCGCCGATGCCGCGCGCCGGGCCCGGCGAACAGGCAGCCAGACAGCGCCGGACAGCGCGACCAGGGCCAATCCCAGCCACAGCCAGGGCACGGTCCAGACGGTCGCCGCCCGCTCGGCCGAAGCGGGCGCCCCCTCGGCGCCGAGGCCGACGGCGACGGCATCGGCCATGACGGTGGCGGTGGTGCGGAAAAGCGGGAACACCCCCGCGACCGTGACCTGGCGCGAAAGGAAAGAGCCGGGCAGGATCTCCGGCAGGACCTCGCCGGCGCCGCCGTCGCGCCCGCCCCAGCCGAACGGCCCGGCCACGGCGATGCGCTCGGTCGCCACCAGGCGGGCCGAGCCGGTGTTGGTCAGGCGGTAGGAGACGGTGATGGTCCCCGAGGCGAACGGGTTGGCCGAGGGCTCGGCCTCGACCCGCAGGTCGGAGATGGTCAGCCCCGGAGTCAGCTCGCCGGAGACGTTGACGTAGGCGCGCAGCGCCAAGCGCCGGTCCACCTGGACGGCGCCGGCCGAGGCGTCCTCGATCAGCGAGGTCACAATCCCGGCGGCGTGGTCGCCGGGGGCGGCGTCGGCCGGGACGGCCCAACGCAGCGGCACCGTCACGGCTCCGGACGGCTCAATGGTGACTTCGACGCTGGCCTGGCCCGGCCAGGCCTCCGCGCCGGTCGCGGTTTCGCCGCCGCCGGCGGCGCTTGACGCCTCCGGCGCCCATTCGGCCCCGGCCACAGGCGCGCCGAAGCTGATCCAGGCCCCGGCGTCACTGGGCGGCTCGGCGGCGGGCGCCAGGTCGAGCAGGCCGTCCGGGGTGGTGTAGGCGTCGGCGGCGTACACCTTCAGGCGCAGCGTCGCGGCCGACCGCGACTCGATCACAATCCCGTCCTCGATCACGCCGCCGGCGGCGGACAGGTAGGAGTAGTTCGGGCGGTTGTTGCCCAGTGGGCCGTTGGCCGGGCTCAAGGCCCAGCCAACGGCGCCTACTGAATCCCCGGCGCCAACCGTGTCACCGGCTTCGTTCCCGGCGTCAGGGGATGGGGCCGCTTCGGCCCCTGCCAATCCCTGCGAGCCTTCTGAGAAGGCTGGACCGGCTGTCCCGAGCCGGTCGGAATTGGCGGTTGCGGCCGAGGCGCCACAGGGCAGTCCGGAATTGGCGGAACCGATCACTGCCGCCAGCGCCACTGCGGTTAGCGCCAAACGGGCGCCTCGGCCACGCATTGATCAGCCCACTCCCGTGATGGTCAGCAGACCGGTGTAGTTGCCCGCCGCGGTCGAGGCGGGAACCTTCAACTCCAGCGCCGCGGCCACGGTCGCGGCGCCAGTGGTGTGCCCGGCGGCGGCGAAGGCCAAGGTCCGGGCCGAGCCCAGACCGCCGTCGGCGCCAGCCGTCACAGCCGCTCCGGCCTGCGCCCCGGCCCCGGCGTTGGCCACCACCGGCGTCCAGCCGAGGTATTGCCCGCCAAAGGCGCCGGCCTCGCCGGAGAAGTCAGACACTTGGCCGCTCAGCGACCATTCCGTCCCAGTTGGACGGGTGTCTGTGACCTCGATGTTCGGCAGCGCGCCGGTGGCGGCGAAGCCGTCCGAGACCTCGGTGGCGGTGCCCAGCGACACCGCCGCGTTGCCGGTGATCCGCCACGAGAACTCGCCCGGCTCGGGCTCGTCCGCGCCCTCGGGAATCTCGACATCGACCGGCAGCCCGGGCACAAAGGTCAGCGGCGTGTAGGTCTCGAAGGTCGCTTCGACGGCCCCGCCACCCGGATAGGTGTAGATCCCGTAGTTGCCTCCGACCAGGCCTTTCGCCTCAGCGGCGGCATCGGCCGCAGCCTTGGAGACCTCAAATGTGGCCGTGAACGAGCCGTCTGGCGCCAAGACGATGGCGCCGGCCCCGGCGCCGCCAACGGTCTCGACGAATTCCGACAGCAAAGCCCAGCGGACGGCGGCGGTGGGACGGGACGCGCTCGTCGCGCCCTCGGACGGGCGCCAGACTTCGGCGAAACGCCCAAAGCCCACGTACACCCCGGAGGACTTGCCCGCCACCGGTCCGTAGAGGCCGGTGACGGCGCTGGGGTCGAAGCCGGCCCCTTCGACGGTGACGGTGGTGACGCCATCGGCGGACAACTCCACCCGCGAAACCGTCACTGTCGGCGCCGGCGCGGCCGTCACCTCCCAAGCCACGGCCACCGGATTGGCGATCTTCTTCGGGTCCGCGCCCCCTCCCGACGAGTACCAGTACGAACTCTGGCCGGTCAACTGCTGGAACTCCACGAACGACTGCGGGAACGAGCCCCAGTTCGCCCCGGTGGTCGACTGACTGACGCCGCTGACCGCGACGCCCAGATACTCAGGCGCCAACTCGAAGCCGCTGTCCGTCAGGACAATCTCCTCGAAGTCAGCCAGGACGATCGTCTGCGGGGTCACAACCTCCCAGAGGCTCGGGTCATCCATGGAGGCGCCATAGCCGGAGCCGGTGGCGGTCAGTTGGCCGGTCCCGTCCGCGTTCACGGTCAGCACCGGGTCCGATGCCGTCCAGTACGTCAGGCCGCCGTAGTAGACCACGGTGAAGGCGCCCTCCCAGGCGATTTCAGCCGTGCCCGCGTCCAAATCGACGCTGCCCTCGCCGCCGGACAGTTTGACGGCGTTGCCGGTGGTGGACCCGGCCACCGTGGAGACGGCCGTCCCGGCGGCGTTCAGGCACTTGGTCGCCCAAGTGGGCGCCTCCCAGCCGCCGTCGGCCGTGGGTTTGACGATCGACACGTTCCCGGATTGGGCGCTGTAGAAGCCGTCGGCCTCGGTCCACACCCGCGACGAGCCGGTGTTCCCGGCGGCGCCGGCGCTGAGGAAGTTGCAGCCGCCGAAGTAGGCGCCGCCGCCCGACTCGTCGTTGATCGACCAAGTCAGGGTGACGCCGGCGACGTCAGCCGGCGCGGCCGAGGCGGCGCCGGCAAAGACCAGGCCGCCGCCAACGGCCAGGGCGCCGGCCGCCAAGAAGGCGGCCCAACGTCCGGGGGTGCGAGCGATTTTCATGAGACAATTCCTTTCGGTTGAAGCCGGAACCAGCCGCGACGCCAAGCGATCAAGGCGATGGAGGCTGATACCAGCAGGGTGAGAATCGCGGCGTCTGCCGCGATCCAGGTGCCGGCGGCCGTACCCCGCACAGGCACCAAGTCTTTGGTGGCGCCGGACAAGACAACGGGCTCGAGGCCGGACCCCCAAGGGTTGGACGCGCCCGTGCCGGCGTCCGCCCCGCCCTGCGCCCTGGCTTGGATCGCCGCCGCCTTGGCCGCCGCCACACCGCCCAGCCAGCCGCTTGAGGCGCCGCCGGCGCCCGCATTGGTGGTTGTGACCGGCGCGTCGATCGCCTTGGCGGCGTCCCAGCTGACATAAACCGGGTCCGGCGGTTTGCGGTGGTCGATCGCCGCCCCCGACGAATACCAATACGAGTGCAGCCCGGTGCGCCCGTGGAAGTCCACAAACGACTGCGGCCAGGCGCCGGGCGCGCTCGATTCGCCGCCAAGTCTTTGGGTCGGGGCGCCGGCCGGGACCGCGACCGCCAGGTCGGCGTAGGCGTGGCGCACAACCACGCCGTCGCCGCCAGCGTTCGCCGCCGTGCCCGATGCCGTCGTCCCGTTCGCCAGCACCACGGCCGTGTCGGGGTGGCGCCCCCAGGCGCCGCCTTCGCGTGGCATGCCGAAGCCGCCGGCGGTGGCGGTCAGTTCGACTTGGCCGCTGGCGCTGATCGTGATGACAGGGTCTTCCAGCCAGAAGTAGGTCAGGCCGTCGTAGTAGACCACGGTGAAGGTGGCGTCCCAGGTGATCTGGGCGGCGCCGGTGGCCGTGTCGCGCCAACCGGTCCCGCCGGTCAGTTTGACCTGGGTGTCGGTGTAGGTCGAAGCCGATTGTTGGGAGGCGTTGTAGCTGACCGGCTGGCCGGCCGGATCCAGGCAGCGCCGCTCGAATGGGACGCTCTGCCCTTGGGCGTTGACCACTTGGGCGTTGCCGGACTGGGCGTGGTAGAGGTCGCCGCCCCAGTTTCCGGGGTCCCATTCGCGCGCCGCGCCGGTGTCGCCGTCCGTCCCCGGACGCCCGGCCATCAGGAAGTTGCAGGCGCCGTAGTAGCTCTTGCCCCTTGTTTCGAGGTTGAATCCCCAGGTCAGCTGCGCGTTGACAATGGTCTGGCGGGCGCCATCGCCCGTGTCATTGCCGGAGCCGTCGCCGGAGCCGTTGCCGGAGTCGTCGCGCTGGCTGGCGCCCGGGATGGTGACGCTGACGGCGATGTCGCCGCCCTCGTCGGGATCGGACCCCCAGGCCGCGCCCGGTCCGCCCGCCCCGACGGCCAGCGTCGCCAGCGCCAGGCTCAACGCCAGGCGCCGGGCGCGGCGAGTGGCGGCCGCGCCCGCCAGCGAACCGACCAGAACCAGCACAAAGACGATTGCCGCCACCACCACGGCGATCTGCCAGGGACCCAGTTGGCGGCCCTCGCCGACGGCGGCGGATTGGCTGGCCTGCTCCGAGGCTTCGACCAGGGACGGGTCACGCCGCACCGTGAAGGTGGCCTCGGCCGAGGCCCCGGAGGCGGCGCCGGTCAACGTCAGGCTGTGCGTGCCCACCCTCAGGTCCGCCGCCAGCGGGATCGCCGCCGCCACCTCCCCGAACTGTCCGGCCGTCAGCGGGCCGACGGCCGCCACGCCATCGTCCAAGACGGCTGTGACCTGCTCGCCGGGCGCGAAACCGCGTCCCGTGAACGCCAAAGCGTGCCCGGCCACGGCGGTGGTGGCGTCCACCCCCAGCGTCGCCACCCCGGTGGCCGGGACCACCCCGGCGCCGGCGCCATCGGCGGCCGTCTCGCCGTCGGCCCCGGCACCGGCCGTGGCGGCGGCGGTGGCGGCGGTCGCGCCGTCGAAGCTGACCGGCGTGAAGGTCTCATTGTTGGCGTTGACAACGCCATGCGCCCCAATGGTGATGACGCCGCACTGGGTCTGGCGGCAATCAACCCGCTGGGCCTGGCCGGCGGCGTCCTCGACATCGAAGACCGCCCCCGGAACCACCAGGGTGGTCGCCCAGGAGCCGTCAGCGGCGATGACGCCGCCGTTGGCGGAGCTGGCCGTCTCCGAGCCGATGAAGGCGACGAACTTCTCCCGCCCGGCGTTGTCCTTGGTCTGGGCGTCCGGCACATACAGGAAATCGCGCCCGCCAACGCCCCCGGCCGAGGGCCGCCAGTCGCCCGAGACGGCGCCGAACAGCACGTAGATGCCGCCGAAGCCGCCCTCGATGGCCTGGAAGCCGCTGCCTGTCAGCGTCAAAGTGGTGGCGGCCTCGGCGTTGGCCCGGGCCTCGCCGCCCACACCGGCCACCGCCACGGACGCGCCCGCCGCCCGCGCCGGGCCGCCAACCCCGCCCACGGCCAGGCCCGCCAGGGCCCCCGCCGCCAGCCCGGCCACCAGCAGTTGTCTCAAGCGACGCATGGCGTCACCGGCCTTCGGCCGCGGATCGGCGCCACCACCGGCAGCCCGGTGGCCGGGTCCGGCCAAACCCCGATCGGGTGGCGGTAGAGGTCGCTCAGCCGGTCGGGGGTGGCGATCTCCGCCACCGGGCCGGCGCCGACCAGCCGCCCGTCGCCGATCAGCGCCAGCTGATCGGCCCAGGCCGCCGCCAACGACAAATCGTGCAGCACCGCCAGCACCGCCCGGCCGCGTCCGGCCTCGCGCCGCGCCAACGACATGACCAACTCCTGATGGCGGATGTCGAGCGCCGCCGTCGGCTCGTCCAACAGCAGCACATCGGCCTGCTGCGCCAGCGCCCGGGCGAAGGCGACCCTGGCTTTCTCCCCGCTGGACAGGGTTTGGAAGATCCGCCTGGCCAGGTCGAGCGTGTCGGTGGCGGCGAGCGCGGCGGCGACGGCGGCATCGTCGGCTTCCTCCTGCCCGCCCCGCCACGGCGCCCGCCCCATCCGGACCACGTCCGCGACCGAGAACGGGAACGACACCTGGGCCTCGGCCAGCATGACGGCCCGGCGGCGGGCCAAAGCCTTGACGCCAATCCCGTGCAGCGCCCGCCCGTCCAACGTCACCTGGCCGTCGGTGGGCCTGATGTCGCCCGCCAGGACGGCCAGCAGCGTCGACTTGCCGGCGCCGTTCGGCCCGGCCAGGACCAAGACTTCGCCCGGCCTCACGGCCAGGTCGATCCCGCGCAGAATCTGGGCCTGCCCCACCTGGTAATGGACGCCGTGCGCCGCCAACAGGGCCGCCATCAGCCCCACCCCCCGGCCTGGCGGCGCGCCCGGCGCAGCAGGTAGAAGAAGAACGGGCCGCCGACCAGCGAGGTCAGCATGCCGATCGGCAGGTCGGCGTAGTTGACAGCCGTGCGCGCCACCAGATCGGCGGCCATCAGCAGGACCGCGCCGCCGAGCGCGCTGGCCGGGAGCAGCAGGCCGTGCCCCGGTCCCAGCGCCATCCGCATCAGGTGGGGCGCCACCAGGCCGACAAAGGCGATGATGCCGCTGAAGGCGACCGCCGCCGCGGTCAGGAAGGCCACCAGGACGATGACGCCGATCCGCAACCGCTCAACGTCGACGCCCAGGTGGCGGGCGGAGCGCTCGCCCAAGCTGAGCAGGTCGAGCGGGCGCGCCAGGGTCATGGCCGCGGTCACGGCCACGACCACGACCGGCGCCGCCACGGCCACATATTGCCAGCGCGTGCCGTTGAGCGAGCCGAGTTGCCAGAAGATGATCTCCTCGCGGGCGGAGCTGTCCGCCAGGAAGACGAACAGGGCGATGGCGGCCCCGGCCACGGCGTTGACGGCCACGCCGGTCAGCACCAAGGTCACCACTTCGGTGCGGCCCCCGGCCCGGCTGAGCCCGTAGACCAGCAGGGTGGAGCCGAGCCCGCCGGCGAAGGCGAGCCCGGCCGTGGACCACGGCCCCAGCGCTCCGGCGCCCAGGGCGATGCCGCCGCAGGCCGCCGCCGCCGCTCCAGCGCTGACACCGATCACTCCCGGCTCCGCCAATGGGTTGCGGAAGACCCCTTGCATCAACGCCCCGGCCGTCGCCAGGGCGGCCCCGGCCAGGGCCGCCAGGGCCAGGCGCGGCAGCCGGACCGACATCAGCACGGCCTCCGCGTTGGTCGCCTCCGGCGCCGTCCCCAGCTCGAGGCCCAATTTGCCGGCCAGCAGGTGAATCACCTGATCCGGCGGGATGTCCATTTGGCCGATCCCAGCCGAAGCGATCACCAGGGCCACGGCGGCCAGCCCCAGGCCGGTCAGGACGGCGGCGGCGCGTCCCGGGCGGGCGGGCGGCAAGGCCGCCACCGGAGCGCGCCCGGTCGGCCCGGTCGGCCCGGCCGGGCCGGCCACGTCCGGCGGCGGGGCCACGCCGGGCGCCAGGTCCACGTCCGGCGCCAGGTCCACGCCCGGCGCCAGGTCCACGCCCGGGGTCGCGGCCGCCGGGCGCGCGGCGGCGGTCACTGGGCCGCCTCCGGCGTGTAGATGGCCGTCGCCAGGGCGTCCAGGACGTCGGCGCTGTTCGGGCCGAAGGCCAAAATCTGGGCGTCGTCCATGTCGACGAAGCGCCGCTTGGTTCCCGCCGGCGTCGCCGCCACGGCGGGCAGTCTCTCCAGCAGGCCGTCTACCCCGCCCACGGATTCCAGGCCGCGGGTCATCACCAGGATCAGGTCGGGGCTCATCGCCACCAGCCCCTCATCGGTGACCGGCTGCATCCCATCCCAGCCCACCTCGCTGGCGACATCGATCCCGCCCAGGGCCGTGATCAGCGAGTCTGTCCCCGATCCGCTCCCGAACAGGTAATAGACGCCGGCGCTGCCCCGCAAGTAGAGGAAGGCCATGCGCAGCCTGTCCTGGTCTGCGGCCGGAACGGCCTTGGCGATCGCTTCCTTGGCGGCAGCTATCTGGCGCTCGGTCCGCTGGGCCAACTCGGCCCCCTCGTCCGGCAGGCCGAGCGCCGCCGCCACCTGGCCGATCAGTTCGGCGGCGGTGTCGAGCGAGCGGTGCGAATCGACCACCACCACCGGGATGCCGGCCTCGCGCATCTGCAGCAGCACATCCCACGGTCCCAGCGACGTGTCGGTGATGATGACCGAGGGCGCCAGTTCCAGGATCGCCTCGGCGCTGAGCGTGTTGCCCGATGGCGTCACCCGGGGCAGGTCTTGGATTTCGGCGAAGCCCGATGACGTGTCGCGCCCGATGACGTTGGCGCCCAGTCCCAGCGAGAAGACGATCCGGCTGGTGGTGCCGTAGATGTCGAGGGCCAGGAGCCGGCTGACGTCGGTGACGGTGACCAGGGTTCCTTGGGCGTCGGTGACCGTGGCCGGCAGGGCCGGCCGCGGGTTGGTGGCGATGGGCTCGATGGCTGCTTCCGCGACCACCGCCGTCGAGGGGCCGGTGTGGGATTTCGGGTCGGCCAGGGCCGCGGCCGGATCGAACGAGCGGGCGCCGGCCCCCGGGCCGGCGCCGGGCGTGGCGGCGCCGCAGCCGCCCGTCAGCACCGCCGCCGCGGCCGCCCGGGGCGCCCAGGCCGCGCTGGCCGCCCTTCGCCCAACCGATCCCAATCGAATCTCCTTCGACGCTCGCCGCACAAGCTCCATCGGAGAAGAGTGTAATTAAGGCTAGGCTTACCTCGCAGATCCGTCCGCTATTTGGACACATCCTTGTGTCGAAAATGGTGACACGGGGCGAGCCCCGGCCGTTGCCGTGACTCGTCGAGGCTCTGAAGTGCTTGAACGCTTCAATTTCTGGGGTTCTGGGGCAAACGAAAGGCGGCCCCGGCGCCGAAGCGCCGGGGCCGCCCGATGGCTAAATCTTGGCCGAGTGGCCAGATCTTCGCCGTTGGCTAGATCTTGGCCGGATCCAGACCCGACTCAGCCGGAATCCGCTCAGCGCTGATGCGCCTGCGGAAGACCCAAATCGACCAAGCCTGGTAGGCCAACACGATCGGCACCAAGCAGATGGCCACAATGGTCATCAACTGCAGTGTCTTCTCGCTGGAAGCCGCCGCGTGGATCGGCTGACCGGTGATGACAGCACTGCCATCGTCCGCCCACTCCTCCAGCGGGACGAACGCGGCCAACGGCACCACGGCATCGTCCTTGTCTGTGACCATGCCGAGCGCGTGCAAAGCCGCCAACGCGCCGTTCGCGTTCTGGACCCGGCCGTTCAGGTTCGCCAAGCCAGAATCGTTGGGCCATGCCTCGCCGTTGGCGATCTTTGTCAGATCCATGCCGTCGACGAACTTCGGCGTCTTGGGATCATCGGCCACGGATTGCAGAACCACGACCACATCCCCCAAGACCGCCTGAACCGAACCGGCCACCGCGCCCAGCACGCCCTCGACCGTGGTCGGGAGCTGATCGATCGCCGCTTGGACGGTCTTTTCGACTTCCGCCACAACCGTCGCCGCCGGCAACCCACCGATGGTGGAACTGCCGGAGACGATGTCTGCGACCACGGCGCCAACAGTGGCGTCATCGGCGGGCAAGCCATTGCGGGCCAAGGTGATCTTGACAGTGGTGATGACGTCGCCGGCGGGAATGACCCCAGCCGCCACCGTCAACGAGCCATTGGCGATCCCCGGCACGTCCGCCAGCACCGCCGCCGTCAAGGCCTTGGCTTCCTCGCCGGCCTCGGCCTGGACATCGGCGTAGGTCAGCGCGCCGCTCTGGAGCGCCGCGCCCACCCGGGCGAAGGCCGCGGTGACCACCAACTGAACCTGCTCTTGGTCAATGGCGCCAGCGGCCGGGAACGTGCCGGCCAAGGAGTCGGCCAAGACCTTGGCGGTCAAGGCGGTGGCCGCCTCGCCCGGCGCGCCTTGGACGTCGGCCGGGTTCAGGCTGCCGTCGCCAACGGCGCCGGCCACCCGCTCGAACGTCTTGTCGACCACGAGTTTGACATCAGCCACGGGCAGCAACCCGGCTGGCCAGTACTCACTCGTGACGATGGCCGTCCGGGCGCCGCTCTGAACATCTTCCGAAAGCAGATCGGTGACGATCAGCGGTGTCAGCGTCTCAGCCGTGTACGGGCTGGGATCGGCTTGCAAATCCGCCGCCGCGGTCTTCTCCACTTCGGCGAAGGTCAGCGCCACCACGTCGTTGACATTCAGGCCAGCGCCGTCGTTGTCGGTTCCCAGGACGATCCGTCCAACGATCGGATCGGAAATCGCGTCGCCCTTCAGCGCCACATTCGACCCGTTGATGACGTTCGGGAACAGCGTGGCGAAGATGGTCACGACGGCCGCCAGCAGCGCCACCGTCATCGAGGTGAAGGCGAGGCCGAACTTCCTGGCCAGAGTCGTCAGGACGACCACGATCAAGCCCAGCGCCGCCACCGCGATGGCGATCCAGACCAAAGCCGTCGGGTGGTTGCCGCCCGCGAACTTCAGGCCCAGCCACACCACCCAGACGGCGGCGATGACCGTGGCCACGATCGACAGCTTGGGCGCCAGCGACTCGGAGCGCTGGCGGACCTCGCCGTCAGTCTTGAGCGACAAGAAGATGGCGCCGTGGGCCATGAACAAGGCCGCCGTGGTCAAACCGCCCAGGAGCAGGAAGCCCTGGTGGGCGAAGACCAGATCGAAGAAGGTGCCGTTGTAGACAATCTTCGACGGCCCGAGCTGCGTCGGGTCGACGGCCGCTTTGACGCCGGCGACCAGGTTGGCGAAGGCCACGCCCCACAGGATCGCGGGAATCCACGAACCCAGGATGATGCACCAATCCCAGAGCTTGCGCCAGCCGTCACCGTTGATCTTGCCGCGGTACTCGAAGGCCACGGCGCGGATGATCAGACCGACCAGAATCAGGAACAGCGGCAGATAAGCCGCGCTGAACAGGGTCGCATACCATTCGGGGAAGGCCGCGAAGGTGGCGCCACCAGCTGTCAGCACCCAGACCTCGTTGCCGTCCCAGAGCGGGCCGATGGTCGAGAGCATCGCCCGGCGTTCGCTGTCCTTCTTGCCGATGATCGGCAACAACATGCCAACGCCGAAGTCGAAGCCTTCGAGCACCAGATAACCGGTCCACAGGACCGCGATCAAAGAGAACCACAACAACTCCAGCCCGGTCGGCGCGGTCACCAGACGGTGCAGCAGCGAAACCAAGGCATTGGCGGTGGCTTCGGTCCCTGCCGGGTCGACCTCGGCTGCCGGAGCGAGAGCGAGAATGCTAGTCAACATCAGATTTTCTCCTTAGCTCCGACTCAGTAAGAGAAGGTCAGCGGCTTGGACTCGTCCAAGTCGGCCTTCACTTCGGGGATGGCTTCGTCGTAGTTGAGGCCCTTGGACGTGTACCGCTTCATCAGGTAGAACCAAGCGATCGCCAGGACCAAATAGATCAGCGTGAAAGAGATCACCGTCAGCCAGATCGAGCCCGCGCTCACCACCGGCGAGACCGCGTCGACGGTCTGCAGCGACAGATCCGTCCCAACGCCGCTGAGCACATGCTCGGGCGTCAGCGTGGCGACCGGGTAGACGATGAACGGCTGGCGACCGATCTCGGTGAAGATCCAGCCGAAGCTGCCCGCCAGGAACGGCATCGGCAGGGACAGCAGCGCCCAGAACTTCAGGAAGCCGCTGCCGGTGGTCCGCCGCCCGCGCAAGGCCCACAGGCCGACCAGCGCCAACACCGCCGAGAACGCGCCCAGCGCGATCATCAGGCGGAAGGACCAGAACGTGACCCCCTGCGGCGGAATCCAGTCGATGCCCGCGGCTTCTTCTGGCGTCAGGTAGGCGTCGTCCAAGACCTGCTCGGCCGTGTTCATGCCGGTCACCTTGGCGCTGCCATCGCTCCAAGCCAGCCACGAGAGCAGCTTCGGGATTTCGATGAGGCGGTTGACGCCATCGTTTGCCTTGGGGTCATTCAGGTCGGGATTCTCGATCGCCTCCTGGGTGCATTCGCCGAAGGCGATGACGGTGAAGCCGGCGCCCTCGCCTTCGTCAGGCGTGACGCAGAGCAACTCGGCGGCCGCCATCTTGGTCGGCTGCAATTCGGTGATGACCTGGGCCTGATGATGGCCGGAGAAGATCAGGGAAATGCCTGCGATCAGCACGGCCCAGCAGCCCACGGCCCCGCCGAGGCGGTAAACCTGGGCCGATTCCTCGTTGCCGGCCCGCACCGCCCGCACGACCCACCAGATCGCGATGCCGGCCATGAAGGTGCCGGCCACCACGAAGGAGGTCGAGATGGTGTGCCAGAAGGTCGACAGCGACAGCTTCGAGAACAGCACCTCACCCAGGTTGTCCATCTGGGCGCGCTGGAGATCGGAGTTGAAACTGGAGCCGGCCGGATACTGCATGAACGAGTTGGCGGCCAGGATGAAGAAGGCCGAGAGATTGACGGCGAAGGCCACCAGCCAGATCGTCAGCAGGTGGACGCCGCGCGAGAGCCGGCCCCAGCCGAAGATCCAGATGCCGAGGAAGGTCGACTCGATGAAGAACGCTGCCAGCGCCTCCATGGCCAGGGGTGCGCCGAAGATGTCGCCCACCATGCGCGAGTATTCGGACCAGTTCAAACCGAACTGGAACTCTTGGACGATGCCGGTGACAATACCCAGCGCGAAGTTAATCAGTAAGAGCTTGCCGAAGAATCGTGTCAGGCGGTACCACTCGTCTCTGCCGGTCTTGAACCAGAAGGTCTGGAGCAAGGCCACCAAGGGCGTCAAGCCGATGGTTAGCGGCACAAAGATGAAGTGGTACACAGTGGTGATGCCGAACTGCCATCTAGCTAGATCAAGCGCGTCTTGCATGTGCACCTCCGCAGTGAGGTTAGGGAACGAAAGGGACAGATTTTAAGTTGTTAGCCGGGCAGGGGCGAACGCGCCCGAAGCCATGTTTCACGCTATGTTGAACCGGCTCAGGTTCATGGGCCTTAGGTCCCAAAGTCTTCACAGTTTCTGCCAACTTCTTCACGATTGAACCCACTTTGACGACGACTTCGGTAGGAGTACTCCCTTTGACAGGACATTTAGCCGCAGCGCCGACACGCCTGCGACCGGCCCGGTCAGCCATGTGTCATACTGGACGTGGTTTTGCGGCCCGCCACGCCGGTCGCCGGACCAGATGATGTCATCGCCGCCCTTGTGGTTTCCGGCCTCGGAATTAGGCTGGCCCAAGGCGAGTACTCGGTCGAGGCAGAGGTCGTTCAGGGCCTTTTCTCCCGGCTGGCACAGGCATCAGACAGCAGAGGCTTACACGGCCCACTCGCCTGAAATCGGGCGGGGGCCGTGCGTAACTGGCAGCCGCCGGTCTTGGCGTGGCGTCACGGTGGCGCCTTGGAGTAATTCGTGACCGAAGAACAACCGCAACTCGAAATTGAGTTGCCCAAAGCCCGTCAACGCGCGCCTCGGCGCGCCACCGCCAGCCAGGCGTCTCCCGACATCAAGGCCCTCGACCAGTTGGTCGACCTGAGCGACGCCATTTCCCGGCGCTCGGAACGGCAGTCGGCCGAGTCTGGCGCCCAGCCCGCCCAGCCGGACGCGGCGCCGCGCCGGGCCCGGTCCGCCAGGTCCGCGGCCAGGTCCGCCACCGGGTCGAAGACAGCGCCCGATGCCGCCAAGGGGCCATTGGACGAAGCCCCGGCCGGGGCGCAGTCCGGGACCGGCGGCGCGGACGCACGCCCGGCCAGGAGGCGCGCGACCGCCAAGCGCGCCGGCGGCCGCCAAGCGGCGCCCGGCGCCGAGGCCGCGCCGGACGCCGCCCCGACCGAGTCCCAGCCGCAGGCCGCGTCAGCGAAGGCCCAGCCGCAAGCCGCGCCCGATGGCGTCCAGCCGCAAGCCGCGTCAGCCAAGGGCCAGCCGCAGGCCGCGCCAGATGGGGCCGCGTCAGATGGGGCCGCGCCAGATGGGGCCGCGCCCAAGGCCACCGCCAAGACCAAGAGCACCAGCCGGCGCGCCAGCGCCAAGGCCACCCAGACGGCCACCCAGACGGCGGCCCAGACGGCGGCGGGCGAGGCGCCAGCGCCGGTCGGCGGACGCTTGCCCATGACGGCGCTCCTTTTCCAGGCCCCGGTCCTGGCGCCGCCGCGCCGGCGCGCCGGCGCCTCAGCCGCGCCGGAAGACCCGGACGACGACCTCGAACCCGGGCTGGGCGCCGGCCCTGACCAAGACGGCGGCCCGGCCGACCAAGCGTCGCAGCCCTCGGCCCAAACGGGCGGGCAAGCAGGCGCCCAATCCGCCAGCCGCTCCCGGCGGCGGCGGGCCACCGCCAAGGCGAGCCCCGACCAAGGCGACGGCGCGGCGGCGGGCGATGGCACGGCATCGGGCAACGGCGGCGAAACCGGCGGCAAAGACGACCAACGCGGCCCCGCCGACGAGGACGGCCAAACCGCGCCGGCCGAGGCCCCAGAAGCAGAGGAATCGGGCTCGCGCCGCCGGCGGCGCCGCAGCCGCGAAGGGCGCAAAACCGAAGGCGGCGCCCAGGTTGTCGCGTCCGTGTCCGGATCGACGCGCCTGGAGGCCAAACGCCAACGCCGCAAGGAGGGACGCGAGACCGGGCGGCGGCGCATGCAGATCACCGAGGCGGAGTTCCTGGCCCGCCGTGAATCGGTCGAACGGCGGATGGTGGTGCGCGAACGCGACGGGCGCACACAGATCGCCGTGCTCGAAGACGGCGTGCTGGTGGAGCATTACGTGGCCCAGCGCACCCAGCATTCAATGGTCGGCAACGTCTACCTGGGGCGCGTCCAAAATGTGCTGCCGTCGATGGAGGCCGCCTTCGTTGACGTGGGACGCGGGCGCAACGCCGTCCTCTACGCCGGCGAGGTCAACTGGGACGCCGCCGGCCTGGAGGGCCAACCGCGCCGGATCGAACTGGCGCTGGCGAGCGGCGACGCGGTCATGGTGCAGGTCACCAAGGACCCGATCGGGCACAAGGGCTCGCGCCTGACCTCGCAGATCACCCTGGCGGGGCGGTATCTGGTGCTGGTGCCGGACGGCTCGATGACCGGCATCTCGCGCAAACTGCCGGAGACCGAGCGCCAGCGGTTGAAGAAGCTGCTGAAAGAGATCGTGCCGCAAGGCTCGGGGGTGATTGTGCGCACGGCGGCCGAGGGCGCCTCCGACGCGGAGCTGAAAGCCGACGTCGAACGCCTCGTCGCCGCTTGGGCCAAGATTCAACAGAAGGCGACCACGGCCCAGGCCCCGGCGCTGCTCAAGGGCGAGCCGGACCTGGCCATCCGGGTGGTGCGGGACATTTTCAACGCCGACTTCACGTCGCTGACCGTCTCCGGCGCCAGCGCCTGGGACGACATCAGCGGCTACCTCACGGAGATCGCCCCCGAACTGTGCGACCGCGTCCAACGTTGGACCTTAGACCAGGACGTTTTCCAGGCCGACCGGATCGACGAGCAGTTGTCCAAGGGCATGGACCGCAAGGTCTGGCTGCCGTCCGGCGGCTCGCTGGTGATCGACCGGACCGAGGCCATGACCGTGATCGACGTCAACACCGGCAAGTTCACCGGGTCCGGCGGCTCCCTGGAGGAGACCGTCACCCGCAACAACCTGGAGGCGGCCGAAGAGATTGTGCGCCAGCTGCGGCTGCGGGACATCGGCGGGATCATCGTCATCGACTTCATCGACATGGTCCTGGAGTCGAACCGCGACCTGGTGCTGCGCCGTCTGGTCGAGGCGTTGGCCCGCGACCGCACCCGTCACCAGGTGGCCGAGGTCACCTCGTTGGGGCTGGTCCAGATGACCCGCAAACGGGTCGGTCAGGGGTTGGTCGAGGCCTTCTCCGAGACCTGCGAGGCTTGCGGCGGGCGCGGTTTCATTGTCCACGCCGATCCGGTCGAGCGCGACACGTCGCGCTCCGACGGGGCTGGTGGCGGCCGGGGTTCGGGCGGTTCCGGCGGTTCCGGGGGTTCCGGGGGCGCGGAGGGCGGCTCGAAACGCAAGAAGCGCGGCGGCAAGAAGCACCGCCGCAAGGCCGCCGATGCCGCCGGGCCGGATTCCAGCGCCGCCCCCGGGAACGCTGGCAACGGCTCGGGCGGCGGACGCGCGGGCGGCGCCCCGGTCCTGGCCGAAACCCCGCCCGAGGCCAAGGCGACCCTGGCCTCAATCGCCGCCGCGGCCGCCGCCTCACGCGAGACCGCCGAAACCAAAGCCGCGCCGGGCGCCGCCAGCCACAGCCCGGCGACGCCGGACACGCCCGCCTCAAACACCACAGCAACCTAACGGCACATTCCCACAGCCGACCAATGTAGGATCAGCGGTTGATGAAGCCCCTCGATCCGCGACTGATCAGGCATGCGCGCGCCGCTCGCAGCTACATGGTTCTGACGGCCATGCTCGGTGTGGTGATGTCGGTGGCGGTGGTCTGCCAAGCCATCTTGGTGGCGCGGGGCGTGGGCGGATTGGCCTCAGGCGTCGGGTTCGGGCCGGAGGAATGGACGCGCCTGCTGGGGGCCGTCGGGCTGATCGTGGTCATCCGCGTGGCCGTGGCCTGGACGCAGGAGCGCTTCGCGCACCGGGCGGCGGCTGAGACCATCGCCGAATTGCGGGGCTCGGTGCTGAAACACGTGGTGGCGCTGGGGCCGCGCTTCGAGGCCGAGGGCGGCGCCGCCAAGGCGGCGCAGCTGGTGACACGCGGGCTGGACGCCCTCGACGCCTATTTCACGCGCTACCTGCCGCAACTGTTGATGGTGGTGACGGTGACGCCGATCCTCCTGGTGGTGGCCGGATTCGTGGACTGGATCTCAGCCATCATCATGTTTGTGACGGTCCCCCTGATCCCGGTCTTCATGGTGCTGATCGGGCGGCTGACAGAGGCCTATTCCGCCCGCCGCCTCGCCACCATGACGAACCTGGGCGCTCAGGTCATGGACCTCATCACCGGGCTGCCAACGCTCAAGGCCCTTGGCCGTGAGAAGGGGCCGGCGGCGCGCGTGCGCAAATTGTCTGTGGCCCACCAGAAGGCCACCTTCGCCACCGTCCGGGTGGCCTTCTTGTCCGGGGCCGCCCTGGAATTGATCGCCACCTTGTCGGTGGCGCTGGTGGCGGTGGCGGTCGGCTTGCGCCTGCAAGCCGGGCGCATGGACCTGATTGACGGCTTGGCCATCATCATGATCGCGCCGGAGATCTATCTGCCGCTGCGCAACGTCGGCGCGCACTTCCACGCCTCCGCCAACGGCGTGGCCGCCTCCAACCGCGCCTTCGACCTGCTGGCGGTGCCGGCGCCGCCGGCCGGGCGCCTCCCGGCCCCAGATTTGGCCGCCGCCACGATCATCTTTGAGCAGGTCTGCGTCGACGCGCCCGGGCGCGGCTACCAAGCCCCGGCCGACCTCTCCTTCACCTTGCCGCCGGGCGCCCTGACCGCGCTGACCGGCCCCAACGGGGCCGGCAAATCG
This sequence comes from Bifidobacteriaceae bacterium, assembly GCA_031278655.1. Taxonomy (GTDB): domain Bacteria; phylum Actinomycetota; class Actinomycetes; order Actinomycetales; family WQXJ01; genus JAIRTF01. The sequence goes on from JAITJZ010000036.1 coordinate 53,107, forward strand.
ACCGCCGTGGCGGTGCTGCTGGGTCTGACGCGGCCGACATCGGGCCGGGTGATGGTCCAACCCGGCGACGGCTCGGCGGCGCTCGACCTCAGCCAGATCGACCCGCCAAGCTGGTGGGCGCAGATCGCCTGGGCGCCGCAGCGCCCCGCGCTCGCGCCCGGGACCGTGCTCCAAAACCTGCTCGAGGTCTACGACTCGGACCCGGCGGCGACCGCCGCCGTCGAACGGGCGGCGCGCGCCGCCGGTTTCGACTCCGTTGTCAGGTCGCTGCCCTCCGGTTGGCAAACGAGGATCGGCCACGGCGGCCTGGGATTGTCGGTCGGCCAGCGTCAACGCCTGGCCCTGGCCCGGGTCTTCCTCCAAGACAAGCCGCTCGTCATCTTGGACGAGCCGACCGCCCACCTCGACGCCGCCACCGAGGAACAGGTGCTGGCGTCCATCCGGTCGCTCGGGCGCCAGGGCCGCACGGTGCTGCTGGTGGCGCATCGCCAGACGCTGCGCGCCCAAGCCCAAAGTTCGGTGGCGGTCCGCTCGACCGCTGTGGACGGGGCGGAACTGGTGGCCGCGGGCGGGCCGACGGCGGGGGGCGCTGGGTCCGCCGCGACGGCATCGGGAACGGGCGATGCCGACGCGACCGGCGCCGGCCCGACGGGCGCCCACACGAACGGGGACGCGCCATGAGCCGCCGCGCCGAATCCGAGGCATCGCCAGTCGCGGCCGCGCCGCCGGTGCGCCGGCCGCTGCGGCGGGCGGTGGCGCTGACGGGGTTGAAACTGGGTCAACTGCTGGCGGCGGTCTTCTTCGGCGCCCTGACACAGGCGGCATCGGTGGCTTTGGCCGGGACCTCGGCCTGGCTGATCGTGCGCGCGTCGCAAATGCCGCCGGTGCTGTCGCTGCAGGTGGCGGTGGTCGGGGTGCGGGCTTTCGGCATCACCCGGGGCGTCTCCCGCTACATCGAGCGGTTGACGGCGCACCGGGTGGCGCTCAGCGGCATGACCAACCTGCGGGTCCGTCTGTACGAACGGATGGCGTCCGGCAGCGGCGCCGGGGCCGCCGCCTTCAAACGCGGCGACGTGCTGGCGAGGGTCGGGGCGGACATCGACGACGTCGGCGATCTGGTGGTGCGCGGAATCATCCCAGCGCTGGTGGCGGCCGTCCTGATGGTCGGGTCGAGCGTGGCCGTGGGGGCCTTCCTGCCGACCGCCGGGATCGCCGTCTTCGCCTGTTTGGCGCTGGTCGCCATCGGCGGGCCGCTGGCGACCTTCCGGGCGGCGCGACTGGCCGAGACCGCCGCCACCCAGGCGCGAGCCGATGTTTCCGCCTCGGCCCTCGGCATCATTGAGAACGCCTCCGAATTGCGGGTCGGCGGGCAGTTGGATCACGCCCTGGCAGACCTCGCCGGCCACGAGAAACGCCTGGTCGCGGCCACGGACGCGGTGGCCAAGCCGTCCGCGCTGGCGGCCTGCCTGACGGAGGTCGGCACCGGCCTGGCGTTGATCGTGAACCTGATTCTGACCGCCGTCGCCTGGCAGGCCGGCGCCATCTCCGCGACCGAGCTCGCGGTCATCGTGCTGATGCCGCTGGCCGCCTTCGAGTCGGTGGCCGGGTTGTCGACGGCCGCCGCGCAGGTCTACAAGTCCCGCGCCGCCGCCGCCCGGATTGTCGCCTTGGCCGAGGCGGGGCACGCCGCCGATGCCGCCGTCCCGGCCGCCGCTGAGCCGTCCGGCGCCGCTGAGCCGTCCGGCGCCGCCCCGACCGGGACGCTGCGGGCCGCCGGCCTGAGCGCGGGCTGGCAAGCCGGGCGACCGGTGGTTCTGGGAGTGGACTTAGAACTGGCGCCGGGGCACGGCATCGGACTGGTGGGACGTTCCGGCGCGGGCAAAACCACCCTGTTGGCGACCCTGGCCGGGCTGATCCCGCCCCTGGCCGGGGATGTGGCCGTGGGCGGCGCGCCCTTGGCCGGTCTCAGCCCCAAGGCGCGCGCGGCTGGCGTCGCCTTCATCGCCGAGGACGCGCACATCTTCGCCACCACCGTCCTGGAGAACCTGCGTGTGGCGAACGGCCGGCTGGAGGCCGCCGATGCCGCCGCCGTGCTCGAGCGGGTCGGCCTCGGACGCTGGCTGGCGGGGCTGCCGCAGGGCCTCGACACGCTGCTGACGGCCGGGTCCGACTCGATCTCCGGCGGCGAGCGCCGCCGCCTGCTGCTGGCGCGGGCGCTGGTCTCGCCCGCGCAACACATCCTCCTGGACGAACCGGCCGAGCATCTCGACCCGGAGGCCGGGCGGCGCCTGACCGCCGAGTTGCTGGCGGCGGCTCGCGCCGCCGGGCGCGGCCTGCTGGTGGTGTCGCACCAAGAGGAGGCGCTGGCCGGGGCCGACCGCGTCTACCGCCTGGTTGATGGCCGCCTGGTTGATGGCGGGCTGACTGACGGCGCGGGACAATGACCGAGCCAACGCCGCCGCCCGCGCCCCCGTTTGAGGCCGATCTGCTGGACGCCGTGCTGTCCCTGTCGCGCCGCCTCGACCTGGCCGAGGTCCTGGCCGAACTGGTGGCGGCGGCGCCGCGCCTGACCGGCGCGGGAGCGGCGGCGGTCAGCGTCCTCGACGGGCGCGGGATTGACGAGCGCTTTTACACCCACGGCGCCGATCACGCCCTGGCCGCCCAACTGGGCCGCTTCCGGCGGGCGATGACGCTGATGGCGCGGATTCCGACGCATGAGCCGCTGATGCTCGAGGAACTGCCCGCCGCCCTGGTGGGGCTGCCGCCGGACGCGGAGATGCTGGTCGGGAACTTCCTGGCGGTGCCGGTCCGGGTGCGCCACACCGTCTTCGCCCACGTCTACCTGGTCAACAAACCGGGCGGGTTCACCCAGGCCGACGCCGACATGGTGGCAGCGCTGGCGGCGGCGGCCGGCGTGATGGTTGAGAACGCCCAGCTTTATCAGGCGTCGCAGCGGCGCGAGAGTTGGCTGGCGGCGGGCCAGGGCATCACCACCATGCTGCTGTCCGGGGTCGAGGAGGAGGAGGCGCTGACGGTCATCGCCTCGCAGGCCAAAGACGTCGCCGGGGCGGCCACGGCCGCCCTCATCTTGCCTTCCGTCGGCGACCAACTGATCATCGAGATCGCCGAAGGCGTTGGGGCCGCCTCCTTGGTCGGCACCCGCATGCCGCCGGACGGGCGCTCGCACACAGTCCTGACAGAAGGCATCGGCATGATTGTCGATTCGCTGGCCAGCGCCTACACCCTGCGAGTGAAACAGTTGCGCGAGCACGGCCCGGCGCTTTACGCGCCGATGCGGACCTCTGGACGCTCCGTCGGGGTGATGCTGCTGCTGCGCGAGCGCGGCGCCGCCTCCTTCGACCAGGCCGACCTGACCACCGCCGAATCCTTCGCCTCGCAGGCGGCCCTGGCCCTGGTCCTGGCCGAGGCCCGCCACACCTCCGACTTGTCGGCTTTGGTCTCTGAGCGCGAGCGGATCGCCCGCGACCTCCATGACCTCGCCATCCAGCAATTGTTCGCCACCGGCATGCGCCTGGAGTCGGCCCGCCAGGCGGCCGCCGCCGGGGTCGAACCCGAAGGCTTGGTCAAGATTCTGACCAGCGCTCTCGACTCGATCGACTCGACGGTCCGGGAGATTCGCTCGATCGTCTCGCACCTGCGCGGCCCCGCCACCGACGAGCCGGTGGCCGAGCGCCTCCGCCACGAGGCCTCCGCCGCCCGCGCCCTGCTCGGGTTCGCGCCGTCGTTGGTGCTGTTGCTCGACGGGCGGGCTTTGGCGTCATCGCCCGATGACGACGACTCGGCCGCCGCTGACAGCCTGGTTCCGCCCGCCTTGGCCGATGACCTGGTGGCCGTGGTCCGCGAGGGCATGTCCAACGCCGGGCGCCACGCCAAGGCCGCATCTGTCACCGTCACCGTCGCCCTGACCTCGCCGGGTTCGCCGGACGGGCGTCCCGGCCAGGTCACAGTCGTGGTCGAGGACGATGGCGTCGGCTTGCCCGCCGTTCTCAGCCGCCAGTCCGGCTTGGCCAATCTGGCCGACCGCGCGTCAGCCAGGGGAGGCCACTTCTCGGCCGGCGCTGGCCGCGCCGGCCGCGGCGCCCGCCTGGAGTGGATCGCCCCGCTCGGCTGACACCCCTCGGCCGACACCCCTCGGCCGGCACCAGCGTCAGGCGCGCCAGGAACTCGATTCCTTGGCCGCCACCCAGGCGGCCACCTGGGTGCGGCGCTGCAAGCCCATCTTCGACAACAAAGATGTGATGTGGTTCTTGACCGTCTTCTCGGCCACGCCGAGGCGTTCGGCGATCTCGCGGTTCGACAGCCCCTCGCCGATCAACGCCAGCACCTTGTGCTCCGACGGCGTCAAGTCGGCGGTCGGGTCCTCGTGGTCGGCCCGGCGGCGGGTCAGGGTGCGCTCGTCAAGCAGCGTCCGCCCCTGGGCGACGGCGCGGATCACATCAGCGATCTCCGCGCCCCGGACCGACTTGATGAGGAAAGCGGCGGCCCCGACTTCGAGCGCGGCGGCCAGCGCGTCATCGTCGTCAAACGACGTCAACACCACCGGGCGGGCCGTCGGCGCCGACGACTGCAGCTGTTTCATCAGGTCAATGCCGGTGCCGTCGGGCAGACGCAGGTCCACCAGGATGACGTGAGGGTTGACGAGCACCGCCCGGCGGAGAGCTTCGGCCACGGAGCCGGCCTCCGCCACGACGCGCATTCCGTCTGAACGTTCCACCACTTCAGCGATGCCGCGGCGGACCACTTCGTGATCGTCCACGATCATGACATTGATTTGGCTCAGGGGTCTGGGTTCGAGGTCACTTCCTTGCACGCCGCTAACCCTAGCGTGACCGGCGAAGTCACACCAAGCGCGAAAGGCGCTTCAAGGGGCGAAACTCATTCATCGAGGGCTTCGGCGGCCTCCAAAAGCCTCTGATAGGCGTCCTCGGCCGCCCGCTGCTCGGCCTGTTTCTTCGACGTGCCCTGGCCCTGGCCCCAGTCTTGGCCGTCGATCAGCGCTGTCGCCTCGAACACCCGCGCGTGGTCGGGGCCGTCGCCTTCGGCTTGGTACTCGACCGGGCCGAGCCCCCGCGCCGCGGCCAATTCCTGCAACGACGTCTTCCAGTCCAAGGCGGCGCCCAGGCTCGCGGCCTGGCGCAGAGTCGGCCCGATCAGCTTCAACACCACCTCGCGCGTGGTCTCCAAACCGTGACTCAGGTAAACCGCGCCCAACAGGGCCTCAAGGGTGTCGGACAGAATCGAGTCTTTGTCGGCCCCACCGGTTGTGGTCTCGCCCCGGCCGAGCAGGATATACGGCCCGATGTTGATCTGGCGGGCGACCTTCGCCAGCGCCCGCTGTGAGACCGAGGCGGCCCGCATCTTCGCCAGCTCGCCTTCCGGCAGATCGGGATGGGCTCGGTAAAGGTGCTCGGTGACGGCCAGGCCCAGGATCGAGTCGCCCAGGAACTCAAGCCGCTCGTTGGTGGGGATGCCACCCGCCTCATGGGCGAACGAGCGGTGGGTCAAAGCCAGCACCAGCAATTCCGGGTCCAGCGCCGCGCCGAGTCCGGCCAGCAGCCGTTTGGCCGCTTGCGGCCCGATCACCGCCGGTCCCGTCATGGTGCTCGACCTCTCAGTCTTGGTACTCGCTCCGCTCGGCCGCCTCGTAATAGCGGCCCTTATAGGTCCCGCAGGTGGGGCAAGCCATGTGCGGGCGGCAAGCCGCGCCGCAGTTCGGGCACTTGGTCAGCGCCACGGGGCTGGCCTTCCACTGGGCTCGGCGCGAACGCGTGTTGGCCCGCGAGGTCTTTCGCTTTGGTACAGCCACGGCTAAATCTCTTTCCTGTCGTCTTCCAATTGGTCTTCAGCGTCTTCCGCGTCTTCAGCGCCTTCGGCGAAGTCATCCTCCAGCAGTCCGGCCAGGCCCGCCCAGCGCGGATCGACCGCGCTGTGGCCGTGACCCGGCTCGTCCGCCAGGCGGACGCCGCACTCGGGGCAAAGCCCCTCGCAATCGTCGCGGCACAGCACCTGGAACGGCAGGGACAGCACAATCGCGTCCCTGACCGGGCCGGTCAGGTCGATCATGTCATCCACCACCGAGGGGTTGCCATCGTCTTCAGTTGTGGCCGGACCGGCGGCGCCCTGAGCCCGCTCCGGGTACTCGAACAGCTCCTGAAAGGTCGCCTCCACCGGCACGGCGACCTCGTCCAGACAGCGCCCGCATTCGCCCAGCGCCTGCGCGCGCACCGTCCCGGTCACGAGCACGCCCTCAAGCACCGATTCTTCCAGCAGGTCCAGGCTCACCAGGCCGCCCTCCGGAACACCGATGACGCCGGCGCCGAGCCCTTCCGGGGCCTCGAAGCTGATGGCGCGCCGCCTGGACGTTCCCGGCTGACGGCTCAACTGTCTGACCGAGAAAGTCAATTCAGTCAACGGCGCGGCGTCTGATTCAGGCATGGGTCAAAGTGGTGTTCGAGGTCGCTAAAGGTCTTGGCTCCGCCGAACCGGCCGAACCGACCTGCCAGTCTACTGCACGTCTCACCCCCTCCCAAACGCCCCGGCCAAGGCGCGCGCCACGGCCGGCGTGACATAGGCGGAAACGTCGCCGCCATGGCGCGCCACGTCTTTGACCAGCGAACTTGAGATGTGGCCCCAGTCCGGCGCGGCCATCAGGAAGACGCTCTCAATCCCGGTCAGGTCGCGGTTGACCAGCGCCATCGGTTCCTCGTGGGCCAGGTCGTGACCGCCGCGCAGCCCCTTGACGATGGCCGTCGCGCCCAATTCGCGGCAGAAGTCCGCCAGCAGGCCGGGCACCAGGCCGACGCTCACCGTGGGCCAGGACGCCACCGCGTCCTCGATCAGCGCCACCCGCTCAGCGGCGCTGAACAGGGCGCCTTTGGCGGCGTTGGCCCCAACCCCGACCACCACCCTGTCGAACAGGCCGGCCGCCCGCCCGATGACGTCCAAATGCCCCAGCGTCACCGGGTCGAACGATCCCGGCGCCACCGCCAACCGCTCAGCCACGACCCCTCCGTCCGCCCGCCGCCGCGCCGCCATCCGGCCGCCGGCCGGCCCCGTCCCCAAGCCCGCCTTCCGCCCGGGTCGGCCCGCCGCCAGCCCGGGCCAGATAAACCGCGGTCTCGCCGTATTTGCGCACCCCAATATCATCCCAGCCGGCGGGCCAAGTCGGCGCGGCGGTTCTGGCCGACCGCTCCAAGACCACCAGCGCGGCATCGGCCAGCCACGCCCGCGCCCCGGCGGACCCAAGGCGAGGCCGGGCCAAAGCCGCCAAGACGGCATCGGGCGCGGAAGTGGGCGCGTCGTACGGCGGGTCAAGAAAGGCCACGTCGAAGGGGGGACCGCCAACCTGCCCGATGCCGTCTCGCCCGGCCAGCGCCGCCCCGTCCACCACCAGCGCCTCGGCCCGGGCGACGCGGACGGTCAGGCGCGCCGCCAGGCCGAGGGCGGCGGCGTTGGCCTTGATGGCGCGAGCGGCGGCGGGCGCCGAATCGACCGCCACGGCGCTGGCCGCCCCCCGGCTGAGCGCCTCCAACGCCAACGCCCCCGAACCCGCGTAGAGGTCCAGCACGGCGCGCCCGGCCCAGCCGCCAGGGCCGCCCATGCGCGCTTCGAGCAGCGAGAAGATGGCTTCGCGGACGCGCTCGGTGGTGGGGCGGGCGCCACCGGCCGGAACTTTGATGGTCCGCCCGCCGGCGCTGCCGGCCACGATCCGGGTCATGTCAACCTCGCTCCAGGTAGTCGTCGCGGCCCGCCAGCAGGGCGTCGACCGCTTGGCGCAGGGCCGGGCGGCGGGCCAGGCCGGGGTCCTCGGCGATGACGGCTGCGGCCGCCTCGCGCGCGGCCTCGATCAATTCGGCGTCGCTGGTCAGGCGGACCAGCCGGAGCGACGAGCGGCCCGACTGGCTGTCGCCGAGGATTTCGCCTTCGCGCCGGGTCTCCAAGTCGACCTCGGCCAGGGCGAAGCCGTCACGGGTCTCTTCCAGCGCCCGCAGGCGGCGGGCCGCCAGCGAGTCCGTCTCCGCCTCCGAGACGAGCAGGCAGACGCCGGGGTCTTGGCCCCGGCCGACGCGCCCGCGCAGTTGGTGAAGCTGGGACAGGCCGAATCGGTCCGCGTCCAAGACCACCAGGGCGGTGGCCTGGGGCACGTCGATGCCGACTTCGACCACGGTGGTGGCGACCAGCACATCGATGTCGCCGCGCCCGAAGGCGGCCATGGTCTGATCCTTCTCCTGGCTGGTCATGCGCCCGTGCAGGGGCGCCAGTCTGACCCCGACCAGGGCCGGGTGCTCGCGCAGCCGCGCCAGCGTCTGACTGACCGAGGCCAGCGGGCGGCGCGGCTCGGGCGCGGTGGTCGGGGCGGGCGGGCCGAAGGCGAGCTGGCCCCGCTGGGCCGCGGGCGGGCCGAAGGCGAGCTGACCCTGCGGGGCCGCGGGCGGGCCGAAGGCGAGTTGTCCCCGCGGGGCCGCGGGCGGGCCGAAGGCGAGTTGACCCTGCTCGGCGCCGCCTTCGCGGTCCCGGTCCGGGTCGGGTTCGCCGCCCGGCTCGAACTCCCCCGGCTCGAACTCGCCCGGCTCGAACTCGCCCGGCTCGATCGCCGGGCAGACCACCAGTCCGCGCCGTCCGGCCCTGGCCTCCTCGGCCAGGCGCGTCCAGACACGGTCCAACCAGGTCGGGTGCTGACGCGGGTTGACCCAGGTGGTCGCGATGGCGGGACGGCCGGGCGGGGATTGACCGAGCACGCTCAGGCCGAGGTCCCCGAACACCGTCATGGCGACGGTGCGCGGGATCGGGGTGGCGGTCATGACCAGCAGATGCGGCCTCAGGCCCGCCTTGGCGCGCAGCGCCTCGCGCTGTTCGACGCCGAAACGGTGCTGCTCGTCCACCACCACCAGCCCAAGATCACGGAATTTGACGCTCTCCTCCAGCAGGGCGTGGGTGCCGATGACGATCTGGGCTTGGCCCTGGGCGATCTCGTCCAACAGGTTCGCGCGGCTCTTGGCGCCGACCGCGCCCGTCAGCAACCGGACGGCGGGCGCGAACTGGCCGGGCGCGGCATCGTCCGCCTGCCCTGGCCGGGCCAACCCCAGCGGGCGCAACAGGTCCTCGATCGTGCGCCGGTGCTGAGCCGCCAGGACCTCGGTCGGGGCCAGCATGGCGGCTTGGCCGCCGGCGGCGACCACCTGAAGCATCGCCCTGAGCGCGACCACCGTCTTGCCGGAGCCGACGTCGCCCTGGAGCAGCTGGTTCATGGGCCGGTCCGCGGCCAGCAACCGGCTGAGCTTGGCGCCAACCTGGCGCTGGGCCTGGGTCAACTCGAAGGGCAGGGCCGCGTCCAGCCGCGCCACCAGGCTGTCCGGGCCCTCCCGGACCGGCCAAGCCTTAGCCGATGCCGCCGTCTCAAGCTGGTGGCGGCGGCGGGCCAGGCCCGTTTGCAGCACGAACGCCTCCTCGAAGCGGAAACGCCGCCGGGCGGCCTGCCATTGATGCGGCCCGGCCGGATTGTGAATGTCCCAGAACGCCTGGCCCAGCGGCGGCAGGCGCCTGTCGGCCAGCGCCGACTCCGGCAGCGGATCAGTTGGCGGCTCGTCGCCGAGGGCCTTGAGCGCGGTCCGGATCGCGTTTTGCAACTGCGGCGATTGGATTCCGGCCACCGCCGGATAAATCGGGATCAGCTTGTCGGCGAAGCGGGGGTCTTGGTCCCGGAGGGCGTCCTCCCAGACCACCTCCGGATGGACCAACTGCTGCTGGCCGCGATAGAGGCTGACCTTGCCGGTGAACAGCCCCATCCGGCCGACCCGGTATTGGCTGGTGTAGAAGTCGACCAGGTGGAAGCGTTTGAGGAAGAAGGTCAGCGCCAGGCGGTGCGCGCCATCGGTGATCTGCACCGACACCAGCCACTGTGTGCGTTGTTTGATGTCCCGCACCGACACCGCCGCCACCCGCGCGTTGATGGAGACGACTTCCTCCAGTTTCAGCCCCGCCATGTCGGTCGGCACGCGCGGGTCGTCGTAGCGCTTCGGATAATGCCGCAGCAGGTCCCCAACTGTGCGCACGCCGGCGGCGGCCAGCTTCTTGCCGCCCCGGCCGATGGCCCGCTCGACGCGCTGCCCCAGGTAGGCGTCGGCGTGGTTGGGCGCGGCCGCCTCGCTGGCGCCGCGCCATGCCGCCCTGGCTGTGACATCCACGCCTGCCAGGCTATAACGCCGCTCTGACACCGACCCAGCCCGCGCGGCCGCCGCCGTCCACCAGATGTCGCGCGCCGGTCTGAGAATCTTCGACGACGCCGTGTTTGGGGCTAACTCGAACCCAAGACCGCAGTCGGTGGCGGCCACGCAGCCGAGCTGAGTTGGCGGCGCTTGGGCTGACCAGGCAGCGCGGCTGGCCGGCCACGCGGCTCGACGCCTGCCATCTTCGGTGCGGCGGCGGGCGGAGAGGCGGGGCACGGCATCGGGCAAGTTCGGCGGCGGCGGGCGCTGAGCGAATCATGCGCATTCTTTTCCACAGGCCGCGTGATCATTCTGGCCGGCAGATCACCAGATCACCGGGCTGGCGCTGGCGGTCCGCAGAACCTCGTCCAAGCGCAGGCAGGCGGCGCTGCGGCCGGGACCGACCCCTACCAGGCGCACATCACCGGAGGTGGTGCAAGCCGGGCGGGCGAAGGGGCAGCGCGGAGCGAAGGGACAACCGTCTTGGACGTCCCCCGCCACGACGGATGGCTTCGCGGCCAAAGACCGCGCGGTCCGCCGTTGCTCCTGGACCGCTACGTTCGGCACCGGCACAGCCGCGATGAGTGACCGGGTATAAGGATGGGCCGGCTGGTCGCACACATCCGCCGCCGGACCTTGTTCCATGATCCGGCCCTTATAGAGCACAATCACGCGGTCGGAGATGTGACGGACCACGGCCATGTTGTGGGAAATGAACAGGTACGACGTTCCCGAATCCGCCTTCAGGTCCGCCAGCAGGTTGATGACTTGGGCTTGCACCGAGACATCGAGCGCGCTGACCGCCTCGTCACAGACGATCAGCTCCGGCGTCCGAATGATCGAGCGCGCGATTGAGACACGTTGACGTTGCCCGCCGGAGAACTCGGCTGGGAAGCGCCTGAGCGCATCGGCGCCGATCCCCACCCGCCCGAGGGTCTCGGTCACCGACCGCAGCGTCTCATCCCTTCGCGGTCTGGCGCCGATTGTCAACGGCTCGGCCACGGACTCGCCAATCGTGAGCTTCGGGTCGAGCGAGCTGAAAGGATCTTGGAATACTGCCTGGATGTGGCGCGCGATGGCGCGTCGCCTCTTGATGCCCGCGTTCGTGATGTCCTCGCCCTGAAGCCTGATCGAGCCGGATTCGATCGCGCGCAATCCCAGGATCGCGCCGCCAATGGTGGACTTGCCCGAGCCAGATTCGCCAACAATCGACACCGTCTCGCCCCGGGCCACTTTGAAGGTGATGTCGCGGACGGCCCGGAACGGCGGCCTGCGCATTCCCATGTGATACGAAACGGTCAGATCATCGACTTCAAGCAAGATGTCGGCATCGGACCCGTCCAAGGCGGTCATGGTCCCTCCTTCGCGGGCCGTTCGAGGCCAACGGGGAAAGCCTCGGCACCTGCGTTGAGCAGCACGCAACGAGCAGTCTGGCCCGGCCCTGCGGCCTGCGACATTGCGACTGGGCCAGACCGGCAGACAGGCTCCACGCGCAGGCAGCGGTCGGCGAAGTGGCAGCTTGCCGGCCACTGAGCAGGAGGCGGCACCGAGCCCGGGATCGAGGCCAACGGGCGGCCGCGTTCGGCCACAATCGGGTTGGCGGCTATTAGAGCTTGGGTGTACGGGTGGGCCGGAGCCAAGAAGACGGTTGCGGCTGCGGCAGTCTCGACCACTTGGCCCGCGTACATCACGGCGGCCCGGTCGCAAATGTCCGCGACGACGCCTAAGTCGTGGGTTATCAGGATCATCGCCATGCCGGTTTCATCGCGCAGCGAACGCAGCAAGTCGAGGATCTCGGCCTGAATAGTGACGTCGAGGGCGGTCGTGATTTCATCGGCGATGAGCAGTTTTGGCCGGCCGGCCAGCGCCAGCGCGATCAATACTCTTTGGGCCATGCCGCCGGACAGTTCGTGGGGGAACTTCTTCGCCACATCGTCCGGGTTGGGCAAACCGACCATGGTCAGCAACTCGGAAACGCGCGCCCGGCGCGCGCCCGCCCGCAGGCCATCGTGGCGGCCGACAACCTCACCCAGGTGGCTGCCCACGCTGAAGCAGGGATCCAGGGCGACCATCGGGTCCTGTGAGACATAGGCGATACCTTTCCCGCGGACTTGGGCGCGGGCTTTGCGGCCGACGCCCAGCAAGTTTTGCCCCAAGAAGCTGACATCGCCACTGACCCGGGCCGTCCGGCCCAGTGAGCCCAGGATGGCTGAAGCGGTGACCGTCTTGCCGCAGCCCGACTCGCCTACAATCCCAAGCGTCTCGCCCGTGTCAACGGTCAAGTTGACATCTTGCACGACCCGTTGCCCGCCAAACGCCACCGACAAGGACCGGACCGCCAGAAGCGCGCTGGCGGCGCCGTCCACCGGTCCGGGCGCGGTCACGGCCGGGCCAGCGGTTCGCTCGGAGACCGGCCCGGCAGGCTGGGCGGCCTTCCGCCGCCTGGCGGGGCGTTCGGAACGCGCCCCGGCGGCCGCCGTTGCGTCGCGCATCGCGTCGGCGATCAGAATGAAGGCCATGATGGTCAAGGCAAGAGTCAGGCCGGACGGAACAATCAGCCAGGGCTGCAATTGCAGCGACTGCTGGGCCTCCGAGACCATACCGCCCCAGGATGGGTCCGGCGGCGTCACGCCCAGGTTCAAGTAGTTCAGCCCGCCTTGGATCCCCAAGGTCAACGCCGCCAAGATGGATGTGTTGACAATGATGGGACCCCAGATATTGGGCAGCACATGACCGAAGATAATCCTGGCCCGACCCATGCCAATGACCCGCGTGACGTCAATGAACGTCTCTGACTTGGCCGCCAGCGTGGCTGTGCGAGTGACCCTGCAAATGCCCGGCACCGATAGCAATCCGAGGGCCAACATGCCGTAATGGGGGTTGTTGGAGGTGATGGCGTAGATCATCAAGAGGATCACAATCGCGGGAATGGCCATGACGATGTCGGCAGTCCGCGAGATCAGGTTGTCGACTTGGCCACCGGCGAAACCTGCGATCAAGCCCAGGACCACGCCGATCAGAAAAGCCACAGCCACGGCTTCGAACACGCCAAGCAGGGTCAGCCGACCGCCAAACAGCAGCCGAGACAGGATGTCCCGGCCAAGTTGGTCGGTGCCGAGGGGGTGGGCGCTGATCGGGCCTGACAGCACAGTGCTGTAGTCCTGGGCCTTCGGGTCGTAGGGCGCGAGCTGTGCGGCGAGCACGACGCATCCCGATGTGATCAGGACAAATGCCAGTCCAGCCACGCCCAACGGGTTGCGGGCAAATGCCCTGGCTGTGCGGAAGCGCTCTTTAGCTTGGGCGTCCGCCACGACGGGTGAACTCACGAAGAACGCCTAACCTTGGGATTGAGCAGGGGAACAATCACGTCGATGATGATGTTGACGACAACCACGATGACTGTGAAGTAGACGGCTATGCCCTGGATGACAGGTAGATCGCGGTTAGCGGTGGAAGTGATCGCCTGGGAGCCCAAGCCGGGCAGGACAAAGATGTTCTCAATCACGACGGACCCGCTGAGGGCGCCCACGAAGTTGAGTCCCAGAACGGTGATGACCGGACCGGCCGAATTGCGCAGCGCGTGTTTGAACACGAGCGAAGCCTCGGAGACGCCGTTGGCGCGCAGGACGCCGGTGTGCGGACTGTCGAGGGTCGCTATCATGCGGTCGCGCGCCTGTTTGGCGACCGACGTGATACCGCCGAAGGCGAGGGCCACCACCGGCAGGATCAAGGACACGAGCCAGCCGGAAGGCGACTCGCTCAAGGGGACGTAACCGATCGCCGGCAAGACCCCAAGCGAGACGGCAAAAGCTGAAATGAGTATTACCGCGAGCCAGAAGTTTGGGATCGCGATCCCAATAGTCGAAACCAGATCGACGACCCGCCCCCAGACGCGACCGCCCACCGACGACCCAACGCCAATGACAATCCCGACCGCCGAATAGACCAAGAGCGCCCCGATCACCAGCGACATTGACACTCCGATACGGGAGCCAAGGATCTCGCTGACCGGTTGGCCGGTGATATATGAATTGCCGAGGTCGCCTTGGGAGAAGTGGCGCAGCCAGTCGAAATAGCGCTCCAGCGGCGGGCTGTCAAGGCCAAGCCGGTGATTGAACGCGTCGATCTGTTCCTGAGTGGCGCCTATGCCGAGGACCGACCGGGCGACTTCTCCGGGCGTGAGCGTTTGGACAAAGAAGGTCACGGTTGGCACCAAAATGAACAACACAACCGAAGACACAAATCGTAGAAGGATGACTCGAGCCATAGGGTGATGCCCCTTCCGGCGGGGGACGCGACGCGTCCCCCGCCTGCCGCCGTTCGCCTATTTGGCCGGTCGATAATTCGTCATATCCGGCATTGGCCAAACCGACGAAAACTCGGTTCCTGTCACGTCATCGGTCGACACCAATATGGTGTCGCAGGCGGCCACCGGAACAGACATGGCGTTCTCGACCACATAGGTCTCGACGTCTTCGGCCGCCTTGATCCCATCCACGGAGTCGAGGTCATAACCCCGCTCTTTGGCGACCAGATCGTTGACTGGTTGGTCGTTGTACTGGAAAAAGTTGTACAGTGCCGGATTTGTGAATAGGCCTTCAATGACCACGAGTTGGCCTCCCCAGTAGTAGTAGTTGAAGCTGGTGGCCGGCACGGCCAAGCTCATCAAATCGCCAGCGTAGTCCGCGAATGAAGGGTATGACTTGATATTGGCGGTAACGCCGATCTTCGCCCAAGCCTCGACCACGGCCTGCGAAAGCATGTCCTGGTTGAGGGCACCGGGCTGAACCGCCAGAGTGAATTCGAAGCCATCGGGATAGCCGGCCTCCGTCAGGAGCTGTATTGCTTTCTCCGGGTCGTGAGGGTAGTAGTCCTCCAGGCTGGCCACATATCCGCCAACGCCCTCGGTGACATACTGCGTGGTGGGTGTGGCGGCGCTGCCGTACAAGGCCTCGGTTATGCCTTTGCGGTCGAGGGCGTAGTTCAGCGCCTGCCTAACCCGGACATCCTTCAGGGCCGGCACGATTGTGCCGTCGAGATCCGCGAGGTAGATGCCGACCAATGCCGCAGTGGCCTGGTCCACATGCAGCCCGGCCGCTTTAGCGGCTTCAACGGAGTTGGCGTCGATATCCGCGACTTGGACTTGGTCGGCCCGTAATGCCGCTAGGGCGGCGTTGTTGTCGGTCATAACCTTGATAATGATCTTGTCATAATGCTGGGCGTCAGGATTCCAGTAGTTGGGATTCTTGACGTAGACATATTCAGAGTTGGCGATCGTTTCACTCTTGGAAACCATATACGGGCCGGCGCCAACGGATTCCGTTCCCAGCATCTCAGGATTCTCAAGGCCGGCCGGACCGATGATTGAAGCTGCCTGGCCGTTCTGGTCCAGGACCCAAGGCAGCAACGGATCGGGGGTCTTCAAGTTGAAGGTTACTTCCAGCGGCCCGGTCGCTTCGATTGTGTCGACCTTGTCGAGGTACTGCGTGAACGATGTGTGCTCCCGCCAATAGTTAATCGAATTCGCGGCCGCTTCGGCGGTCAGGTCCGTTCCGTCGGAGAACTTGACGCCCTCGCGGAGAGTGACCACGAACTTCATGCGGTCATCTGAATACCCCCACTCGGTAGCCAGTCCCGGCGTGGCCTCGCCGTCCGGCGTGCGGGTGATAAAGGCCTCGTAAGCCGGCCTGGTGAACCACATCTGCGGCGAACCGTTGCCGTTAAGCGCCGGATCAAGGTTCATGGGCGAAGACGATGCCGCGATGGTCAGGACTCGGGTCGTGGTTCCGGTTTGCTTGGTTCCGCTGGAGGCCCCCGCGCAGGCTGCCGAGCCAGCCAGCAAGGCAGTGATCGTGGCAAATGCCGCGATCCGGAGCGGACCGAGTCTCCGATTGGTTGAGTTCAGCGTCATCATTGGTGCTGTTCCTTTCGGTTCAATTAATCTGGCGTTTGGGTAAGCAAGCCGGAGCCGACCCGTACTTGGCCGGCTGTGGTCAAGAGTGTTTGCAGGGCGCCCGCAACTTGTGCCGTCCGAAGCAAGCCGAGGAATCGGAGGTATGGGGTGGTGAAACCAGGCCTGTTCGCAAGGTCCCCGAAGATCGACTCCTCGCGTAGGAAGCCCAGGGGGTCGGTGCTCATTCGCGCAGCCAGGCCCATTATCTGCTCGCGGCGCCGGTCATTCATGGTGATGCCACCGCCTGGGTCGATGGCAGCTTCCGAGTATCTCGCCCAGGCCGCGACGATCGCGGCGGAGATGTCGCACGGCTGGCCCGCCGCCAGACGGTCGGCCACCACCGGGAGCACAAACTTTGGGATGCGATCCGAGGCGTCAAGGGCCAACCGCGCCAACGTGTCCTTGATGCTCGGATTGGCGAAACGTTCGAGCAAGGCAATGGTGTAAGCGTCGATGTCGATCCCAGCCACCGGCTTGAGCGTTGGAATCGCTTCCTCGAAGTAACGGCCGATGAAATCGACCAAGCGCGGATCGGACGCCGCCTCGTGGACCAGATTGTGGCCCAGGAGGATGCCCAAGTAAGCCAGAGCCTGGTGGGCGCCATTAAGCAGCCGCAGCTTCATGTGTTCGTAGGGGCCGACATCGTCAGTCATCCACACCCCCACCGTTTCGAGCGGCGGCCTGCCGCAGGAGAACTCATCCTGCAGGACCCACTGGGTGAAGGGCTCCGCCGGAACCGGCCAGGCGTCGTCAACGCCGAATAGCTCCTTGGCCATCGCGCGGTCTTCCTGGGTGGTGGCCGGTGTGATTCTGTCGACCATTGAGTTCGGGAAGGCGACCTCCGCAGCTATCCAGTTCGCCAACTCTGGGTCGATCAGGGACGCAAACGCCGACAGACTGTGTTTGGCGGCATAGCCGTTACCGGGCAGGTTGTCGCATGACACGACGGTGAATGGAGCGATGCCCGCGTCGCGCCGACGGCGCAGAGCCTCGGCCAGGTAACGGAAGACGGTGGTCGGGGGCCGGGCCGGGTCGAGGTCCGCCCTAACTGCGGGATTGTCCGGGTCGAACTTGCCGGTCGAATCGGAGATGTTGTAGCCGCCCTCGGTGACAGTCAACGAGACGATCCGAGTTGTCGGGTGGGCCAGCCGGGCCAGGACACGCTCAGGGCACTCCGGCCCAATGTCCATTCCGAGAATTGACCGCACCGTGTGGCCCCGACATGAGCCATCGGCGTGGCGTTCCAGCACTGTGTAGGTGAAATCTTGGGACCTCAGCGCGTCGCGCATCGCGACATCGCCCGGCAGGAGGCCGATCCCCCAGATTCCCCACTCGTCGCCGTTCCCCGATCCGATCAGACGGTCGATGTACATGGCCTGATGCGAGCGGTGAAAGTTGCCGACGCCGATGTGGACAATGCCGGGCGTGACTTTCGACCGGTCATAGCCGAAGCGGGTTGGAGCGGCCATGTCCTAGTCTTTGCCAAGAATCACACTGAGCGGAGCGTGCGCGCGGTGGTTGGCCCAGAAGCGCAGGCGGTCCTCCTTGTTGTCAAGCACCAGCCTCGGTTCGACGTCGACAATCAAGGTGGCCCTCCGGTCGGGGCTGTAGGCAGTCCATCGGCCAAGTTCAGGCCCGGGACGGCCTTCGCGGATGAAGCCGGCCCAGGCCGCGTTGATGGCGGCGGCCAGACGCTCCGCGCCGGGATCAGCGGCGATGCCGTCACCCAGCAGGTCGTCAACGCCGGGTTGGTGAAGGTTGTCGAACACGAACGGCAACTCGACCAGGTGGGCGGAACCGAGCCGGCCATTCTGAGCCTTCGATTTCCAAGCGAATTCGTAGTTGAAGACGGTGTTCCCGCGCGAGGAGTAGACATCGGCCAGTTGGGCCGCGGGCCCCCAATCGTGATCCGTGGCCGCCAATTCGCATCGGTCGGAATCGGAAATCCCCGGTATCGATCGGTAAAGCGCCACCGCAAGCGGGAGATCATCGGTGCCGACGTAGGCTGAGAGATACTGCTCGAGAGGCACCGTTGGGTCCCTCGACCAGCCCGTGAAGTCGAAAAGGCGGTTCTCTTCTTCGTTTATGCCGACTATCAGCTCAATTCCGTCCTTATCGCCGGCGGCTAACGAACCCAGCGGATCGGCGGGTAGCGACACGCCGTCGGTCACGGACGGGAATGGCGCCAGGGCGATTGAGTTCGCGCGTTGAGCGGCCATGATCCGCAAAGTCGATAGCTGGCGCAACTGATCGACCAAGTCGGGCGCCTTCGGATCAAGGTGGAGTTGTCTGGCGATGGTGTTGCGCATCATGAGCGCCGAGTCAACGTCGATGTTCGCGGCCAAATGCCCAGATTCGACTATGGCGCGCCGGAACAGGCCGGTTGTCAGCGGTGACGCGAGCAGGAGGGCGGTGGACATGGCCCCGGCTGACTGGCCAGACACTGTCACTCGGTCCGGGTCGCCGCCGAATGCCGCGATGTTGCGCCGCACCCACCGCAACGCCTCGATTTGGTCCAAGAGGCCGAAGTTTGCACTACCCGCCGAATGATCGCCCAGGTATAGGCCCCCCAGGATGCCAAGGCGGTAGTTGATCGACACAACCACGATGCCGTGATTTTGGGCATAGCGCGAGCCATCGGTCCATGCGCCTGTGCCGGAGCCGCACATGAACGCGCCACCGTGTATCCAAACGAGCACTGGGGCTGAACCTTGCAGGTTAGGCGACCAAATATTCAGATTGAGGCAATCTTCGGACATCACCGGGTTTCGGTGGTAGAAATTCGCTTCGGTGCCCGGCAGGGTGATCGGCAAAGGATCGATGTCCTGGATCGAGATAGGTCCGAAGCTGGCGGCGTCGAAGACAGCGCTGAACGGGTCGCAGGCGACCGGCGGCGCGAAACGCAATGACCCCGTTGGCGCGACGGCGTACGGTATGCCTCGAAAGACAGACACGCCATCGGCCGTCAGCCCGCGGATCGTGCCTGCGGGCGCCGTCACGGTAGTCGGCGCACCAGGTGGCGTCGAATAAGTCTCGGTCATGGTGCAAATCTCCTTTGATCCGTCTAGACCTCCGACCACCGGGCCGGACTAGGGCAATACAACCAGCAGGGTTCTGGCCGGAGTTAGTGGATTGCCGACCGTTTGGTGACCGGTTGGCGACCGTTTCGGAGGGACCAGCGCCAGCCCCGGGTGGGTTCAGACCCGAACGAGATGAACACCGGCGCTGCGGAACGCCTGAGCCTTGGCAGCCGACAGTTCACGGCCGGTGATCAGGACCTCGAAGTCTGACACATCGGCGAAACGGACAAACGAAGCCAAACCGAACTTGTGGTGGGCGCCGATGAATACTCGCCTGATTGCCGCTCGCATGGCAGCGCGCTTGATGACTGCGACCGCCGGATCGGGCGTGGACATGCCCCGGTCGATCGACACCGCGTTGGCTCCCATAAAAGCCAGATCCACGGTCAGGTTGCCGAGTTGATCGCTGGCCCAGGCGTCGACTATGCCGAGCGTGTTGGGCCGCAAACGGCCGCCCAACAGGATCAGGCGCATGTTCAAACGGTTCACCAGAATCAGGGCCACTGGCACCGATGCCGTGACAACGGTCAGGGGCCGACCTTCAGGGAGTGACCTGGCGATGAGTTGGGTGTTATAGCCCTCGTCTATGAACAGGGACTGAGCTTCGCCGAGGCAGGCCACAGCCGCTTCGGCGATCCGCGCCTTTTCTTCAGCATTCGTCTCGGCTCTCTCGCGCAGGTCGGTCTCGAAGGTGCCTGACTCAACCGCGTAGACCAGGCCGTAGGATCGCTTGACCAGGCCCTGCGCTTCAAGGACATGGAGATCGCGCCGTACCGTCTCAGGCGAGACCCCAAACATTCCGGGCAACGTGGCCACCTCGATCTTGCTGCGTTCGCGCACCTGCGCCAGCACGGCCGAGCGCCGCCGTTCCGCCTCCCCAAGGCGCGAATGCGCCCCAACGGGGGGGGGGGGGGGGGATAACCGGGGGGGCGTAACCGGGCCCAGGGACCCACTAACGGCTGGTGCGAACCGGGGCGGGGCCGGGGCGGC
>JAITJZ010000073.1 GCA_031278655.1 Bifidobacteriaceae bacterium
GGCATCTTGAAGATCCGGTGCGACCCACCCGCCCGGCGCGGTTCGCCGAAGAACGAGCGAGCGACCCTGTCCAGGTCCACAAACCGCACGCCCTTCGGGTTGGCCCGCATCTGAGCCACAAGATCAGCCATACCAGGCATGGCCCCCGCCAGTATCACTAATGATACTATCACAGCCACGCGCACTGGGGTTGCCCCCTGAATCAAGACACTGATTTTGGGGGACCAAAAACCACTCACCCACCATCGGCACCACACCAAGCCCAGGCCCCTGCCCGACGGGCGGACCCCCGGGGGCGAACCCCGGAGCGGGCGGCGGGTTGGCGGCATCGGCGGGTTGGCGGAAGGCGCGCGGGGGCGGCGGATAGGCTAGGGAGCCGTGTATCTGAAGACGTTGGTGCTGCGGGGCTTCAAGTCTTTCGCCTCCACCACCCGGCTGACCTTCGAACCCGGGATCACCTGCGTGGTGGGGCCGAACGGCTCTGGCAAATCCAACGTGGTCGACGCCCTGGCCTGGGTCATGGGCGAGCAGGGCGCCAAGTCGCTGCGCGGCGGCAAAATGGAGGACGTCATCTTCGCGGGCACACGCACGCGCCCGGCGCTGGGACGCGCCGAAGTCCGCCTGACCATCGACAACACCGATGGCGCCCTGCCGATCGATTACACCGAAGTGACCATCTCGCGCACGCTTTTCCGCAACGGCGGCTCGGAATACGCCATCAACGGCACGCCCTGCCGCCTGCTCGACATCCAAGAACTGCTCTCCGACACCGGGCTCGGCCGCGAGATGCATGTGATTGTGGGCCAGGGACACCTCGATGATGTGCTCACGGCCAGCCCCGAGGAACGCCGGGGCTTCATCGAGGAGGCGGCCGGGGTGGCCAAACACCGCAAGCGCAAGGAACGGGCGCTGCGCAAACTCGACTCGACGCAAGCCAACCTGATCCGCCTGCAGGACCTGACCGGCGAGATCCGCCGCCAACTCGGGCCCCTGGCCAGGCAGGCGGACGTGGCCCGCCGCGCCCAATCCATCCAGGCGGCGGCGCGTGACGCCGAAGCCCGCCTTTTGGCCGATGACGCCGCCCAGCTTGAGGCAGCACTGGCGGCCGAGGCCGCCGATGAAACCGCTTTGGTCGAGCGCCGCGAGGAGCTTCAGGCCGCCTTGGCCCAGGCCCGCCAGCGCCTGATGGACCTGGAGCGCGAGGCCGCCCTGGCCGTGCCGGCGCTGTCCCAGGCCTCGGACGTCTATTTCCGGCTGGCCGCCCTGGCGGAGAAGGTCCGCGGCGCCCGCAACCTGGCAGCCGAACGCGCCCGCCTGCTCGGCCAGGGCGAGTTTCACCTGCCCGCTGCCGGGGCGGCGGGGGCCGGTTCGGCTCAGGGCTTGGACGCCTTGGCCGCCAAGTTGGAGTCCGAGCAGACACAGTTAATACAGCAGTTGTCCGATGCCGTCGCCGCGCTCGAGGCCGCCACCGACCTTTCGCAGGTGGCTGATCGGGCTTTCCGCGAGGCCGATGACAGTTACGCGGCCGCCCTCAGGGCGGCCGCCGACCACCGCGAGGCGTTGGCCACGTTGACTGGGAAGGTGGCGACGGCGCGCTCGCGCCTTGAGGGCCGCCTGACCGAGATCGCCCATCTGACTGACCAGCTTGAGGCCGCCGAGGCGGCCCGGGCCGAGGCGGAACAGGAGTTCACGGCCCTGGAGCAGCAGATCGCGGGCGTCGAGGACGGCGAGGCGGCCCTTGACCGTGCCCATCAACGGGCCACCGCCGAACTGGACGGGGCCAAGGCCGAACTGGCCCAGCTGGCCGAACGGCAGTCGGCCGCCCGCGCGCGTTTGGCCGGGGCCACCGCCGCCCGCGAGGCGTTGGAACTGGCGATGGCGGCCAAGGACGGCTCCGCCGCGCTGGCCGAGCGCGTGCGCACGTTGGGGCCGTTGGCCGGTCTGCTGAAGGTCGACAAGGGCTGGGAGAGCGCCATCGCGGCGGCCCTCGGCCCGGCCGCCTCGGCCTTGGCCGTCGAGGGGATCGGGTTGGCCGTCGATTCGTTGCGCCTGGCGCGATCCGAGGACTTGGGCCAGATCGCCGTGGTGATCGGCAGCCGAACAGGCGCGGCTGGCGCGGCTGGTGCGGCTGGTGCGGCTGGTGCGGCTGGCGCGGCCGATCAGCCGCCGCCGACCGGGCGGTGGGCGCTTGCCGCGGTCAATTCCGAGGACCAATCCGTGACCCGGGCGTTGACCGCCCTGCTGGCCAAGACCGTGCTGACCGAGAACCTGGCCGAGGCCGGCCAGGTTCTCGCCGCCGACCAAGACTTGATCGCGGTCACCAAGGACGGTGACCGCCTCAGCGCCGCCTACGCCGTTGGCGGATCCCCGGCGGGCCAAAGCCCAATCGAGTTGGCGGCGGCGCATGGCGAAGCCGGTGCGGAGATGGCCGCCGCCCAGGCGGCCCTTGAGACCTGCGCCTTCGAGTTGAAGGCGGCGGCGGCCCGCCTGGCGCAGGCCGAACAGGCGGCGGCGGCGGCGATGGAGGCGCTGACACAATCGGACGCCAAGCACGCGGCCGTGGCGGACAGACTCGGCCACCTGGCGGCCACCGTCGGCTCGCAACGCGATCTGGCGGTGAAGATCAGCCGGCGCCTGGATGAGGCCAACGCCGCCCGGTCCCAGGACGAATCCGCGCTGGCGGCGGTGACCGCGCAGTTGGACGCCGCCAACGCCACCAACGCCACCAACGCCACCAACGCCGGGAACGCCGCCAACCCCGGGAACGCCGGGAACGGCGCCAACGCCGGGAACGGCGCCCAAGGCGAGGCTGGAACCGACGGCGGGCACGGCATCGGGCATCAAAAGGACGGCCAACCGGATTCGGGCGAGCGTGACCGGCTCTCGGCCAAGGCCCAGGCCGCGCGCCAGACGGTGACCGAGGCGGCGCTTGAGGCGCGGGCGCTGGAGCAGCGGCTGGAGGCCTTGGCGACCAGGATCGCCGCCACCAGGCGGGCGGCGGAAACCGAGCGGCAAGCCGAGCTGAAGGCGAAGGAGCGGGCCGAGCGGCGGGCGGCGCAGGCGCAGACGGCGCTGGCGGTGGAGCGCGCGGCGGGCGAACTCGGGACGCAGGTTGGGCACGCCGCCGCCGTCGCGCGCGACCAGCGCGACCGGCTTGATCAGGAGCGGGCCGGACGCGAGGCCGAACTGGCGCAGCTGCGCGGCTCGATCGACCAAATCCGGGCTGAGCTGGCCGAATTGACCAGCGAGGTCCACCGCGATGAGTTGGCGCGGGCGGCGGGGGCCGCCAAACTTGAGGCTGTGGCCGCCAAGGCGTTGGCGGACCTGGGTCTGACGCTCGCCGACCTGCGCCTAGAATATGGCCCTGACCAGCCAATTCCCAATCCGGCCGAGCCGGACGGCGAGCCCGCCCCGTATGTCCGTGAGGAGCAGGAGAAGCGGCTGCGCCGGGCGCAACGCGAACTCAGCGCCCTGGGGCGGGTCAACCCGCTGGCTTTGGAGGAATACGCCGCCCTGGAGGAACGGCATCAGTTCCTCGCCGCCGGGTTGGATGACATCAAACGATCGCGGGCGGACCTGCTGCAGGTCGTCAAGGAAATCGACGCCCGGGTGGAGCAGGTTTTCGCGGAAGCTTTCAAGGACACCCAGGAGGCCTTCGCGCAGGTCTTCGGGCGGCTTTTCCCCGGCGGGGAGGGGCGGCTGATGGCGACAGCGCCGGACGATTGGCTGGCCACCGGGGTGGACATCGAGGCCCGGCCCGCCGGCAAGGCCGTCAAACGGCTGTCGCTGCTGTCCGGGGGGGAGCGCTCGCTGGTCGCGGTCGCTTTCACGCTGGCGATCTTCATGGCCCGGCCCTCGCCCTTCTACGTCATGGACGAGGTCGAGGCCGCCCTCGACGAGGTCAACCTGGGGCGCCTGCTGGCGATCATCGCCGAACTGCGGGCGGGTTCGCAGGTGCTGATGGTCACGCACCAGAAACGCTCCATGGAGATCGCGGACGCGCTCTACGGCGTCACCATGCGCGACGACGGCGTCTCCGCCGTCATCTCGCAGCGCCTGCGCGAGTCCTGACCGGCGCCGGTCCTGGCGCCCGGGCCTGGCGCCGCCGCTTGGCGCCGCCCGGCCCGGCGGCGGCCTACGGGAACCAGATGGCGATCTCGCGCGCAGCCGACTCGGGCGAGTCCGAGGCGTGGACAATGTTCCGAATCTCGCCGTCGCCCCAGTCGCGGCCGAAGTCGCCCCGGATGGTGCCGGGCGCCGCCTTGATCGGGTCGGTCGCGCCCGCCATGGTCCTAAAAGCGGTGATGACCTGGGCGCCCGCCAGCACCACGGCGACCACCGGACCGGAGGTCATGTATTCCACCAGCCCCGGGTAGAACGGCTTGTTGACGTGCTCGGCGTAGTGCGCGGCCAGGAGTTCGGGGGTGGCCCGCCGCAGTTCCAACCGCGTCACCTGGTAGCCGCGCGCCTCGGCCCGGCCGATCACCTGCCCAATCAGCCCGCGCGCCACGCCGTCCGGCTTGACCAGCACTAGGACTTCTTCGGTTGTTTGAGTTTGAGACATGGTTTGAGCCTACTGGCTCTCCCCCGGGACCAGCCCCCAGACCGTCGCGCAGACCGCCGCGCCGTGGCGCCCGGTTGGTCGCCCGGTTGGTCGCCCGATGCCGTGCCTCGGGTCGCGCTCACCCGCCCGATGCCGTGCCTCAGGTCGCGCTCACCCGCCCGGCTGGCCTTGGGCGGCGCGCCGCCGCGAGCCCACCAGCAGCCACAGCCCGGCTGCCGTCACCGCCAACGCGGCCACCAGCCACGAGGCGGAAACCGGACCGGTCGTTGACAACGCGTCGTTCCCGCCCTGGCCCGGGGTGGGGGTTGGCGTCGGCGTGGCCGCCGCCGCGACCGTGAACACGTCCTTCACGGGCGCGATCCCGGACGAGAACTCCACCTCCAAGACATGTTCCCCGACCGCCAATGTGTCCAGGTATGAGCCCAACAGCGTGGTCACCGTGCTGCCTTCGGCGGAGGAATACTGCGCCCCGAGCGTCAGCGTCACGCCATCGACCTTCACCACGCCTGTGTGCAACGACCAATCGTGGGTCGACAGATGCGTCAAGTCCCCGCCGCCGATCACATGGCGGCTGACGCCGCCCTCGAACCCATGCGAGTCGTCATCGACGCGCAAAGCGGCCAGGGCCGCCGCCAAAGCGGCGGCGGCTGCGTCCAATCGCGCCTGCGCCGCGGACGGATCGGTCAGGGCCTGGTTCGCGGCCGCCTTGGCCGCCGCGAAATCCGTCCACGCGGTCGTGGTGTTGACCCCGCCCCACGCCACCGCCTCGGCCGCCGCCAAGCCACCGGCCAGCGCGTCTTTGACCGCCACCGCGACCCGCAAATGGACGGGAGCGAAATTGCCCCCATAGACGGCGTCCGGCGTGAAGACGGCATCGTGCTCCTGCCCTGGCGTGACTTGCGCCGCTGGGTCGGCCCAAGCGAAGACCCCGGTCACCGGCGTCCCGCCAAACTCAACCGACCCGCCCGAGAGCACCGACCCCGCCAATCCCTCGTCCGCCAAGACGCTCGACGCCTGCGGCGCCTCCGCCACGGACAGCGCCGCGGCGCCGATCGGGAACGCCTGCGTCTTGCCGCCCGTGTAATTCCCGTGACCGCGCAACGTCAAGCTGCCGCCGGTGGCAACGTTCACGTTTTCCCCCCAGGTGACCGTGTAATCCCCGTCCGTGATCGCCTGCGTCCCGTCATCGACGGTGAAAGCCGGCGTCAGTTGCGCACCCGTGTACGTTGTCTGGCCGGTCACCGTCACGGACACTTGGCCGATGTCGCGCGGCTCAATTGTCAGCGTCAGCGTCCCGGAAGCCTGGTTGTAGTCCGCGTCGGTGTCCTTGGTCGCGGTCACCACCACCGAGCCCGCGCCCTTGATGCGCACCGCGCCCGCGGCGCTGACGTCGACGCAATCGTTGGCCGGCGCGGAGAAGACCACCGCGCCCGTCCCGGAACCGCTCGTGCCGATCCCCAGCGTGAAGGGCGCGTCCCCGTAGGTCTTGGTCCCGGGCGGGGTGATCACGACCGGCGCTTGCTCCGCCTTCGCCGTCTCATAACCAGACAGCGTCGCGGTCTCTGCCTGGTAATCAGCCGACCCGGAGTACAGAGCTTCGAAGCTGTGCTCGCCGGTCGTGAGCCCCGTCACCGTGAACTCGGCCCGGCCGCCGCTCAGGGGCAGATCGGCCCCGCCCGTGACCGCCTGGCCATCGACCTCGAACGTCACCGCGCCGGTCGGCTGCGCGCCGCCGCCAGCCCCGATCACCACCGCCGTCAACACCACCGACCCGCCGAAGACCGACCCGTCAGCCGGGTTCGCCGTCAAGACCACCCTCGGGGTGGCTTTGGCCACGGTCACCGGCGCGGACGTCACCGAACCGGCCTCATACAACTCCGATTCAGCGATCGTTGCCTTGATCTTGAACGTCCCCGCGCTCAAGATGGTGACCTCGCCTGAATTCAAGTCCACACTGGCCGCGTCTCCCTCCACAACCTCATAAGTGACTGCACCAGTCCCCAAGCCGCCGGACGTCCCGACAGTGAAACTCGCGTCCCCATAGGTGTAACTGCCCGCCAGGTCCGTCAACGCGAACCCCGACTGGGGCGCTTTGGCGATGGTGTAATCGCCGACTGCGACTCCCTCGGCGGCGAGGTATTTGACGCCGGCGGCCCATGGCCCCTCGGCCACGTCGACCGTGACGGCGTAGGTGCCGGCGCTGATCGGCGCGTCGGTCGACTGGGCGTAGTCGGTGGCGCCCGTCCCCGTGTAATACACGGTCAGCGTCCCAGCGTTCTGACCGATCGACGTCTTCCCGGAGACGGTGACCGGCTGCTGCGAGCCGTCGTAGACGGCGGTCGTCGGGGTCAGGTCGTAGTCGCCGTCCCCGGGCTGGTAGTAATCCAGTCGCGCCGAGCCGGGGTCACCCGCGTCCAAGGTCAGGGTGATCCCGGTGTCCTGGCCGATGTCGTGAACCGCGTACGTCCCGGCGAAGCCTGTCACCGAAACCGTGCTGTCGCCGTTGTCGACTGCGGTCGCGGACTTGCCGTCGGTTTCTGAGCGAACGCTGATGCGCCAGCCTTGACCGCGCCACCGACCGCCGTTGAGGTTCATCTGGACAGTGCCACCATTCACCGCCGCCGTTGAGGGCGAGGCTCTGAGCGTGAAGGCCGCGCCGTTGCCCGCGCCCACCGGGGTGGTGTCAGGGGCGGAGTAGTCAGCGGTATTGGTCCCCAGCACGATGCCGCCCGCCGTGGTGGTGTCAGACAGCCAGGCGTAGACCTTGCCCCCGTCGCGGGTGACAACGTCCTGCACGCCGTAGGGCTCGCCGGTGATCTGCGAGGCGACAACGGTCGCGCCGTCGCCCGCGCTGTCAAGGGTCAAGACCACCAGGTAAACGGGATTGGATTGGGCGTCCTGGGGCTGCGGCACGGGCAGCGCCCCCGAGCCGGATTTGACGCTGCCGCCGGTGATGGTGACCGTGCCATCGGCGCCGTTGCCGCCCGGGCCGATGTCGCCCCTGTTTGAGCTGCTGCCCTTGGTGGCCGTGACCGTGCCTCCGGCGATCGTGACCGCGCCGCCGGCGCCGTTTTGACCGCCACCGATCCCGGCGCCGTTATTCCTGCTGCTCGCGGTGACATCGCCGCCGTTGATGGTGATCGTGCCGGCGGCGATGGCGTTTTGACCGCCACCGATCCCGGCGCCGTTGCCGCTGCCGCTCGCGGTGACATCGCCGCCGTTGATGGTGACCGTGCCGGCGGCGGCGCCTTGGCCGCCACCGATCCCGGCGCCGTTGCCGCCGCTGCTCGCGGTGATAGTGCCAGCGTTGATGACGACCGCGCCGCCTGTGCCGATAGCGCTAGTGCCCATCCCGGCCCCCGCATCAGAGCCGCGCGCCGTGACCGTGCCGCCGTTGACCGTGACCACTCCGCCCGAAGCCATGTAACCGCCACCGATTCCAGCGCCGCCAAAGCCTCCGCCCGTGGCAGTGACATCGCCTCCGTTGATGGTGATATTGCCGCCGGCGCCATATGTGCCGCCGCCTATGCCCGCCGCCCGCTGCTGCCCTCCAGTCGCCGTGACAATTCCACCGTTGATGGTGGTGACGCCGCCGCCGGCGCCGGCGCCGCCGCCGATGCCCGCTCCGCCATAGACGCTATACGTGGCGCCGGTCGCTGTGACAGTTCCGTCGTTGATGGTGATGGCGCCGCCGGCGGCGCCATCACCGCCGCCGATACCCGAACCGCCGCCACCGTTATTGCCGCTGGGAGCGGCGGCGGTGAGGGCGCCCGAACCCCCGATTGTCAAGACCGCGCCGTCCGGCGCCTGAAGGGCCGCGCGACCGTAGCCGCTGTTCAGCGTGCTCGAGCCGACCAGAGTCAAATCGACGGTCGCGCCGGTCATGTCGAAGGGGCAGGCCCCTTCGGTGGCACTGACGTCGATGGTCGCGTCCTGCAGGGTCACGAAGGCGACAGCGCCCGGGGCCACCACCAGGCGGTCGCCGGTTGAGACGCCCGTGACCAGGACATTGGCGCCGTCGAGCACCGTGTAAAGACCGTTCGCGTAGGTCCAGCCATCGCCGCTGGCGGGCGGGGCGGCGTCAGCCAGGTCAATCGTGGCGCCGGCGCTCGCCGCGAACGCCCCCGGGGCGGGCGCCCCGACCAAGCCCAACGCCACCGCGAACCCAAGGGCGGCCACCCGGCGCCAATGGCCGCGCGTCATCGTGCGCCTCCTAGAACGGCGGCCAAGACCTCCCGCTGAATCTCCGCCCTTTTGCGCCTCGCCTGTAGCCACGTCCTAAACCTCCTCGCCTCGCGGGAGCCCCGACCGCCCAATGATGATTGCGCCAACCACCCCACCACCGCGGACCCGATCGCGCAACGGCCCGGCGACGGGAAGCACTCTAAACTAACGCACTCGGCGTCCCCGATAGCAAAAGACCCCGTCAGGCGGCCGCCAGGCTTCGGGTTCGGCGCTCAGGCATGGCCGAGGAGGATTCGGACTTCGGCGGCGATGGTCACGCTGCCGGTCGCCAGCACGCCTGTTGCCAGGGGCGAGGGCGCGCCCTCGGAGTCGAGCTCGGCCAGTTCGATGGCGCGGACCAGGGCGTCATCCAGGCGCTCGACGACCTCGACCCGCTCAGGGCCGAAGACCTCCCGCGCCACCGCGCCCAACGCCTCCGGCTCAACAGCCCTCGGAGAAGTCGAACGAGTGATGACGACCTGACTCAGGATCGGCTCCAGAACCCCCAGCAGCCCCTCGGCGTCCTTGTCACCAAGGACGCCCACCAACCCGATCAGCCGGAACGGGAAAGCCTCGTCCACGGCCGCGACCAGCGCCTCGGCGCCGGCCACGTTATGAGCCGAGTCGACCAGCACAGTTGGCGCCTGGCGCACAACCTCCAAGCGGCCGGGGGAAGCGGCGGTCTCCAACCCCTCCACGTAAGGCGCGGCCGGGAGCGGCTCGACGGCATCGGACAACAACAACTCGACGGCGGCCACGGCCAAGGCGGCGTTGTCCGCCTGGTGGGGGCCGAACAGGGCGAGCGCGACTTCCTCATACTCGCCGGCCAGGCCGCGCAGGCGCACCACCTGGCCGCCCACCGCCACGCCCCGGCCAACAACCTCGAAGTCGCGGCCCAGCCAATAGCCGGCGGCGCCGACCTCCTCCAACCGTGCCAACAGGACCTCGGCGGCGGGCGGCGGCTGATGGCCGATCACCGCCCGGGTGCGGATGATGCCGGCCTTCTCGGCGGCGATCGCCGCCAGCGTCGAGCCCAGCCACTGCTCGTGGTCGCGGGCGATCGGGGTGATGACCTGGACGGACGACTCGACCACCGCTGTGGCGTCCCAGACGCCGCCCATGCCGACCTCCACCACCGCCACGTCCACCGGCGCGTCCGCGAAGGCGACAAAGCCCAGCACGGTCAAGACCTCGAAGAAGCTCATGGCCGGGCCGCCCGCCGCGGCCGACTCCCGGTCCACCAAATCCACCACCGGGCCGACCAGCGACCAGGCGTCCAGGAAGGCGGCGCGGCTGATCGGCTGGCCGTCAACGGCGATGCGCTCGCGCACGGATGACAGGTGCGGGGATGTGAACAAGCCCGTCCGCAGTCCGTGCGCCCGCACCAGGGACTCAGCGATCCGCGCCGTCGAGGTCTTGCCGTTGGTGCCGGCCACATGGATCACCTGGTAGCTCCGCTGCGGCTGTCCCAGCAGGTCGACGGCGCGGCGAAGGCGGTCAAGGGTCGGCTCGAAGTCATGTTCGGGCGCGCGCCTGAGTATCTCGCGGTAGACGGCTTGGACCTGGTCCTCAAGCTCCTGGTCCGGTCTGACGGTGGCCATCGGCTAGGCCTCCACCAGCGAGTCCGGATAAGCGGTGACGGAAAGGAACCGGGCCGGCAGGCGCACCAGTTCGACCGGGCCGTGCGGCCCCTCGCCGTCCAATTGCAGGGCGTCGCCCGGCCGCAGCGTGTAGGCGTCGTCGCCGTGGGCGTAGACCATGGTGCCCTCCAGCATGTAAAGCAATTCGGTGCCGGCGTGCTGGAACATGGGGAAGACCTCGGATGAGTCGTCCAGGGTCACGAGCACGGCCTCCATGCGTTTGTGCGGACCGCGCAGTGAGCCCAGCAGTTCGTAGAGGTGGCCTTGGCGCGAACCGCGCCGGATGATCTTGCCGCCGTGCCCAGCTGGCACGAAGACCGCTTCGGATTCGACAGCCACGCCTCTGAAAAGGCTGGTCACAGGCACTTCCAGGCCTTCGGCCAGGGCCGCGACCGTGGCCAGAGAACACGAGGTCTGGGCGTTCTCGATCTTCGAGAGCATGGCTTTGGAGATGCCGCAGCGTTCCGCCGCCGCGCCTATGGTCAGGCCGCGCGCCTGGCGCGCCGCCCGCACCTGAGCGCCGATGGCGGCCTTCAATTCCTCATGCAAGGCCTCCGGGGACGCCGGCGGCGCCTGCCGCGCCTCGCTCCCGGCCGCGATCTGGTCACTTGGTTGGCTCACCCGCCCATGATAAGGCGGCGTGGCGCGCGCTGGCGCCGGAGAACGGCGCCGGGCGCTGGCGGAAGATGGGTTCCGCCGGGCGGTTCGGGAGCGAACCCCGGGATCACCTACCGGTTCCCGGCCCGCCCGGCGGAAGCTTCGCGGCACTGGCGGCGGCGGCGCGGCGGCGGCCCCGCCGCCGCCCGCCAAAGAGCCCGCCAAGGCGCCCGCCAAAGAGCCCGCCAAAGAGCCCGCCACAAAGGGTCAGATCACTCGCCAGCCATGGCCGGGATCTCGTAGGCCCTCTCCGCGTGGGTGTTGATGTCCAGGCCATCATCCTCTTCCTCGGCCGTGACCCGGATGCCCATCGTCTTCTTCAGGACCACGGCGATCACAAGGGTGACGATGAACGAGTAGGCGATGACGGCGATGGCGGCCAAGGCTTGCTTGCCGAGCAGCTCGAAGCCGCCGCCGAAGAACAGCCCCGTGCCCGCGTTGGGCGCGTCCGGGACGGCCAGCAGGCCGATCATCAGCGTGCCGAGGATGCCCCCGACGAAGTGAATCCCAACCACGTCGAGCGAATCGTCATAGCCCAGTTTCCGTTTCCAGGTCACGGCGATGGCGCAGACCACGCCCGCCGCCAGCCCGATGACGATGGCCCCGACACCGTTGACGGCCCCGCACGCTGGGGTGATGGCCACAAGGCCAGCCACCATGCCAGAGGCGGCGCCGAGCGCCGTCGAGTGTTTGTCCCGAATCTTCTCGAAGCCCATCCAGCCGAGGGTGGCGCCGGCCGTGGCCAGGAGGGTGTTGGTCAAAGCGACGGCGGCGTTGTTGCCGGAGGCCAAGGCCGAGCCGGCGTTGAAGCCGTACCAACCGACCCACAGCAGCCCGGCGCCCAATAGGACCAGGGGCAGCGAGTGCGGCCGGGGCGGCCGCTTGAAGGACCGCCGTTGACCCAGCACCAGCACCAACGCGAGGGCGCCCGCGCCGGAGTTGATGTGGACGGCGGTGCCGCCGGCGAAGTCGATGGCTTGAAGCTGGTTGGCGATCCAACCGCCCACATAGCCCGTGTCGGGGTTGTCGAAGGAGAAAACCCAGTGGCAGACGGGCGCGTAGACCAGCACCGACCACAGCCCCGCGAACACCATCCAAGCCCCGAACTTCATCCGGTCGGCCGCGCCTCCGGCTATGATCCCGGTGGTCAGGGCGCAGAAGATGCCCATGAACCCGACCAGGAGCATGGGTGGCAGGCCGTTCGGGTCGGCCGCCAGCATGCCTCGCATGCCGATGTATTCGGCGACGTCTCCAAGCAATCCGGCGCCGCCGTAAGAGTTGCCGAAGGCAATCGAGTAGCCGATCAGCGACCAGGCGACCATCACCACGCAAAAGCCGCCCATCACCATCATCAGCATGTTCAAGCTGGTCTTGAACCCGGTCATGCCTCCGTAGTAGAAGGCCAGTCCGGGCATCATGAGTGTGACGAGCGCTGTGCTGGTCAGAATCCAAGCAGTGTCGCCAGCCAGTATTCCGGCATCCATGTACGTCCCTCCTTAAGAAACGCTTGGGTCCGAGGCCGCGCCGAAGGCACGGCCCACAGACCTGTCGGTCAGGGGTGAACAAAGGACTCCCGCGACACACATCATCTGGGGGGAAACCGCGCCCCGGGAAAACTCCGGCGCACCGGGGTGTAAAACTAGCGTTGCAGTCAGGTTAATTACGACCAATGCCGGTAACACGGGTGCTCTAATGTTAAGTGACTTGTCCACTCGCAGGGAGCGTTGTTGCCTTCGAGTGGACGCCACTCTGACCCAAGGAGGCAGCCGTGACCTCAGTCATCGCACCTGAACTCACCCCCAGCCAAGCCCCCGGCGAGGACCGATCAACCCTCACCGGCCTGGCCCGCCGCGACGGCGTCGAGTTCATCATGGCCACTTTCACCACCATGACGGGCCGCCCCTGCTCCAAACTGGTGCCGATCTGCGCCGCCCCGGACCTCGAGGCCGGCAAGATGGGCTTCGCCGGTTTCGCCGCCGGGGCCATTGGCCAGGAGCCGGGCGACGGCGACCTGGTGGTCATCCCAGACCTCAGCTCCTACACCCCGCTCCACTTCATCAAGCGCGGCCTGGCCATGGTCCACTGCGACCCGCAGTTGGACGGGCGGGCGCATCCGTTCGCGCCACGCCAGATTCTGCGCGCCCAGGTGGAGCGCGCCGCCGCCCTCGGCTTCGATTTCCAAGTCGGCGCTGAGATCGAATACTTCCTGGTGGAGAAGGGCGACGACTGGGAGATCAAGGTGGCCGACCAAACCGACACCGCCCTCCAGCCCTGCTACGACGCCCGCGGCCTGATCCGCCAGTTCGATCATCTGACCGACGTCTCCCGGGCCATGGAATCGCTCGGCTGGCAGCCCTACGCCTCGGACCACGAGGACGCCAACGGCCAGTTCGAGCAGAACTTCGCCTACGACCGCGCCCTGGTCACGGCCGACCGCGTCATCACCGCCCGTTACATCATCCGAATGCTGGCGGAGAAACGCGGCATGACCGCGACCTTCATGCCCAAGCCTTTCAGCGACCGCACCGGCAACGGCTTGCACATGCACATGTCGTTATGGGACCACGCCGGCGCCAACGCCTTTCGGGGCCAGGCCGATCCGGGCAACCCCTACGCGCTTTCGCCCGCCGCCCTCGGTTATGTGGCCGGCCTCTTGGACCACGCGCCCGGTCTGATGGCTGTTCTCAACCCGACCGTTAACTCTTACAAGCGAACGGCGGCCCTCTCGACGGCATCGGGCGCTACTTGGACGCCGCGCTACGCCAGCTACGGCGGCGACGACCGCGGCGTCATGGTCCGCGTCCCCGACAACAAGCGCGTCGAAATCCGGGTCGGCGACGGCTCGGCCTGCTCCTACCTGGCGATGGCGGCCTGCCTGGGGGCCGGGCTGGACGGGATCGAGCGGGGCTTGCACCCGGGTCCGGCCGGCGCCGACCACCACGAGGGGCGCCCGGCGTTGGCCCGGACGTTGATGGACGCGGTTGAGGCCTTCGAGGACGATGCCGTGGTCCGAGCCGTGTTCGATGCCGTGGACCCAGCGGCGGCAGTTTCGCAGTACTACGCCACGTTGAAGCGCAACGAGTTCTATGCCTGGCACGACGCCATTTCCACCTGGGAAATCGAGCGGTACTTGACCGCGTAGTTTCTCTGGAGTACTCTTTGATTCAGCGTACGAAACTCGATTCCGAAACGACCATCAGCACCATCCAAGGAGGCCAAGATGTGCGGTATCGCTGGGCTTCACTTCCGCGACCCGGCCCTGGCGCCGCGCCTGGGCGAATTGCTGGGCGGCATGCTCCGCCAAGCCGCCGGCCGCGGCAATGACTCAGCCGGGGTCGGCCTCTACGCCGACCCGGCCACCGTCCCGCCCGGACAGTCGACCATCTGCCTGTTGGGCGGCGACGTCGGCGACGCCAGCGACGTCGGCGACGCTTCGGCCGGCAGCGCCGCCAACGGCTCCGCCAACAGCGTCGCCAGCCTGGTGGCGGCCGCCGACCCGACCCTCGAGCAGGTCACGGCCGGCCGCTTCGGCCAAAGCCTGGTCCTCACCGCACGCGCTCCCGAGGCCGCCCTCGAGGCGGCCGCGCTGGCCGCGCTGCCCGGCGCCGTGGTCATCTCGCGCGGCCAATCACTGACGGTGCTCAAGGGCACAGGCGAGCCGGAGGCGCTGGCCGCCGATTGGCGCCTGGCTGATCGCGGCGGCTGGCAAGGCGTGGCGCACACGCGCATGGCCACAGAATCAGCCGTCACGCCCGGCGGGTCGCATCCCTTCTCGGTCGGCTCAGACCAATGCTTGGTCCACAACGGCTCCTTCTCCAACCATGAGTCCATCCGCAAGACGCTGGTCAAGAAGGGGATTCGGTTCGACTCCCTGAACGACACCGAGGTCGGCGCCCGCTTCGTCGCCGACCGCCTGGCCGATGGCGCCACCATGCGCCAGGCGCTGACCGACCTGACCCGCGTCTTCGACGGCTTTTACACCCTGTTGGTGTCCTCGGCCACGGCCTTCGCCGTTGTCCGCGACGCCATCGCCTGCAAACCCGCCATCGTGGCGGAAACCCCGCAACTGGTCGCGGTCGCCTCCGAGTACCGCTACCTGACCGGACTGCCCGGCATTGAAACCGCTCGCATCTTCGAGCCCGACCCGGAAGTGGTGTACGTATGGGAACGCTCTCCGTCGACCAGTCAACTCGCGTCGACCTCCGCCAGCGCACGGTGACAGACCTCAACCAAGCCCTGCACCAGGCCCCGGCCGGTTCCCAGTGGGAAGTGCTCCACCCGGACGGCCAGCACGCCATCGCCGCCGGCCTGGCGGCGCCGATCACAGTCAAGATCGAGGGGCACGTCGGCTACTTCGCGGCCGGGATGAATGAGGAGGCCAGCGTGGAGATCAGCGGCAACGCCGGAGTCGGCGTGGCCGAGAACATGATGAGCGGCCGGGTCCACGTCCACGGCAGCGCCTCGCAGTCGGCCGGGGCCACCGCCCACGGCGGCCTGCTGGTCATAGACGGGGACGCCGCCGCCCGCTGCGGCATCTCCATGAAGGGCGTCAACATTGTGGTGGGCGGCGGCGTTGGCCACATGTCCGCCTTCATGGCCCAGGCTGGCGCGCTCGTCATCTGCGGCGACGCCGGCGACGGCCTGGGCGACTCGATCTACGAGGCGCGCCTCTACGTCAGGGGGAAGGTCGGCCAGCTCGGCGCCGATTGCGTGGCCAAAGAAATGCGCCCGGAACACCTGGCCGAACTCTCGGGCCTCCTGGCCCAGGCCGGGCTGGACCACGACCCGGCCGAGTTCCGCCGCTACGGCTCCGCCCGCCAGCTCTACAACTTCCACGTCGAGAACGCCTTCGCGTACTAGGAGTCTGATCTGACATGACCGCGATCACCACCCCCGACCCGGCCGCTCTCGGCCTGCGTGAGAACGCCACCTTCGACCGCGCCACCATAGCCGCCATCCGCCACGCGGCCCAGACCGGGCTCTACGACATCCGCGGCGGCGGCGCCAAGCGCCGCCTCCCCCACTTCGACGACCTGCTGTTCCTGGGCGCGTCGATGTCGCGCTACCCGCTGGAGGGCTACCGCGAGCGCTGCGACACCGACGTCACCATCGGCACGCGCTTCGCCAAGAAGCCGCTGCACCTGAAAACCCCGGTGACGATCGCCGGGATGAGCTTCGGATCGCTCTCCGGCCAGGCCAAGGAGGCCCTGGGGCGCGGCGCCAGCGAGGTCGGGACCTCGACCACCACCGGCGACGGCGGCATGACCGAAGAAGAACGCGGCCACTCCGAGACCCTGGTTTACCAATACCTGCCGTCACGTTACGGCATGAACCCGAAGCACCTGCGCCTGGCGGACGCCATCGAAGTGGTGCTCGGGCAGGGCGCCAAACCCGGCGGCGGCGGCATGCTGCTGGGACAGAAGATCACCGAGCGGGTGGCCGCCATGCGCACGCTGCCGGTCGGGATCGACCAGCGCTCAGCCTGCCGCCACCCCGATTGGACCGGCCCGGACGACCTGCGCATCAAGATCACAGAACTGCGCGAGATCACCGACTGGGAGAAACCGATCTACGTCAAGATCGGCGCCTCGCGTCCCTACTACGACGTCGCTTTGGCCATCAAGGCCGGCGCTGACGCGATTGTGCTGGACGGCATGCAGGGTGGGACCGCCGCCACCCAGGACGTGTTCATCGAACACGTCGGCATTCCGACCCTGGCCGCCATCCCCCAGGCGGTCGACGCCCTCCAGGAGGCCGGCCTGCACCGCCAGGTCCAGTTGATCGTCTCCGGCGGGGTGCGCTCCGGCGCCGATGTGGCCAAGGCCCTGGCCTTGGGCGCCGACGCGGTCTCGATCGGCACGGCCGCGCTGATCGCCCTGGGCGACAACGACCCGGCCCTTGAGGACGAGTACCGCAAGATCGGCTCGGCGGCCGGCTACTACGACGACTGGCAGGCCGGGCAGGACCCGGCCGGGATCACCACCCAAGACCCGGAGCTGTCCAAACGCCTCGACCCCGTCGCGGCCGGGCACCGGCTCGCCAACCTGTTGCGGGTGATGACCATGGAGGCCCAGATCATAGCCCGCGCCTGCGGCAAAGCTCATCTGGCCCACCTTGAGCCGGAGGACCTGGTGGCGTTGACGATCGAGGCGGCGGCCATGACCAGGCGGCCGCTGGCCGGGACCGATTGGATTCCGGGCCTGGCGCCGGCAGCGCAGGCAGCGCCGGTTGCGCCGGTTGCGCCGGTTGCCTCGGCAGCGCCGGCGGGCGGCGGGGCGTAGGGACCGATGGTCGGATTCGCCATCGCCGGGCTGGCCGCCACGGTCATCGGCTGGACGGCGCTGGGCTGGCGCGTGGTCGCCTTCGCCCGCCTGTTCGCCGCCGGCGCCCCGGAGGTCGCCGGTTCGCGCCGCGACCAGCCCTGGAGGCGCACCGCCACGATGGCCCGCGAATTCCTGCTGCACCGCAAACTGGCCCGCAAACCGCTGGTGGCTGTGGCCCACTGGGCCACAATGTTCTCATTCCTGGTGCTGGTGACAACCCTGGCCCAAGCCACCGGCCAGCTCTTTGACCCGCATTTCGACCTGCCGGTGATCGGGCGCTGGGCGCCGTGGGGCTGGCTGACCGAGTTCTTCGCCTGGGCCGGCCTGGTCGGGATAGGCGTCCTCATCGCCATCCGCCTGCGGGCCTCGCGGCGATCAGAGGGCCGCCGCTCACGCTTCTTCGGCTCGCACCAGTGGCGCGCCCGCTACGTCGAGGCCACCATCTTGGCGGTGGTGGTGTTGGTGCTGTGGTTGCGGGGGTTGGAATCGGCGGCGGCCGGAGACGGCGACCGGGCGCGTTTCGGCTCGACCGCCTGGATCGGCCGGCTTTACCCCCAAGATTTGCCCGATGCCGTGCTCGGGCTTTGGATTTCCACGCTCGCCTTGGCGAAGATCCTGGTCAGCTACGCCTGGATGGTGGTGGTTGGGCTGACGCCAACCATGGGCGTGGCCTGGCACCGCTTCTTGGCCTTCCCGAACCTGTGGACCGGCCGCCAGGCGGACGGCTCGCCCGCCTTGGGCGCCCTGCCCGGACTGGTGGTGGACGGCCGCGCGGTCGACCTGACGGACCCGGAGGTGGACGAATCGGTTTTCGAGCGCCTGGGCGCCGGGCGGGTCGCGGACCTGACCTGGCGAGACCGTTTGGCCCTGGCCACCTGCACCGAGTGCGGCCGCTGCCAGGAAGTCTGCCCGGCCTGGGCCACCGGCAAAGCGCTCAGCCCAAAATTGCTGGTGGGCGCGCTGCGCGATCACGCATTCGGGGCCGAGGCGACGCCCGGCCCCCTTGTCGGGGGCGAATCCGCCTGGGCGGTGGCGCCGGAGGCGCTGTGGGCCTGCACCACCTGCGGGGCCTGCGTCGAAGCCTGCCCGGTCGGTGTTGAGCACGTCGACCAAGTGGTCGAGTTGCGCCGCCATCAAGTCATGGTCGCGGGCGAGTTCCCGGCGGAGCTGGCCGGCGCCTTCCGCAATCTGGAGCGACGCCGCAACCCCTGGGGCGTGCTGGCCAAGAAGCGCCTCGACTGGACCAAGGGACTCGACTTCGATGTGCCGGTCCTGGGCCAAGACGTCGAGTCGCTGACCGAGGTCGACTATCTGTACTGGGTCGGCTGCGCCGGCGCCTTCGACGAACGCGGCCAAGCCACCGCCCGCGCCTTCGCCAGCCTGCTGCACCGGGCGGGGACGCGCTTCGCCGTGCTCGGCTCGGCCGAGTGCTGCACCGGCGACCCGGCCCGCCGGGCCGGCAACGAAGCCCTTTTCGCGACCCTGGCCAGCGCCAACGTCGAGGCCCTGAACGCGGCCGGGGCCGGGGCCGGAGCCGCCAAGATCGTTGTCACCTGCGCGCATTGCCTGAACTCGCTGGCCAATGAATACGGGCCCTTCGGCGGGCGTTACCAGGTGATCCACCACACCGAGCTGCTGGCCGAACTGATCGACCAAGGCAAACTGCGCCCCCAAAACCAGCCCGACGGCATCGGCGGCCTGACCTACCAAGACCCCTGCTACCTGGCCCGCCACAACGGCCAGGTGTCGGCGCCCCGGCGGGTGCTCGAAAGCCTGCCCGGCCTTGAGCTGGCGGACATGAGCGCCTGCGGGCGCCGCGGCAATTGCTGCGGCGCCGGCGGCGGCCAAATGTGGATGGAGGAATCCGGCGAGCGCGTCAACGCCCGGCGCTTCGCCGAGGCGCGCGCCACCGGGGCGGACGCGATCGCCACCGCCTGCCCGTTCTGCAACGTCATGTTGTCCGATGCCGCCGGGTCGGCCGGCGCTGACACGCCCGTCCGCGACGTGGCTGAGTTGGTGCTGGCGGCTTTGCCAACGGCGCCTTAATTAAAAGGAGTAAAGATGAGGATCATCGTGCCGGTCAAATACGTTCCGGACATCGAGGCCGGTTATGAGTTCGACCAGGCCGGGCGGCTCGACCGCGGCGGCGACGGCCTGCTCAGCCAGCTCGACGAATACCCGCTGGAGCAGGCCCGCCGCCTGGCGGAGCAGACCGGGGCCGAGGTCGTGGCCTTGACCGTGGGGCCGGACGAGGCCGATGAAGCCGTCCGGCGCGCCCTCCAAATGGGCGCCGACCGGGGCGTCCACGTCAGCGACGAGGCCATCGCCGGTTCGGACGCCTCAGCCACGGCCCTGGTCCTGGCCGCCGCCATCAGCCATCTTGGCGGCGCCGATCTGATTCTTTGCGGCGCCGGCTCAGCCGACGCCACCACATCCCTGATCCCCGTCCAGCTGGCCGCCCGGCTCCAGATTCCCGCATTGACCGGCGCGGCCAGCTTGACGGTCCAAGACGGGGTGGTCAGCGTCCGCCGCGACGAGGACGCCGGGTCGTTGACGCTGGCGGCGGCGTTGCCGGCGCTGGTCTCTGTCGATGACAAGGCCGGCGAGCCGGCCTACCCGTCCGCCAAGGCGGTCATGTTGGCGCGCAAGAAACCGATCGACCTTTTGGAACTGGCTGACTTGGGGGTGGACGCGGCGGCGGTGGGCGCCGCCGCCGCCAAGGTGACGGTGGTCGGGATCGAGCCGGTCCCGCCCAGGGCCGGCGGGCAGGTGCTGGACGCCGAGTCCGATGACGTCGTGGCCGCCTTTGTCGAGCTGCTCCAAGCCAACGCGCTCATCTAACCCCTGAAGGAGGACCGATGTCTGACATTCTGACGCTGCTGGACGACCCTTCGGCCGAGGCTGAGCGCCTGGCCGCGGCCGGGCGCCTGGGCACGCCCGTGGGCGTGCGGCTGAACGGCGGCCTGGAGGCCCACGCCCAGCCGGGCCGCGTGGCCGAGGGCTTGGCGGCGCTGGCCGAGGCCCGCGCCGCCGCCGCCGTGCTGCTGCCCGCCGGACTGTTCGGCGCCGAGGTCGGCTCGCTGTTGGCGTGGCGCTTGGATTCCGGCGTCATCACCGATGTGATTCAGCTCGACCCGGATTTGACCGCCACCAAGCCGGTCATGGCCGGGACCTCGTTGACGCGGGCGCGAGTCGCGGGCGGGGTGGCGATCTTCACTGTCCGCGCCACCGCCGGCGGCGCGGGTGACGGCGACGCTGACGCGGCCGCGACGGCCGCGACGGCCGCCGCGGCCGAAGTGGTCGAGTTGCCGGCGGCCGCTCCCAGGCCCGGCGAAGACCGAATCCAGGTGACGAGCGTGACCGGGCGGACGGCATCGGGCGCGCGTCCCGACCTGGCCGACGCCAACATCATCGTCTCGGCCGGCCGGGGCACCGGCGGCGACCTGACCGCGGTCGAGGAACTGGCCGACGCCCTGGGCGCGGCCGTGGCGGCCTCGCGGGCGGCCGTCGACGCGGGCTGGGTCGACTCGTCGTTGCAGGTCGGCCAGACCGGGAAGACGGTCAGCCCGCGCCTCTACGTGGCGGCCGGGATCTCCGGGGCGATCCAGCACCAGGCCGGGATGCGCGGCGCGGAATTGATCGTGGCCGTCAACGAGGACCCGGACGCGCCCATCTTCGAGATCGCGGACCTGGGGATTGTCGGCGACCTCGGCGAAGTGCTGCCGGCGGCGGCCGCGGCCGTGCGCTCACGCGCTTAGGCGACCGGGCCTGCCCGGCTGATCAAACACTTCTAGGAGAGGAAAGACCATGAGCGGGAACAGCAATCGCAGCGCCGACGTGATCGTGATCGGGGCGGGCGTGGTCGGCGCCTCGATCGCCTACCAGCTGGCCAAATCGGGGCGGAAAGTCATCCTTGTGGACAAGGGGGCGGGCGCCGGCTTCGGCTCGTCCAGCGCCTCGTCCGGCGTCATCCGCTTCGAATACACCCTGGCGACTTCGGTGATCGTGGCCTGGGAGGCCGCGCACATGTGGGCTGACCTGCGGGATTACCTGGAAGCGCCGGCCAGCGAGGCGCTGGCGGTCTTCCACCGCAACGGCAAGATCATGATGGACTGCCCGGCCTTCCCGCGCGAGTTGCTGCGGGCGCACTTCGACGCCCTCGGGATCGCGTACGAGGAATGGGACCCGGCCGAACTGCGCCGCCGGGTGGGCGGGATCGATCCTGGTCGCCACTTCCCGCCCCGGCCAATCGACTCGGACGCCTTCTGGGAGGAACCGGTCGAAGAAATCGGCGCGATCTACACCCCGCAAGCTGGCTTCATCGACGACCCGCGCCTGGCCTGCGAAAACTTCGCCAACGCGGCCCGGCGGGCCGGGGCCGAGGCGCTCTACCGAACCCGGGTGATGGGCGCCGAGGCGCTCGCGGGCGGCGAACCGGTCTGGCGCCTGACGCTCGATTCCGGCGCCGCCGTCGAGGCGCCGCTGGTCGTCAACGCCGCCGGGCCGTGGTCGGCCGAGGTCAACTCCCTGGCGTCCGTCGGCGGCGAGTTCGCCATCACCACCCGGCCGCTGCGCCAGGAGGTCCACGCCGTCCCGGCCCCGGCCGGTTTCAACCCGCCCGGGCGGATCGGCCCCTGCGTGGCCGACCAAGACCTCGGCTACTACCTGCACCCGGAGCCGTCCGGCTCACTGCAGATCGGCGGCACCGAACCCGAGTGCGACACCCTCGACTGGGTTGACGGCCCGGTCGACGCCGTCAATCTGAACCGCACCGCCGAATTGTTCGAGAAGCAGGTGACGCGCGCCGCCAGGCGCTTCCCCGGGTTGGCCATCCCGCCGCGCCCGGCGGGGGTGGTGGGAGTCTACGACGTGGCGACGGATTGGACGCCGATTTACGACAAGACCGATGCCGCCGGGTTCTATGTCGCCATCGGCACTTCCGGCAACCAATTTAAGAACGGCCCCATCATCGGTGAGTTCATGAACGGCATCGTCGCCTTGGCCGAGTCCGGCGCGGACCACGACGTGACCCCCGCCTCCTACACCGGCCGGATCACCGGCCGCACCATTGACCTGGGGTTTTATTCGCGCCTGCGCGAACCGGCGGCCAACTCCGGGACCGTGGCGGGCTGAGCGCCCCCACCATCCGCGATGAGTCATCAGTTGACGCACGCCTCGAAGCCAGCGGCTGGTGGGGCGGCGGCCGAGCGCGGGGCCAGCGACCGGCCGCTGACGGCTGGTTGGGCGGGCTCAACCGGTTCAACAGACGCGACCGGCACTGTGGTGAACGTGGATGGCGACGACTGCTGGATGGACGACGAGCCGTTCGGCTGAAAGGTTCGTGTCATAGGTCCCCGATAGACTTGGGCCTCGAACAACCGACTTGAGGGAAGCTATGTTGAGTGTCGCAGAACTGCTGGCAAGACCGGCCGAGGCGGCTTTGTCGCTGGCCGACTCCACGCCGGGCGTGTTCGAGCTTCTCCTGTCGGACATGACCACGGGCGGCAACATCATCTGGGCCACCGAGGACTACGCCCACCTGGGCGCCGCCTTCGCCTCCGATCAGCCGATCACCGTCGAGTCTGTGACTGGGCTGAGCGCCCGGGTGATCCGCCCGCGCGTGGAAAAGTCGAAGACGCGGCAGGGCGGCCGGGCCAAAGACAGGGCCGAGGTGTTCACGCCGTCTTGGCTGTGCAACGAACAGAACAACCTTGTGGACGAGGCTTGGTTCGGCCGGTCGGGGGCGTTCAACACCGCCACCCGCCGAGGCTGGCGAACAACCGCGTCCACCGTCGAGTTCGACGCCGAGGGGATGCGGACCTGGGAGCGCTACGTCGATGAGCGGCGGTTGGAGGCGGCGTGCGGTGAGGCCCCCTATCTGGTGAGCCGCTACGACGCGACCACTGGGGAGCCAATCGCCTTGGAGCGTCGGATCGGCTTGCTGGACCGGAAGCTGCGCGTCGTGACCGAACGCTGCCACGATGAGGGCGAATGGCTGCGCTGGGCTGAACGGGCGTTCCAGGCCACCTATGGGTTCGAGTTCCAGGGGGACAACCTGCTGCTGGCCCGTGAGAACCTTTTGGCCACTTACGTGGACCACACCCGCCGCGCCC
Source organism: Bifidobacteriaceae bacterium (assembly GCA_031278655.1). GTDB lineage: Bacteria > Actinomycetota > Actinomycetes > Actinomycetales > WQXJ01 > JAIRTF01. The sequence goes on from JAITJZ010000073.1 coordinate 23,522, forward strand.
TGGGCCGACCGCCCGACGAGCGTGAGCTGACGGCTGTCGCGGAGGTGATCGCTTGGAACGTCTGGCAGATGGACGGTCTCACCTGCGCCATCCCTCTCAAAGAGATCAGGTCGACTGTTAGCGAGCTGACGTTGTTCGACCCGCACGGGGACGACGAGAAGCTTTGCCGCATCCGGGACTGGCGGACAGGCCGGACAGTCGAGTTCCGCTCTTTGCTCAAAGGCGGCGTCAACGGTGGCCGTTGACACGACGATCCTCGATCAGCTCATTGTCGGCAGGGTCAAACCTCACATCTACGCTTTCGCCACCAACACCGTCCCCAACCACCTCAAAGTGGGCGACACCTACCGTCCTGTGGCTACCCGGCTGAGGGAGTGGCGCGAGCATTTCCCGGATTTGACCAAAGAATGCGACGAGGCCGCCACCGTCAGCCAGGACGTGTATTTCCGCGATTTCGCGGTCCATAGGTTTTTAGACGTTGAGCGGGGCAAGGCCAGGTTGAGCCGGGACGAGCTTGCCGATGGCGTTTATTTCAGCAAGGAGTTTTTCCGTGAGACCGCTCCCGCTGACGTTCAGGACGCCATCGCCGACATCAGGGAAAGCTACAAAGGCGCTTCGGACAGCTACGACTACTACGACGCGAATCGGCTGCCCATCGAATATCACTACGCCCGAGGCCCAGAGTGGACTCTGCGCCCCAACCAGCAAGAAGCGGTGGACAGGTTCGCCGAGGCGGTGCGGAAAGGGCGTACCAACCTGCTCATGTACGCGGTCATGAGGTTCGGGAAGTCGTTCACGTCGCTGTGCTGCGCCAAGACGATGGGCGCCCGCACGGTGCTGATCGTCTCCGCGAAGGCGGACGTGAAAGTCGAGTGGAAGAGGACTGTCGAAACTGCGGGCAACTTCGAGGGCTACGTGTTTCTCGACTCCGACCAACTCGACGAAGACCCGAACGCCATCAAGGCCGCGTTGGACGCCGGCCAGACCGCTGCCGTGTTCTTGACTTTGCAAGACCTGCAAGGCCCACACGTCAAAGACAAGCACGCGGAACTGTTCGGCAGCGACCTCGATCTGCTGATCGTGGACGAGACCCACTTCGGGGCCAGGGCGGAAGAGTATGGGCGGATACTCAAAGACGCAGGTCAGCCGACAGACGACAGCAAGGCTCTCGCCAAAGTTGAGGACGACCTGGTGGACACCGCAGAAGCCGACGAGCAACTCAAAGTTCTCACGCCGCGCGTCCGCCTGCACCTGTCGGGAACGCCGTACCGCATCCTCATGAGCAGTGAGTTCTCAACAGACGACATCATCGCTTTCGTCCAGTTCTCCGACATCGTGCGCGACCAGGAAGCCTGGGACGCGGCCAATCTCGCCCAGGACGAGCCGGCCGACGAGTGGGAGAACCCATACTTCGGGTTCCCGCAGATGGTCCGGTTCGCGTTCAACCCCAGCCGGGCCGCTCGCCAGAAGATGGAGGAACTAGCG
>JAITJZ010000150.1 GCA_031278655.1 Bifidobacteriaceae bacterium
TTTTGGGCGCTTGGCAAAACGAGGCAGCGGTTTTGTGCGCCCTGGCGAAACGAGGGCGACTTTCTGTGCAAGATCCGGCGGTGAACTCCAAGGTGGGCCTCGGAATGGCCCGCCCAGGACGCATAAAAAGTCGCCCTGGTTTGAGGCGGGTGCACAAAAGATCGCCCTATTTTGGTTGGGCCGCAGCTAGGCCGCAGTCGGCCCATGTTTGGCCCGCGCGAAGTGCGCCCGGGGACGGGCTTGGCTGTGGATGGTCAGGCGGCTCCCGGCTGGGAGGCGCCGACGGCTACTTCTTGTTGCGCCGCTGATGCCGGGTCTTGCGCAGCAGTTTGCGGTGCTTCTTCTTGGCCATCCGCTTGCGGCGCTTCTTGATGACTGACCCCATACGGTCCTCACAGTTCTGTAGTAAGTGCTTCACGGCTTCGCCTTGGGCGAAGACACCGGCAAAGCATCTTACCCCGGATCGGCCGGCCGGCTGCGAATCTGCGAATCCGGCTGATTGGCCAATTGGCGAATCGGCGAATCGGCGAATCGTGTCGATCAGGCGCGTTTGGCGCCGCGCTCCCAGTTGGCGCCGTCCGCCAGCCACTCGTCAAGGGCTTCGGCGGGGATGCGGTAGGACCGGCCGACTTTGAGCGCGCGGAGGTCGCCGGAGGCGATCAGGCGGTAGATCGTCATGTCGGAGACGCGCAGCGTCTCCGACACCTCAGACACGGTCAAAAAGGCCGGTTTCAAGTCCATTGCGACGCTTCCTCGAGTGAGTGGTGTTGCCAATGACAACTGTAGTGATGGTTGTTAGTAGTGTGAACCCATGCGGCAAGCGATGTCCGGGGGGAACGCGCCAGCGCGCTCCTTCGGCGAGCGCCTTTCGCACGCCTCCCCGGCCCGGTTGGCGGTCGGCGCCTTCGCCCTCGTCATCCTGGTGGTGGCGACCCTGCTGAGTCTGCCGATCGCCCGCGCCGGACCCTATTCGCCGCAACTCGTCGACGCCATTTTCACAGCCACTTCGGCGGTTTGCGTCACCGGCCTGACCACGGTGCCGACAGCCGAATACTGGTCGGCCTTCGGCCAAGGCGTGATAGTCGCCGGGATGCAGGTCGGGGGCCTGGGCGTGATGACGCTCGGGTCGCTGCTGTCGCTGGCGGCATCCCGGCGGTTGGGGCTGCGCTCAAAGCTGCTGACCGCGTCGGAAACCGGAACCTCGCGCCTGGGGGACGTCGGCGTGCTGGTCAGAGCGGTGGCCGTGATCTCAATCGTCGTGGAGTTGCTGCTCACGGCCATCCTGACGCCGCGATTCATCATTGCCGGGGAAAGCGCCGGGACCGCGCTCTGGCACGGGTTCTTCTACGGCGTCTCGGCCTTCAACAACGCCGGCTTCGTGCCGACGCGCAGCGGGCTGGAAGCCTTCGCCTCCGATTGGTGGGTGCTGGCGCCGATCATGATCGCGGTCTTCGTCGGATCGCTGGGCTTCCCCGTCATCTTGGACCTGAGGCGCCACTGGCGCCACCCCTCGGCGCTGGGGCTGCATTCGAAGCTGACCATCAGCTTCTGTTTGGCGCTGCTGGGGATCGCCTGGGTCGCTTTCAGCGCGACCGAGTGGAACAACCCCGGCACGCTGGCAGCGGAGTCAACCAGCACCACCCTGTTGAACACCCTGTTCGCCGGGGTGATGACCAGATCGGGCGGCTTTTCGACCTTCGCTGTGACCGATCAGCATCCATCCACCACGCTGCTTCAGGACGCGCTCATGTTTGTGGGCGGCGGTTCGGCTTCGACCGCGGGCGGCATCAAGGTCACCACCCTGGCCGTCATGCTGCTGGCGATCAGGGCCGAGGCGCGCGGCGACCGCGACATGGAGGCGTTCGGGCGGCGAATCGAGCCGTCGATCCTGCGTGTGGCCGTGACGGTGGCGGTCGCCTCGGTCATGTTCGTCTTCACCGGCGCGCTGATCTTGAGCTTCCTCTCGCAGGCGCCGCTCACCCGCATCCTGTTCGAGTGCATCTCTGCCTTCGCCACCTGCGGGCTCTCGACCGGCCTGAGCGCGAGCCTGCCGCCGCTGGGCAAGCTGACCCTGGCCGCGCTGATGCTGACCGGGCGCCTCGGCACCATGACGATCGCCACATCCGTGGCCATGACCAACCGCCGCCGCGTCATCCGCCTGGCCGAGGAACGGCCCATCGTCGGCTGACCCGCGCGCCATGAGAACCAGAACCGACAGCTAAACCGAAAGGCCAGGAATCCTTCAAATGGACACCACCCGATCTTCGTCCCCGACCCAGGCGCCGCTGCCCACGGACGGCGCCGTGCTGGTCATCGGCATGGGCCGGTTCGGCTCGCGCCTGGCGCTGACCGTGGACCGGCTCGGCCGCGAGGTCTTGGCGGTGGAGAAGGACCCGGAGGTCATCCGCCGCTGGTCCGGCCGCCTGCCGCTGGTCGAGGCGGACTGCACCGATCCTGAGGCCCTCGAGCAATTGGGGGCGCGCGACTTCCCGGTGGCGGTTGTCGGGGTCGGCACCGCCCTCGAAGCCTCGGTCCTGATCACATCCAACCTGGTCGATCTGGGTTTGAACCAGGTCTGGGCGAAGGCGACCTCATCCGAGCACGCCCGCATTCTGCGCCGGATCGGCGCCAACCAGGTCATCTTGCCGGAGGCGGACGCGGGCGAGCGCGTGGCCCATTTGGTCTCCGGCCGCCTGCTGGACTACATCGAGTTCGAGGACGGCTTCACCATTGTCAAGATGCACCCGCCAAAAGAGATGATCGGCTTCACGCTGGCCCTCTCGCAGGTCCGCAAGAAGTACGGCGTCACCGTGATAGGCGTCAAATCCCCTGGTCAGGAGTTTGAGTACGCCACCGACGAGACCCGCGTCTCGCCTCAGGACCTGCTCATAGTGTCAGGCAACACGACCCTCCTTGACCGTTTCGCCGCCCGCCCGTAATACTTTGCCCGATGCCGCCGGGTCGCCGCCCAGCGCCGGGCTCAGGGGGTGCGACGGCGCAGGGTGGCCACGCCCAGGGCCGCGGCCAGGACCACGAAACCGGCCACCAGGGCGGCGTCCGGGGCCGCCGCCGACCAGCCGCGCCCGCTGGTCAGATCGGTGGTGGCCTCAAGAGCGTAAGTGAACGGCACGGCATCGGACAACCACCGCAACAACGTGGGCAACTGGTCGCGGGGCATCAGCAAGCCGCAGACCAACAGCTGCGGCACGATCACCACCGGCAACATCTGGACGGCCTGGAACTCGGTGCGGGCGACCGACGAGGCGGCCAGGCCCAGCGACGAGCCGAGGACCGCGTCCAGCACGGCGATCGCCATCACCCCGGCCGGCGAGCCCGCCACGTCCATGCCGCAGACCAAGTGCGCCCAAACCGTCAACACGACCGCCTGAACGGCCGCCATCAGCGCGAACGCCAGGGCGTAGCCGACCAGGAAATCGGCCTTTGAGATCGGCGTGGTCATCAGCCGCTCGAGCGTGCCGCTGGTCCGCTCGCGCAGCATGGTCACCGATGTGACCAGGAACATGACGAAAGCCGGGAAGACCGCCAGGAGCATCGGGCCGAATTGGTCGATGACCATGGGCGTGGCGTTGAACATCCAGGCCACAACCCCGAGGACGACGCACGGCACCACCACGATCAGAGCCATCGAACGCGGGTCGTGGCGCAGTTGGGCGAGGACCCGGCGGGCGGTGGCGGCGGTGCGGGCGAGGCTCATGGGGTCTCCTCGGGGGCGGCTGATTCGAGGGCCAAGAAGGCCGCCTCGGCGCTGGCGGTTCCGGTGGCCGCCAGCAGCCCGGCCGGGGTGGCGTCCGCCAGGAGGCGTCCCCGGCGCAGCAGGATCAGCCGGTCGCAGCCTTCGGCCTCGTCCATGACGTGCGAGGACACCAGCAGGGTGGCGCCGGCGGCGGCCAGCTCATGGAACAGTCGCCACAGCGACCGGCGCAGCAGCGGGTCGAGCCCCACCGTCGGCTCGTCCAGGACCAACAGTTCGGGGCGCGCCAGCAGCGCCACCGCCAGCGAGGTCCGCGAACGCTCGCCGCCAGACAGGTTGACCACTTTGTCTTTGGCCCGCGGGCCCAACTCGACCTGTTCGATCACTTCCGCCAGGCGGTCCTTGCCGACCCCCGCCAAGGCCCCGAAGTAGGCCAGGTTCTCCAGCACCGTCAGGTCGGAGTAGACCGAGGGCGCCTGGGTCATGTAGCCGATCTTGGAGCGCAGCTCCGCCGCCCCCGCCGGCCGGCCCAGGACTTCGAGCCTCCCGCCGGCCACGATCTGAACACCGACGATGGCGCGCATCAGGGTGGTCTTGCCGCTTCCGGACGGCCCCAGCAGCCCGACCACCTGCCCGCGTGCGATCTCCAAGCTGAGGTCCGCCAAGACCGCGCGCCGCCCGCGCCGCACCTTCAGGTGATCGGCGCGGACCGCCGGCACGGCCTCTGCTCCTGCGGCTACCACGGCGCCGTGCCCACGGCGACGACCGTTCCTGCGCCCACGCCCGTAACAGTACCCGTCTGGCCGCCGAAGCCGAAGCCGAAGCCGGCGGCGGCCGGGAGGCGTCACATGGGCATGCCGCAGTAGAACTCGCGGGCGCCGCCGTCCGGGGCGTCGACCTGGAAGACCGCCGTCTGGTTGACCCACAGCGCCTTGGTGTCCGGTTCGGGGGATTCGGGGCAGTCGGTGGAGGTCAGGTCGATGTCCGGCCCGGGCCAGGCCTCGGCCCCGCCGAAGGCGTCGAAGTTCTCTTTGGCGGCCTCCGGCGTGCGCCATTGGGCGGCCAGGAGCGTTATCTGGTGCTCGCCATCGGAGTAGGTGACGGTGTAAGAGTCGAAGGCGCCGGCCTGCTCCCAATCCGGGTTCGCGGCCACGGCGGTGAAGACATAGGCGCCAACGGTCGATGGCAGGCGGTCGTAGAAGGCGGTGCCGGGCTCGCGCGGCGAGGGCGTGATCGATGGCGTGGGGGGGCGCGCCGTCCGGGTCTCGACAATGGTGGCGGGCGGCTCCTTGGCGGTCGCTTCGCGCTCGCGGACCACAAAAATGTACAGCAGCGCCGCCGCCACCAGCATGGCGACGGCCAGCACCGACGCCCACAACCAGGTTCTCGATTGCGGGGCGGGGTCCACGGCATGCCGGGCCGTGGATTCTTCGTCATGCATCAGAGCTACCTTCCATCACGGGCCTTCCAACTCACCTTAGGAGCATTGCGCGGGCCTGGCCAATCTGACGCGCCAGAAAACAGCCAAGTCAATTCACCTTTGCACTATCATTACCTTCCAGTTGCCGGAAAAATGGCCAACGGGGACTGAGGGCGCGGCTCGACCAGCCGGCGCCCGTCCATGGCAAAACGTAGGAGAAGCTGAATGAACGCCCCACTATCTGATCTGGTTGTGGTGTCCAATCGGCTGCCGGTGGATGTGTCCGTGGCTGATGACGCCACCCTGACCTACCGCCGTTCGCCCGGCGGGCTGGTGGCCGCCCTCGAGCCGGTGCTGAGCCAGCGCTCGGGCGCCTGGGTGGGCTGGCCGGGCGCGCCGGACTTCACCTTCGAGCCGCTGCGCCTTGACGGCGTGCTGTCCATTCCCGTGCCGCTGACCAGCGAGGAGATCGCGGATTATTACGAGGGTTTCTCGAACGCGACCCTTTGGCCGCTCTACCATGACGTCATCACGCCGCCCGAATACCACCGCGAGTGGCATGAGGCCTACCGGTCCGTCAACACCAAATTCGCCGAGGCGGCGGCCGCCGCCGTGACCGAGGGCGGGACGGTCTGGGTCCACGATTACCAACTCCAGTTGGCCCCGTCGATGATCAAGCAACTGCGCCCGGATGTGAAGGTCGGTTTCTTCAACCACATCCCTTTCCCGCCGGAGGCCCTGTTCGCGCAGTTGCCGTGGCGCCGCGAGATCCTGATGGGCCTGCTGGGCGCGGACCTGATCGGTTTCCAGCGCGCCCAGGACGCCGGCAATTTCCGCTCCTGCGTGCGCCGCTTGACGGGCCTGACCACCCGCGGCCATCAGGTCTTGGTCCGCGAGCCGGACGGCTCGGTGCGCGAGGTGGCCTCGGCCGCCTTCCCGATCTCGATCGATTCGGCGGCCGCGGACGCCCGCGCCCGCCTGCCGCGCATCCAGGCCCGCGCCCGCGAGATCCGCTCCGAACTGGGCAACCCCGACTGCCTCTTGTTCGGAGTCGACCGCCTCGACTACACCAAGGGGATCGCCCACCGGCTCAAGGCCTATGAGGAACTGCTGCGCGAGGGCCGCCTGAAGGTGCCTGGCGTGGCGATGGTGCAGGTGGCGAGCCCGTCACGGGTTGGCGTCAGCGCCTATCAGGCTTTGCGGGACGATGTCGAGGCGACAGTTGGGAGGATCGCCGGGGATTTCGGGTCGCTCGGCTCGCCCGCCATTCACTATCTGCACCAGAATCAGGACGCGGACGAGATGGCGGCGCTTTACCTGGCCGCCGATGTCATGTTGGTGACGGCCCTGCGTGACGGCATGAACCTGGTGGCGAAGGAATATGTGGCCTCGCGCGTGGATGGGCGCGGGGCGTTGGTGCTGTCAGAGTTCACGGGCGCCGCCGACGAACTGCGTCAGGCCATCCTGGTCAACCCGCATGACATTGACGGTCTCAAGAACTCGATCCTGCGGGCGGTGGCGATGAGCCCAAGGGAGCAGCGCCGCCGGATGCAGGCCCTGAGGCGCCGCGTGCTCGAGAACGACGTCTCGGCCTGGGCCGCGGCCTTCCTGACAACCTTGGCGTCCAGGTGACCGTGAGCGCGGCCGGGGCTGGCGGCGGGGCTTGGGCCGGCGTCATCGGGCGGCTGGCGGTGGCCCGGAGGCTGCTGGTGGCTTTGGACTTCGACGGCACATTGGCGCCGCTGGTGGCGAATCCGGCTGACTCGCGGCCGACGCCTGAGGCGGGCGCGGCCATGGCGCGCCTGGCCCGGATTCCCCGGGTTCACTTAGCACTGGTGTCGGGGCGTCCCGCCGCTGACCTGGCACTTTTGGCCAGCCCTCCGGACGGCGTTGAATTGGTCGGTTCCCATGGCGCCGAGCGCGGGCGCGTGCAGGCCGGCAGGGCGGTGTTGGAGCCGGTGACGCTCTCGCCCGCGCGCGCCCAGCGCCTGCGGGCGGTGACGGACGGGCTGACGGCGCTGGCCGGCGGCGCTTGCGGGGCCTGGGTCGAGTCGAAGCCGTTCGCGGCCGTCTTCCACACCCGGCCCATGCCTGACCGTGCCGCCGCCGCCGAACTCGAAGCCCAGGCCGCGGCGCTCGGCAAGCGGCTCGGCGGCCACGTCCTGCCGGGCAAGATGGTGGTCGAGGTGTCGGTCTTGCCGACCGGCAAGGCCGCCGCTTTGGCCCGCCTGCGTCAAGCCGCCGATGCCGACCGCCTGGTCTTCGCCGGGGACGACACCACCGATGAACTCGCCTTGAGAACCATCCAGCCGCCCGACCTGGGGATCAAGGTCGGCTCCGGCCCGACCGCCGCCGAATTGCGCCTGCCCGGGCCCGGCGCCGTGGCCGAGTTCCTTCAAGCCCTGGCCGCCGCCATGGAGCGGTAGGCCCAGCTGCGGCAAGCCCAGTCGCGGCAAGCCCAGTCGCGGTCACCAGCCTTCAATCGTCCAAGCCACGCGATGCGATTGGCCGGGCTCGAGCCAGATCAAATCCTGGCCGGAGTTGAAAGCGTCCGGCGGGCACGTCATCGGCTCCAACGCCAAGCCGAGGCGGTCGAGTTCGGGCGTGGGCTGGTCGGCGGTGTGGACCTGGAGCCAGGGGCTGTCCCCGTCCCAGCTGATCGCCGCGCCGCCGCCGGCAGGGTGCTCGACCGCGGCCCGCGCCCGCCCCGAGGCGTCCCAAGCGACGTCCCCGAAGCAGTGGTCGATCTTGGCGCCGCCAATCGCGCGCGGGGCGCGGAAGTCGAAACGGGAACCCGCCACCGGGCGGCGGCCCACCGGCGTCAGGCGTTCCGGCTCGACTTCGATGAAACTGCCGACCGGCAGCGTCAGGCGCCATTCGTCCAACGGACCCGGCCCGGCCACCAAGTAAGGATGCGGCCCGGCCCCGTGGGGCGCGCGCCCCGAACCGATGTTCTGGGTGATGAGTTCCCAGGTCAGGCCGCTGGTCGGGTCGAGCCGACAGGTCACCTGCAACGCCAGGCGGAACGGGTAGCCCGCCTGCGGCTCGATCACCTGGGCCAGGCTGACCGCCTCGGCTGACTGGGCCACGACCGCGAAGTCGAGCCACAGGGCCAATCCGTGCAGGGCATGGCCGCGGGCCGGCTCGGTCAACGGCAGTTGCTGGATCGGGCCCGCGCCCTGGGGCGGCGCGGTCGCGCCAGGCGCTAACTGGTCCGCCAGCCGGTAACGGCCGTCGATGACCCGATTGGGCCAGGGCGCCAAGGTCGCGCCGCGATAAAACGGCCGCACCTGGTCGGCCGCGAACGGCACCACCAGATCGCGTCCCGCGCGCGTCAGGACGCGCAGCGTCGCGCCGACCGATGCGATCACCGCCCGGTAGGGGCCGGCTTCGATGGCGAATTGCCGCCCGCTGGCCGGCCGCACTTGGCTCAAGCTCGAATCCATCCCAGCATTCTCGCGCCCGCCACCCGCGCCAAACTGGGCCCCAATGCCCGCCAACCCGTGCGGGCCCGG
>JAITJZ010000165.1 GCA_031278655.1 Bifidobacteriaceae bacterium
CCCATGCGGGCCTCGGTGACCTGGGTGATTTCGAATGCGGTCTCGGGGCTAAGCGTGCTGGCCGCCCCGGCGCGGGCTTCCGCGCCATGCGTGTCGTCATCCATGCCAAGTAGTTTACAGCGCAAACTAGATTGCGTCAATTGGGCGCTGGGCGCTGGGCGCTGGGTGTTCGCGGGCGGCGTGGGCGGCATCGGGCGCGGCTTCCCAAGGTGCGTCGCCTATTGCGGGGCGGGAGAGTCTGCGAAGGGGTTGCGCACCTCGACCCCGCCTATGATCTGGCCGCTGTTCAGGTCCTCAGTCCACAAGATGGCGCAGCCCAAGCGGCGCGCGCTGTGAACGATCATCGCGTCCCAGAAGGCGAGTTGGCTGTCTGCAGCCAGTTCGCTGGCCGCCATCAAATCGTCTTGGTCCGGCCGGTGGCAGGGCCACGAGCCAAGCGCCCGGAGCCGCTCGCGGGCCGCCGCCGGCGTCAGCGGCCGGCCGGCCTTGAGCGTCACGTTGACGTAGAACTCCTGCAGCACCTGGATGCTGAGCGCGCCCCGGCGCTCCCGGCCCAAGGCGCCCACCAAGTCTGCGGCTGGCTGATGGCGCGGGTCCGCGGCCTCGCCGTAGGCGTAGATGAGGACGTTGGTGTCGACGAATTCGCGGGTCACCGGGCGTGCGCCTGATCCCGGGTTAGCGGCGGGCCGCCCATCACCAAGCCCGAGCCTTGACGCATCAGGGCCTCCTCCCGCTGCCACATCGGGTCGTAGCCATCGCGCCCAACCATCTGACCCAACGCCTCGGCGACCAAAGCCGAGACCGATGTGTCCAGGGTCGCGGCCAGGACTTTCGCCCGCCGAAAGACATCATCGGGCAGTGACAGTGTGACATTGCGAGTCGCCATGCGAACCAGTGTAACACTGGATCACAGTCGCCTGCGCGGGCACGGCCGGACGGTGTTGAACAACACCGTCCTGGCCGCCCCCTGAACCAGCGAGCCTCAACCCCACCACCCCTAAAGGGGAAAGTCAGGCCAGGCGACCTGGGCGTCCGGCGCGAGCGCCCACTTAACGGTTGGGCTCTTTCTGTTCTCGGTGGGGCGGGTCAGGCCCTTCGCTTCCAGGGACCGCAGGTTCGCGCCCACGCCGGCCCTGGACAGGCCGGTTTCCGCCATCAGATCGGCGGTCGTCTTGGGGCCGGTGGACAGCGCGGCCAGGATCGCGGCCGCCGAGGGGGAGGGGCGGCGGGCGGCCGGGGTGGCTGGCTCACCTGATTGGCGCGCGGCCAGCGCCTTACGGCGGGTTCTTGGGGTGTTGGCCTGCTCTCAGCCGCTGCTTCGCGGACTGCTCAGGGCCCCAGGAGGGCGAGGGGGACGACGGCTGTGCCGTCCGGCATGCGGTAGGCGGACTCGCCCGCGGTGACGACAACCTTGTCGATCAGGGTCTCGCCGATCTCGCTCTCCAGCCAATTCAACTGCTTGGCGCTGCGCGGGGAGGGCGCCGCGGTGAGCTTCACCTCGATCGCGAGGACGCAGTGGTCGGGGCGTTCGACCAGCAGGTCCACCTCATGCTCTCCGCGGTGCGTCCGCAGGTGGAACACTCGGGCCTGCAACGGTTGGGCGAATACCCGGACCGTCAACGCCACCAGCGATTCAAACAGCGCCGCCAACAGGCCGCCTTCGGAACGGACTTCGTAGGGGCCGGTGGCCCGGAGCAACGAGTCGGCCGTCGATCCGAGCAGTTGGGCAGCCAGCGCCGGATCAGCCAGATGGTGCTTCGGCGCCTGGGCCAGCCGCTTGAGCGGATTGAACGCCGGAGTCCAGGCGGGCAACGGGTCCAAGATCCAGATGCGGTCGAGCAGCGCCCGGTAAGCGGAGACGGTGTTCCTGCTCGGTTTGGCGTCCTGGCCCGGAGTGGCGGAGTCCAGGATGACCGAATAAGACGCTGTGCTGGCGGTCGCCGCGGCATAGGCCGTCAACCACGCCAGCAGTTCTCCAGGGCGGCGCACATCGGCGCCTGTTTCAGGGATGTCGCGCTCGACTATCTGCTCAATGTAGGAGCCGATCATCCGGCCCCGCAGCCGAGGCGGGTCGGACCGGATGCCGGGGAACCCCGACGCGACGATCTCCTTGGCGTAATCGGCTATCCGCAGGCCGCAACGGCCTTTGATTGAGTCCCGGCCGCCCGCCAGCAAAGCGGCCAACGACACGGCGGGCTCGGACACCCCGCGCTCCGGGAGCGTCATCGGGCGCATCCTCAGCCGGACTATTCGCCCAGCGCCCGAATGCAGCCGCGCGTCGCCGGGCGGCATGGCGGAGCCGGTCAAGATGAACTGGCCAGGCGCGCGGTCCGCGTCCACCGCGCGGCGCACCACATCCCATAGGGCGGGCGCGAGTTGCCATTCGTCCAACAGCAGCGGCTTGACGCCGGCTAAGGCCGCTTCTGGGTCCGCCTGCGCCAAGCGCCGGTCGCCCGGCCGGTCAAGCCGGATGGCGGAGGCCGCCTTGCGCTGCGCGGTGGCGGTCTTGCCCACGCCCTTGGCGCCCTCGATCGAGACCGCCGGCAATCCGGAAACCAGCAGGTCAAGTTCGTCGTCAAGGACGCGCGGCTGATAAGGCACCACGCCACCCTAGCG
>JAITJZ010000009.1 GCA_031278655.1 Bifidobacteriaceae bacterium
TCCCAGCCCCATAACCCGAACTATAAACACTCGACGCCCCAACCACCGAACCACCAACCCGATCCCAAGCCACATCCACCAAACCAGACACACCCACCGACCCGAAATCCGCGACCAGCCCGTCCGCGCTGTCCGGGGTCGAGGCGTCGCAGTCGTTGTCCTTACCGTCGCCCGGGACCTCTGCGGCACCGGGGTTGACGCCCGAGTCCTGGTCGTCGCAGTCCGCCGCGGCGTTCCAGCCATCCTCGTCACCGTCATCTGGCACCGTCATCACCGCCCAACGAGCCGCCGTCAAATGCCCCGCCGGGTCCTCAGCCTCGACCTCCAAGATCCGCACAGAAGCGAACTGGTCGCCGGCCACCGACCGCGACCCGCCCGAGGTCGCGGCCTCGTCCCCGTCCAACCGCCAGGTCGACGTCACCTGATCCCCGTCCGGGTCGCTCACCGCCACAGACACAGTGGTCTCCTCGCCTGGGCTCAGGACGATCGCTGAGCCCGCCGGCGGCGTCCCGACCAACACCGGCGCGCTCCCCGTCTCCTCCGCTACGTCCACCACCGCGTACGCCGCCGAGGCGCCATCGTCCCCGACTGCCCGCACCTGGACGGCCAACGGGCCCCTCCGGACTGGGGTCACCGACGCCGAACCGCCGATGGCGTCGTCAAAGACGCCATCGGCGTCCAAGTCCCACTCGAAGACTGCCGGCCTGTCTGCCGACGCCCCCAAAGACAACGTCTGGCCGACCCGCCCCTGAGCCGGGGCCGACAGAACGACATCGGGCGCCAAGGCGGCGCCCTGGCCGGCGGCCGCCGCCGCCAGGCCCTCGGCCAAGTCTGCCAACGCCGCCGCCAGGCCTCTCATCGCCGCGGCCGTCGCTCCCGCGAACGTCTCGTCCGCGACCGCGATCTGCTGGATGCTCCGGTAAGGCCCGCTCAAATCCAAATCCAGCAAATCCTGCGCCCACGCGGCGCGCTCGGCGGCGTCGAACCCGGCGTTCGCCAACTCCCGCTCCAGATCGCCACCCAGCCCGTTCGCCTCAACGTCCGCCCGCGCCGCCGCGAGCTGACCGTACAACCCCGACAAGTCCACGCCCGCCGCAGTCTCCGCCGCCCCGACCGCCAACGCCGCCGCGGACGCTTCCTCGCGCGCGTCCGCCAACGCCGCCGCCAACCACGCCGCCGAGCGGGCCTGCGCCAACGCCGCCGACACGTCATCGGCCGCCTGCGCCCCCTGATACTTCTCCAACGCCTCCAACAACGCCTCGGCCAACCCCGCCACCTGGTCCTGCGCCAAGACCCACTCGAAGACGGCGACGTCAACGGCGCCTTGCGGCGCGAACGGCTCCAACCCGGCCCCGCCGATGGCCGTCGCCTCGGCGAAGTCCTCCCGCGGCGGGTCGGCCGCCAAACCCGCGAAATGCGCCGCCTGTTGCAGCGGCAACATCCATAGCTGCCGCAGGATCGCGGTGACGCTCGAACCGGTGCGATTCCCCACCACGTCGTTGATGCGGCCCAGCAAATCGAACTGGATGAGATCGTTCAAGTTCGTCGGTATGCCCAACAGCCAGTTGAAGTAGTACAGCGCGTAAGCCAGGTGTATGCCTCTGAGCGCCTCTTCCGCATCAGCCCGCGCCGCAGCCTTCATGGCCGCGATCTCAGCGTTCGGCAACCCGCCCACCAGCGTGTTGCCGACGTCGACGGTGAAAGCGTTCCGCAGGATCGTGTCCGTCCCGTTGAAGATCCCGTCCTGGCAAGTGTCCTCGACCACGTCATAAGTCCCTGAATCGATCGCGCCGGTCGGCTTGGTGAACCCGATCGTCTCTGACATGAACGAACTGCCCAAAGACCACGACGAGATCACGTTCGGGGCGCCTGAAACGTCGGCCAAGACGCTGCCCGTGCCCACCGACCCGGTCGGCACCACGAAAATCGACGAACTCGTCTGGAACGTGTCGCAATCTCTGCTCAATTCCCCGAAATCGATCATGATCTGATCGTCCGGGCCGTATTCAGTCTTGTAGAAGACGAATCCCGTCGCGTCCGCGTGGCTCCGCGCGGCCGGCGTGACCACCAGCGCCCCCAGTCCCAGCGCGCCCGCCATGGCGCCCGCCAAGACCCGGCCCCAACCAGTCAACCGGCGCGGGACGCGCCGGGCCCGCCTGCCTTGGGGCTTGTGGCGGAGCGGTTCGGGGCTGTTCAATCGCGGGACGGGTGCGAAACGTGGCAAACGCATGAGGACCTCGTAGTCCTTTCGGGCTGTGCCCACACAGGGGCGAACCGGTCAGATAGACGAAGGGCAAAGGTGGACACAAAGACAATTAGGAACGCTAACATGGCCGGTTGATCTAGGTCAATAGGCCCACAAAGCGGCCTGTGGACGGACCAACACGCCAATTTCGGCTGGGCATTACTACGAGGCCATCCGCCGCGCGCGGCCGCCACCACCCTGGAATGAACGGGCCGGTCGCGTCTCATCCGGTCGAAGAAGTAGAGCAACTGCTTGTGGAGCCAGATGAGGTCGAGCGCCATGGCGAAGGCCATACGGGGGAGGGCGCTTGGGTAGTTCTACGCCTTCGGCCGGGAAACAGAGTTGACAGATCGTTGAGTAATTACCCCTGGAATCGTTTGCCGACCTGAGCGATGACTGTTAGCGTGCCGATAAGTGCCTGTGTACCCGCACCGCCCGGGGCTGTCGAGGCATCCCAATCTTGAGGAGCGGTGTTGCTCCAGCTTTGAGGACATGCGATGAAGACCTTTGCTTATTCAAGTCCCAATGAACTCCCGAATCCGACCTCGCGGGCGAAGCGCCTAAAGGCGGGCGCGGCCGCGCGCAGGCGGTGGCGGGCGCTGGTCCGCGCTGGGGCCGCGGCCGCGGCCGCGGCGCTGGCGGGCGTGGCGATGATCGCGCCGGCCAGCCCAAGCGACGCCGACGCTCGCACTTTCATCATGGGTGAGACCGTCTACGGCCCCAACGAGGAAGTGGTGCTGCTTTCGGGAGCGGTCGGCCTTGGCTGCGACGGCCTCTACCGGACGTCAGACGTCTACGTGGTCTCGGCCGGGACCGTCTCGGGGAATGGCGCCCAGGCGCTGATCGACGAATCCGGCTCGCCCAACATGATTGTCTCCGCAGGCGTCGCCAGCATCTTCGACTCTGTCACCCTGGGCTGGACGGCGCCAGGCGGCAATATTGGGCCGGGCACCTATGACTTGGTCGAGGACGTCTGCACCGATGGCGTGTTCGACCCTGGTGAGGACACCATTTTGCGCGACGCCTTCCAGGTCACCGCCGCCACGCCCGGCGTGCCCGTCCCGCCCATGACGGAGATGACCGCCATGAAGGCCGCCGCCAGGCAACGCCTCATCGACATCGACAACAAGAGCATGCAACTTCGGTGGTACGTGTTCCTTTATGGCAAGGTCCCCGGAGTTCCGGGTTGGGCGAGGGACGCCCTTTGGGATGGGCCGAAGGAAATCATCAAATACTTCGTCAAGGAAGTGGCGTGCGTCAAAGCCGTTGAGATGTCCGCCATAGCGAACACCCTGTGGGGAACCGCCGCCGTGAAGGGCTGCCAAGAAATCATGGACAAGGCCCCTTGGGATGAAATCGATGACGGCGTGTCGCCGAGTGAGGCGGTTCAGTCGCTGGTGGACCACCAGACCCGCCTGTACCAGCAGATAGCGGACGACCCTCCCGACCCGGACTTCGCCGAACCGGTGTCCTTGGCAGAATCCCCCGTTTACACGGCCGTTGGCAACCAGTTGGACCGAGCTTTCCAGGAGTTCTTCGCCGCCGAGTTCGCCGAGGCGGCGGCGGCGGAAGCTGTCCTGCACGCGCTCGAAAAGTACCAAGGCGCCGAGGCAGGGGCCGCTCCAGTGGCGGCATTGGCGCAGGCCAAGAGCGTCTCAACCTACGCCCGCCAAGTCATAGCCGCGCTGGCCGCTCAGGCGGCGGCCCGGCAAAGCCTGATGGCCTTCGACGAAGCGGCTGACGGAATGGTCAAGGCCGAGCTGGTGACCGCCTACAACGAGTTGCACAGCCGCCTGAAGGCGGGGGGCTCGCTGACCGCCGATGAGTCCGGCGTTCTGGCCGACTACGGCCTGGGCCAAGAAGCCGTCGCCGAGTTCGTCCAATCCGTCATTGACGACGAGTCCCTGGCTGAGCCCGTCACCTCCTTGGCCGCCATCGACGCCGACGCGCTGGTCAGCGAACGGGCGATGGTCGACGCGCTCAAGGACCTGGCGGACGCGTTCGACGCGATCGCTGCGCAACTGGAGCAGGACTTGGCCGCCGCCCGCATCAGCTCATACCCAACCGTCGCCCTCAGCGGACCGGCCACGGCCGTCATCGGCGAGGCCGTGACCGTCACCGCCACCACAAACCCGGCCAACAACCTCGCCTGGGACACCGACGCGGATGGCGAGTTCGACGACGGAACCGGCGCGACGGCATCGGCGACGATGGCCCATTTGGGGTTGAACTCGGTCGGCGTGTTGGTGACCGATGCCGTGGGGCGGCAAACCGTCGAGTACCACCTGGTGACGGTCGCGTACCCGGCCAGCCATCCGCTGATCGCGGCCGCCAGCCACGAGGGCGAGACTTCGATCAAAGTTGACGATGCCGAGGCCGTCACCTTGGAGGTCACGCCGGGCCACACGGACGGTTCCGCTGTGACGGTGACCTGGTACGTCAACGGCGAGGCGCGCGCCACCGGCGACAGCATCGAAGTGGCCGGCGACCGTGACGTCCCGATTCAGCGCGTCGAGGCGCGGGTCACCAGCGCGGATGGCCTCAGCGAGGTCGCCTCCTGGGACGTTGAGACACTGCGGCCGATGTCCGAGCCGTCGCTGGTCGCGGATTTCGGGTCGGTGGGTGTGTCTGGTTTGGTGGATGTGGCTTGGGATCGGGTTGGTGGTTCGGTGGTTGGGGCGTCGAGTGTTTATAGTTCGGGTTATGGGGCTGGGA
>JAITJZ010000060.1 GCA_031278655.1 Bifidobacteriaceae bacterium
TCAGATGCTCTATCCGTTGAGCTACAGGCGCCAACCGTCCCACGAATCGGGCCGGACGATTAGCCTACCTGGCCGCCAATCGCCGGGCAAACCGGTGGATGGCCATGCGAACCGCGCGCGGCGTTGCGGCTGAGGCTTCCCCGAGGGACCCGCGACTAGCCCTGCCGGTAGACCACGCCGGCGCCTCCCGACGGGTAATGCCAGGTCAAGACGCCGCTGGGGGCCAGCGCCAGGCAGGCGCCGCATTCGAGACAGGCCGCCCACAGGACTCCGATGACGCCGTCCTCGCCGACAGAGTAGACCCCGGCCGGGCAGATTGATTCGAGCAGCCGGCCCACGCCGGCGGCCTTGGCCGCGGCCTGGTCCAGAGAAATGTGCGAGTTCGCGTCCAATTCATATTGGTTGCGGCCAAGCCGCTCAGCGATCGTTCCGAGTCTCATGGGTCACAACGCCCTTAGCGCCTTCCAGCCGTCACCGGCCAGATGTCGCAGGCCGAGCGGCGCCGTCTTGAGAGTGTCGCGGGCGGTCCGCCACAGGCGGCGGCGCGGTGACAGGTCGAGGTCGTAAACGCCGTGCAGAACATTGGCCAGCAGCGGCCCGTAGTCGTTGAAGATTCGGGCGCCTTCGAGGAGGGCCGGCGCGCGGCGGTAAGTGGTCATGTCCTTGCCCACGAAACTCGCCGCCAGCCTGCGCGGATAGCCTGAGAGGATTGCGGGCGAGCAGTCGCCGGCCGCCAAAGCCTCTTTGACCGTCTCGGCCGCGGCGATCGCCGAGCCGGCCGCCAGGTCCATGCCCCTGACAGTCAACCCGGTGTTCAGGGCCAAGCCGGCCGCTTCGCCGACCACCACAAAACCGGGTGCGACCAGGTCGCGCATCATCGCTTGACCGCCTTCCGCGACCAGATGGGCGCCGTATTCGAGAGGTTCGCCGCCTTTGAGGAACGGCGCGATGAAACGATGGCCGACAAACCGGTCAAGGAGGTCGGCCGACTTGAGGCCGCGGCGGGCGAGGTCGTCCAGACGCAAGACCACCCCGATGGACACCGACTCAAGGTTGGTGTACATGAAGCCGCCGCCGCCAACCCCAGCGGTGCAATCGCCCACCACCGCGTAGGCGGCGCCCTGGCCGCGCTCCAGGTTGAATCTGTCCTCGATGACGCCCCGCTCAAGGCCGATAACCGATTTGAGACCCACCGCCAAATGGTTGGCGGGGTCCTTGGTCCGAAGACCGGCGTCGCGGGCGATGAACGAGTTGACGCCGTCGGCCGCCACGACCACGTGGCAGCGCAACTCGTCCTCCCCGGCGCCAATGCCGCAGACTTGGCCGTGTTCGACCAGCAGCCGGTCAACTCTGAACCCGGCCATGACCATCGCTCCGGCCCGCTCGCATTGGTCGGACAACCAGGCGTCGAGCTTTGAGCGCAAGACCGAGACGGCGTTGACCGGCTGAGCCAGCCGATCGTCCGCGTAGTCGATGTTGACGAAACTGGATGGGTTCAAGAAGCTGACGCAATTCCGGGTGATGACGCGCTCGATGGGGGCGGCGTCGGTGAAGCCCGGGAAGATCTGCTCCATGACCCTGCAATAGAAGACCCCGCCGGACAAGCTCTTGGCGCCCGGTTCGGGGCCGCGCTCGACCAGCAGGACGCTGTGCCCGGCGTCCGCCAACTGGAAAGCTGTGGCGCACCCGGCCACTCCCGCGCCGACCACGATGACGTCGAAGTCGACCGCATGGCCGCCGCCGCCGTTGCGGTTGCCGTTGCCGTTGCCGTTGCCGCAGTTGCTGGCGTTGCTGGCGGTCATGCGGTCAAACTTCGTTCAGGACAGCGCTGTCGGTCCTGGCTCAGACCTTGATCACCTTGGCGGCGTGCCGGGCGGCAACGCGCCCGCTGGTCAGGCCAAAGCCGCTGGCCGTGCCCGGCACGTCGAGCACGTAGTTGTCGCCGAACAGGCCGCCGGCGTCCTCGCCGGTCGCGTACAGCCCCTCGATGACCTCGCCATTGGTGCCTATCACCCGCATGTCGCCGTCGACGTTGAGCGCCCCGACCGACCCGAGGATGCCCCCGCGCATCTCGATCGCGTAGAACGGCGCCTTCAGGATCGGCCGCAGATACCTCGCGTCCTTGAAGAAAAGCGGGTCCTCGCCCTTGGCGGCGAACTCGTTGTATTGGTCGACTGTCGCCCTGAAGACCGCCGGGTCGAACCCGACCGCCTTCGCCAGACCCTCAATCGAATCGGCTTTCCAGGCCATCTCGCCTTCGGCGGCGGCCTCGTCCAACTCGGTCTGCAACGTGACCATTGGGGTTTGGAACTTGACGAACTCGCCCAAGCCGATGTCGCTGCCATTTTCGATCAGGTGGCGGACCGTGTCCTGGTCCATGATCGAATACGACACGCCGCCGGGCCGACTGGCGATGACGTTGGCGGCGTCGGCGAAGCAGAGGGCCACGAACTCGTCCCAGTAGCGGCGCCCGGTGCGGTCGACCCACAGCACCGGCTGCGAACCGGCGCCATTGGTGATGGCGGCCAGATTCTTGCCGTTGGCCAAGGGGACCAGCGCGAGCGTGCCGATCTCGAAGGTGTCGGCGCCGATCGCCAAAGCCATGTTGACTGTGTCGCCGGTGTTGGTGTCTGGGCACAAGGGCACCAGGGCCTCGGCGTTGGCCGCGAAGCGCGAGTACTTTCTCAACATCTCGACGTTGGCGCCGAATCCGCCGCCGGCCAAGATGACGGCTTTGGCGCCGATCCGCAAGGCCTGGCCGTCGGCGTCCTCAGCCGCCACCCCGACTACTTTCCCGTCCTCGACGATCAGTTCGCGGGCCGGCGTCGATGTGAAGACGTCGGCGCCAGCATCCCTGGCCGCCTGGATCAGGACCTCGTGCATGCGCTGGCCCAACCCCTCAGAGAAGTGGGCCGACGCGAGTTCGGACGGCTGCTCCAGGGCGTAAATGTCAACGTGGGTGTAGACCAGCCCCAACGATTTGAGGATGTCAATGGTTTCAGCGCTCTCGTTGACCGCTGTGCGGACAACCTCGGGCTTGGCCCGCTTGTGGCTGTAGTCGATGTATCGCTGGTACCCCTCCACCCGGGTGGGGTAATGCATGCCCGGGCGCGGCGGCAGCTTGCGGGCCTTCTGTTCGCTCGACTCGAAAGCGGCGTGGCCCTCTGTGAAAACTGAGCCCCCTCCGGTCTGGGGCGCCTTCTCCAACAGCGCGGTCTTGAGGCCGCCCTCTTTGGCGCCAATATAGGCGGCCATCGTGCCAGCTGTGCCGCTGCCCACCACCACCAGGTCATATTCGGTGTCGAATGTTGCCATTGTTCGCTCTCCTCGCAAAGGTTGTCCGGCCGCCGCTGCGGCCGAGTTGATTTCAGTTGTCTCGCAACGCCCGCACCAGCGCGGGCGCCACCTCGTAAAGGTCTTGGGCGATCCCGTAGGTCGCGGTCTTGAAGATGGGCGCCTCAGGGTCGCTGTTGACCGCGGCGATCACCCTGGCGCCGCGGACGCCTTCAACATGCTGGGGTTGGCCGGAGATGCCCAAGGCAAGGTAGACGGCGGGCGCGATCCTCAAGCCAGAGCGGCCTATGTAGCGCTCCTCCGCATACCAATGGAGGTCGTCCGCCAACGGCATGGAGCACCCAACTTCGGCGCCGAACGCCTCGGCCAGTTCCTCCACCAGGGCCAGATCGGCCCTGGCCCTGACGCCGCGGCCGACGCCGACCACCCGGCTGGCCTGGGACAGCCCGCCGCCGGCGGCCTCGATCGACAACGACTCAACCGCCCAGGGGCTCGCGGCTGGGACGGGTTCGATTTCGGCCGGCGGCGCGCCCACGGCCGGTTCGCCTTCGCCCAAACCCCAGACGACGGCGATCGGGCCGTTGGCCGCCACGGTCTCGATGACGGCTCCGTCGAGAGCTTCGCGCTCGACCACCACCTGTTCTCCATCCAGCCGCAATGCGACGCCGCCGGTGGTCAGACCGGCCCCGGTGGCGGCGGCGGCAGCCCCGAGCAGGGCCCGGGGACCCGGCGCCGCGCTCGCCAGCCACGCGCGCGCCGCCGACCGCCGCGCCAGTTCGCCGACGGCGCCGGTGTACGCCTCGGCGGCCAAACCGGGGCTGGTCTCGATCCAATAGACCTTCGCCACACCCATGCCCGATGCCGTCTGGGCCAGTTCCAGCGGGCCCACCGCCACAGCGCTGACGGCGGCGCCGCCTGAGAGCCCCGCCGCCACCAATGGCGCCAGCTGTTCGGTCGCGGTGACCACCGCCCACAATTCGAAGGTCATAGCACGCCGTCCGCTCTCAGGGCCGCGACCAGCGCGGATGCCGCGTCGTCCGGGCTGCCGCCAAAGAGCCTGGCGCCCAGCCGGGCGGGAGGGCGCGTGCCGCGCCGCTCCAGGGCTTCAGGCGGTGGGGTCACCGGCAGCTCGACCACAGGCTTCTTGCGCGCCCTGATGGTCTCCATCATTCCCGGCGGACGGGCCTCCTCGCCGGCCGCGACCGCGCCCAACACCGCCGGCGGCGGCAGGCAAATGACCTCCACGGCGTTGCCGACCCGCCGCCGGACCGTGATCTGGCTTCCGTCCGCGGCGGCCGAGCTGACGCACAACACCACGGGCCGGCCCAACTCGGCGGCCAGGGCCGGGGCCACCCCGGGGTGGGCGGCGGCGTCGGCGACAATGACGGCATCGGCGGCCTCGACGGCATCGGCGGCCTCCACCAGCCGAACCGCCTGGGCCAACGCCCGAGCGGTGGCCAGCTCATCCGTCAGAGGCCCGACCGCCGGCGCGGCCAGAGCCCGCTCGACGCCGCGCGCCAACACCCAGGCCGTCTCGCCGTCGCCAATCGTCAGGCCGGTGACCGTGCCGCCCGGGCCAGCCACGGCTTTGGCGATGTCGAGTGCGGCCGGGTCGTCATCGCCGGCGGCCATCTTGGCGCCGCCCCAGTCGACCTGGCCGTCTTGGCGCACCAAGGCGCTGGCCGCCGAGCGGAACCATTTGTAGATCACGATTGTTTTCAAGGCCGTCTGTCCGTCCTTCGCGCCGCCGGGGCGTGGTCAGATCGCTGTTTGGGCGCCATCGACCAAGAAGATGCCGCCGGTGGTGAACGAGGCCTCGTCTGAAGCCAAGTAGACCACCATGCCTGCGATCTCATCGGGTTGGGAGGCGCGGTTGAACGAATTCTGAGCGGTCATGACGGCTCTCAGGTCCGGATCGACCAACCATTCGGCGGTCATCCGCGTCTCGACGAAGCCCGGCGCCAGCACGTTGACGCGGATGCCCTGCTGGGCGTACTCGATGGCGGCGCTGCGGGTCAGGCCCAAAACGCCGTGCTTGGAGGCGATGTAGGGCGTCAGCCCCGCGTTGGCGATGACGCTGCCGACCGAGCCGGTGTTGATGATCGAGCCGCCGCCGTTCTTCAACATCTGGTTGATCTCGTATTTCATGGCCAGGAAAGTGCCCCGCAGGTCAACCCGGATGGTGTCGTCGAACTCCTTGGCCGTGATGTCGGCCAGGGGCTTGATCGGCGCCAAGATGCCGGCGTTGTTGAAGGCAACGTCCAGGCGGCCGTGGCGTTCCACCACGGTGGCGACGGCGTTCTTGACTGATGTCTCGTCTCCGACATCGAGCCTGACGGTGCTGGCCTGGCCACCGCTGGCGTTGATCTCGGCCACCATGGCGTCTGGCGACGCCTTGTGGTAACTGACCACCAGGGTGGCGCCTTCGGCGGCGAAGGCGCGGGTGACCGCCTCGCCGATGCCTGTGGCCGCGCCGATGATTAGTGCAGTTTTCCCTTTGAGTCTGTCCGCCATGGGAGTCTCCTATGCTCTGATGTGCCCTGCTGGGGGCCCGCCGGGCCGCCGCCGGCTTGCCCGTGCGACTGCCTGGGACCAGCCAATGGCCGGCGTGGGCCGCGCCCTTCTTTGGGCGCGGTTACAACTCTGGTCAGGGCTGACAAGGACCCGGTAGACCCGTTCGTGTACAAGACACGGTCGACTTTGTGAGGTCTACTTTCGGAGCACCCGCCCGGCTGGGCCGGCCCCGCCGCCGGCCCCGCTGCCGGCTCAGTCGCCGGTTTAGTCGACGAGTCCCTGACGGACGGAGTAGACGGCGACCTGGACCCGGTTCTTCATCTGCCACTTCGCCATCACGCGACCGATGTGCTTCTTGACCGTCGCCTCGGTTATGAAAAGCTGTGCCGCGATCTCCTCATTCGACAGACCGTCGACCAAGAGTTTGAGCACGTCGCGTTCCCGCTTGGTCAACGTTTCGGCGCCGATCCCGCCGCGAAGCGGCCCGCCGGTCGCGCCGGTCGCGCCGACCGCGAAGGACGCCAGCACCTTGGCGGCGATGGGGCCTGACAGCGCCGCTTCGCCGCGCATGACGCTCTCGAGGAAGACGCGCAGGCGTTCCGGCGGTTCGTCCTTCGAGAGATAACCGTGGGCGCCGTTGGCGAGCGCTTGGAAGACATCGTCGCCGAGCGCCGACATGGTGAGCATCACCACCCGGCAGGCCGGATTGGAGGCGGCGATGGCGCGGGTGGCCTCCAGCCCGTCCATTCCGCCCATCCGCACATCCATCAAGACCAGGTCAGGGCGAAGCTCGGTCGCCAGTTTGACCGCCGCGCGGCCGTCGCCAGCCTGGCCGACAACCTGGAAATCCGGCCAACGGCTGATCAGCGCGACCAATCCCTCCCGGAACAACCGGTGGTCGTCGACCACCAGGACGGTGGTTGGCTCTGAGTTCACGATAGGGCGCCGATCCTCTCGCCGAGGGCGATCCACCCGGGCTGCTGTCCGAACGGCGCCTCGGCGATGACAACGGTGCCTCGGCCGGCTGAGGATCGCACCGTCAGGCTGCCGTCGACTTGGGCCATCCTCTCTTGCATGATGACCATGCCGAGGCGGGTGTCCGCCACCGCGTAGGGCTCAAAGCCGTGACCGTCATCTTCGATCTCGAGCCGGGCGCGCCTGCTTGATGTGGTCAGCCGCACAGTCACCCGGCTGGCCGCGGAATGCAGCAGGGCGTTCGACAGTGCCTCTTGAAGAACGCGCGTCAGTTGGGCGGTGATCTCAAGCGGCACGGGGGTGGTTTGGTCTGGGCTGAGGCATTCGACGGTGACTTGGAGCGGCGCCAGCCGCTCGAAGGCTTGGACCTGCGCCTGGATGGCCTCCATGCAGGAGTCCGTGGCGGTGTGCCAGTCGGTGCGCAGCGCCAGCATTTCGTGGCGCAATGTGGCTTTCAGATGGGTCAGCATCTCGGTCAGGGCGTCGATGTCCGTCTTCAGTTGGGCGCGGTCGCCGTCATCGAAGTCAAGGCGCATCGACGCTGCATGCAGGCCCAAGGCTGCCACTTGCTGCGCCAAGTCGACATGGAGTTCATCGGCCAGCAAGCGCCTTTCCTTCAACGACCCGAGTTCCTGCTGGCGCTGCGCCAAGACGCCGGAGTGGATCGCGCGGCCCAGAATGTGTCCGGCGGCGGCCAAGAATTCAGCCGTGTCCTGGTCGAGTTCGAATTCGTGGTCGAAGCTCATCAGCACCGCCCCCAGATGGCGGCCGTCGGCCTGGACTTGGACCACCACCCCCGAAGTGCCGAGCCAGGCCCTGAAGTCGGGCGGTAGTTCGCGCCAGGCCTCCGAGTCGAGATGGTCCCGGGCCGACACCGGCCAGCCGGTCGTGTCCAACCAAGGTTCGCGGACGTGCAGCTTGGTCGGAATCCAGGGCCAATCTCGCCCCAAGACCGCCCGCTGCGCCTCATCTGTGACCAGCAGCGCGCGCTCGCGCGAAGTGTCGAGCAGGAAACTCGGTGCCAAGCGTGCCCCGAGCGCCCGCTGCATGATCCCGACCGCTTGGACGTAGCCGGCCCAACGTTCGTGCGAGGCGTTCAAAGCCTGACACATTTGCACCAGCGTGCGCATAGGGCTGGCCGTCTCGGCGTTCACCCGGTCAATGATAGGTCGAACGCGCGCGTTAGTACCCCCGAAAACCGCCTGAGTTCCCTCGCGCCCGGCGGGTCACAGGTCGGTCGGGTCGATGGGGAAGCCGTCGGCGTCGAGGACCTCGCCGCCAATGGTCTGGTAGACGACGTGCGCCAGCGCCGCCAGGAGGCTGGCCATCTGC
>JAITJZ010000066.1 GCA_031278655.1 Bifidobacteriaceae bacterium
TGAAGGCCGCGTCGGCGGCTTTCCAGACGGCGTTCTTCCTCGGCGACACCGAGGTCGACCCGAACAGCATCGACGGGTTGAAGACGCGCCTGACCGGCGGCCAGGTGATCACCGGCGGCACCAACGGCATCCCGGTGGTCGGGAACGGGGGAAGCGACATCCACGCCTTCCTTGACAAGCTGGACGCCGCCATCGGGCAGGTCCGCGGCATCGACACGTCGAACGGCGCTATCTACGCCAACCGGACGGTCATAGCGAAGCTCGCCGCCGCGGCCCGCCGCATCTCGAACGAGCTGCAGTTCTCTGAGGACATCGCCAAGAAGCGCGTGCCGATGTGGAACGGCATCCCGATCCTGGACGCCGGCATCGGCGTCAACGGCGCCGACGTGCTGGCGTTCGACGAGGCGCAGGGCACCGCGACCACGACCACGTCGGTGTACGTGGTGAAGTTCGGCTCTGCCCCGCACGACCGGGGGGTCACCGGCTTGACGAACGGGTTCGTGCAGGCCAAAGACCTCGGCGAGATCAGCTCGAAGCCGGCCTACCGCACCCGCGTGGAGCTGTTCGCCGGGATGGCGGTGTTCGGCGGCCAGGCCGCCGCCCGCCTCAAGGGGGTGTTGAACTCGTGACCGCCAAGCCGAAGCCCCGTGTGGAGGTGTATGAGGCTGTCCGTCCGGACGGCTCCCGCGTGCGGGTGGTCCGGGACATCGACACCGGTGAGCGGACCGTGGAGCCGGTCCCCGAACCGGCCGGCGCCGCCGGGGAAACCGGCTGACGGGGCGGTGGCCGCCGATGTCTGAGCCCGCTGCCCCGCCTGAGCCGGAGCCGTTCGCGACCTGGGTGGACCTGGAGAAGCGTTGGCGGCCCCTGTCCGATGAAGAGCGGTTGGCGGCGGACGAGCGGTTGGCGGACGCCTCCGCGATGGTCCGCGCCGAATGCCCCCGCGTTGACGCCCGCGTCGAGGCGGGGAAGCTGGCCCGCCGCGTCGTCGAGCAGATCGTGTGCGCTATGGTCCGCCGGTGCATGTCGGTGCCGGCGGACCAGGCGCCGGTCACCCAGCAGCAGCAGACGGCCGGCCCGTTCTCCTTGTCGGTGACGCCGTTCAACCCGGGGCAGGACCTGTTCTTGCTCCGCTCTGAGCGCCGCCAGTTGGCGGGTCCGCCGCGCGCGTTCACTATCCGGTTGGGCGGCGCCGGGTGACCGGGCTCCCGGCCGCCCGGCGGGTCGCCGCTGTGCGCCGGTTCCGCCCCGGGCCGGACGACGGGCGCGGCAACCCGGCGGACGGCTGGGGTCCGCCGCGGCGGGTGGCTGTGTTCGGGTGGGGTCCGCCGGCGGCGGACCGGGAGCCGTTCGAGCAGGGCCGCTCCGAGGTCGCCCGGGACCTCGACTTGTACGCGCCGCCCGGGGTGGGGTGCGGGCCGCGCGACCGCTGGCTGGTGGCCGGCGGCGTGTGGGAGCAGGTCGGCTGGGCGGAGGACTTCACTTCCGGCCCGTTCGGCTTCGCGCCCGGCGCGCGCGTCAGTTTGAGAAGGGTGGAGGGCTGACCTGTGGCTGGGAAACCGTTAATCTCCGCGGGGAACGTGTGCTGCTGATGTCGAATATCAAGTACGTGTACAAACTGAAGGCGCAGCGGGAGATCCGCACCTGGCCCGCCACCTTCGACTTTGTTAACAAGGCGGCGGCCGCTCTCGCCGCCGCCGCCGGCCCGGATTTCGAGGCCAAGCCGGCCAAGGCGACCGGCGGGCGGGGAAGGGCGCGCGCCGCGGTGGTCGCCGGGTCCCCGAAGGCGCGCCGCGCCCAAGCCGAGCACGGGAACCTCCAAAGAGCGCTGGGGAGCGTCCGCATATGAGCGGGGAAGCGCTCGCCGTCCCGGATTTCCTGCCCGCGTTCTTGGAGTGGCTGCGCGGCGGGCTGGCCGCCCGCGGCTGGGCGGGTGTGCCGGTCGCCACCCAGGTCCCCAACCCGAGGCCGCCCCGGTTCGCGCGGGTCCGCCACGACGCGACCGCCCGCCCCCATCTCGCGCTGGCTGTCGCGACCGTCACCGTGGAGGCGTGGGCGGCGTCGGAGGCCGAGGCGGACCGGTTGGGCGCGGTGTGCTACGCGCTGGCCTGCGCCGCCGAGATCTCCGACCCGTGGTGCTACGCGCCGCGCGACGCGACCGTGCTGGGGCCGCATCCCAGCCCCGACCCGGACTCCGGGCAAGACCGGTCCGTGTGCGCGGTCCGCCTGGCCGTCCCTGTGGAACCTATCTGATTGAAAGGCAAAGGCAATGACAAACGTGAACAATGTGGCGCTCGGCAAACCGAAGGTCGGCGGCGCTATTTTCCGCTCCCCCCTCGGGGCTCCGCTGCCCACCGACGCGACCAGCCCCCTCGACGCGGCATTCGTGGAGCAGGGGTACGTGTCCGACGAGGGCGTGGCGCGGGAGATCTCCCGCTCCTACGACTCGGTCAAAGCGTGGGGCGGCGACGAGGTCGCCAACCCCCGCTCCGAGGAGACCATCCGCCTCAACTTCGCGCTGATCGAGGCGAACAACCCGAACGTGCTCCGCTCCGCCTACGGCGACGACGCGGTCGCGGTCAACGGCTCCCTGATCACCGTCGACTACCGGGGGACCGAGGTGGCGGACTCTTCGTGGGTGATCGACATGGCGTACAAGGGTGTCCTGCGGCGGGTGGTGTTGCCGCACGCCGCGAACGTCACCGAGGATTTCAGCCAGACGTTCAACGACGCCGACCCGGTGTCTTTGCCGTTCTCGCTGGCGGCCCGGAAAGACGCGTTCGGGTCCTACTTCAGGGACTACATCGAGGGTGGCTCCCCGGACGCCCCGAGGATCGCGTCGATCACCCCGGCCGGGCAGTCCGCCGGCGACTCGGTGTACATCCACGGGCAGGGGTTCACGAGCGCGACCGCGGTGACCGTGGCCGGCGTGGCCGCCACCGCCTTCTCGGCGCCGGACGACTCCTTGATTGCCGTGGTCATCCCCGAGGGCGTCGAGGCCGGCCCTGCCGCGGTCGTGGTGGCGACCCCGGCCGGGACCGCTTCCGGCAGCT
>JAITJZ010000005.1 GCA_031278655.1 Bifidobacteriaceae bacterium
CGCCCTCCTCCTCGCGCCCGGTGTTCCACCAGGCCTCGTTGGAGTCGAGGTGGTAGAAGGACTCGTGCTCGGTGGTCTCGTAGCGCACCGAGTCGAAGATGTAGAACTCCGCCTCCGGCGCGAAGAAGGCGGTGTCCGCGATCCCGGTCGCCACCAGGTAGGCCTCGGCCTTGGCGGCGATGTTGCGGGGGTCGCGGGAGTAGGGCTCGCCCGTGAACGGGTCGACGATGGAGAAGTTCACCACCAGCGTCTTGCGGGCTCTGAACGGGTCCACGAAGGCGGTCTTGACGTCCGGCATCAGCTTCATGTCGGATTCGTGGATGGCTTGGAAGCCGCGGATCGAAGACCCGTCGAACATCAAACCGTCTGCGAAGGCATCCTCTGTGAAAGCCGTTGCGGGGATGGTGAAGTGTTGCATGATGCCCGGAAGGTCGCAGAACCGGACGTCGACAAACTCCACGCCCTCGGAGCGAACGAAGGCCAATGCCTCCTCGGCGCTGGTGAACATGGAAGTAGGCACTCCTTAAGAGTCGGTGATCGCTGGAACACCGCCACCTTAGAAGGGTTGGGTGACCCTCCCATGAAGGCCTTGTTACGGGCGGGTTTCGGGAAGCTGGCGGCGGCGCGCGGCCGGGCCGGTCAAGCGCCTCTCAGCGCCCCCTCAGCGCCCCCTCAGCGCCTTGCGGTCAGGGCGGGCCTTGAGCGGGTCGACGCCCTTGGGCACGGGCAGTCTCATGCCGCCGATTGATTGGAGGCGGCGGTTGACCTCGGCCAGTTCTGACCGATTCAGGCTTGGGCGCAGCCGCTTGAGTTTGCGGACAAGTTTGGGCAGCGCCACCTCGCCCTCGCCCCGGCCGACGATCAGCTCATGGATGGTGACGCCGGGGGCGACGCGGGCCACCCGCTGACGCTCCTTCTTGAGCAGGCCGCGGACCCTGCCGGGCGATTTGCCCTCGCCGATCAGCACCACGCCGGCGCGCCCGACCGCCCTGAAGACCATGTCCATAGAGCGCGGGTCGGCGGCCACCGGCTCCTGCTCAATGGTCCAGCCGCGCCGGATGGTGCCAAGCGCCGAGGCGGCAGCGCCCGGCTGGCCCTCGATCCGGGCGTAGGCTGTCGCCTCCGCCCGCCGGGCCAAGAACATGGTGCAGGCCAGCACCGCCACCGGCGCCGCCAAGAAGGCCATGTAGCCGATGTGCCCGCGCCAGACGAAGGCCCCGAACAGGATGGCGACCGCCTCCAGTCCGAGCGCCATCAACAACAGCCACAGCCAGATCAGCGGTTGTTGTTTGGCCACCATTTGATAGACCTGGGCGATCTGCTTGTACCAGCGGGTCTTCTTGGTCTTGCCAGCCTTGGCCGCGCTCTTGGCGGCCTTCTTGGCCGCCCGGCCGGTCGGCGCCGGCTCGGCCCATGGGTCGTTGTCGGGGGTTCTCGATGCCACGGCACACCATCCTATGTCGAGTCGCGCCGGGACGGTGGCTCGGCCCGGCGGCCGGGGCTGAAGCCGAGCGGCCGTTTCCAACCAGGACGCCTTGCCGCCAGGTAGAATCGAGATTTTACTGAATGGTAACAAGGCGATGCGGCTGATTCCTCATCGCGCGGCCGGCGGAGGCGATAGCCTGCCTGTCATGAGGCTGAAGGGCCAGGAGGATTGATGCCGCGGCCGAGTCCGCCCCGGAGCCGGCGTGGGTAGCCCGCCGGTGCGCGGCGTGGACCGCGGACTGTCCCTGCTGAGCGCCGTCTGCGAGGCGGGGCGGATCAGTCTCACGGACGCGGCCCGGGCCACAGGGATCGCCGTCAGCACGGCGCTGCGAATCCTGCGCACCCTTGAGGCCGCCGGCTTCGTCTCGCGGGACGCGGCCGCGGAATACGGGCCAGGCCCAAGGATGATCCAATTGGGCGCCATGGCCCTGAGCGATCAACACCTGGCCGACCTGGCCCGCCCCGGGATGGAACGGCTGGCGGACGCCACCGGCGAGTCGGCCTACCTGGCGATCCGGGGCCACGGCGCGGCGCTCTACCTGGCGATAGTCGAAGGCGCCCACAGCGTCCGGCACGTCAGTTGGGTCGGCCGCACGGTCCCGCTGGCGGGCTCGGCCGTGGGCGCCGCGCTGCGCGGCGAAGTCCCGGCCGGAGGCTTCGCCGTGGTGCGCAGCGGCGTCGAAGCGGACATCACAGCCATCGCGGCGCCGATCCGCCTGCGCGAACGGGTGGTGGCGGCGGTCAGCCTGCTGATCCCGGCCTACCGGGCCGACCAAGCGCGGGTCGACGGCGCGGGCGAGTTGCTGACCGCCGTCACAGACGAACTCTCCGCCGCCCTGCTCACCGACCACCGCCAACTCTCGCCCGCGCTGATGGCGCCGGCGCCGGCGCCATCCAAGAGCGACCGAAACCGCAAGACCGACGAACCAGACCGAACCAGACTGAACCCGACTGAACCCGACTGAACCCGATTGAACCCGATTAGCGCCGGACCAAGGAGCCAGAACCGATGAACCACTCCCAACCCCGCCAGGTGCGGGCGCCCCGAGGCGACCGCCTGACGGCGAAGTCATGGCAGACGGAGGCGGCCCTGCGGATGCTGATGAACAACCTCGACCCGGAGGTCGCTGAGAGGCCCGAGGACCTGGTTGTTTACGGCGGCGGCGGCAAGGCGGCCCGGAGCTGGGAGGCGTTCGACGGCATCGTGCGCGAACTGACGCGACTGGAGGCGGACGAAACCCTCCTGGTCCAATCCGGCAAACCGGTCGGCGTCTTCACCACCCACGAATGGGCGCCGCGCGTGCTGATCGCCAACTCCAACTTGGTGGGCGACTGGGCGACGTGGCCGGAGTTCCGGCGCCTCGAAAAGCTGGGGCTGACCATGTACGGGCAGATGACGGCCGGATCGTGGATCTACATCGGCACCCAAGGAATCCTGCAGGGGACTTACGAGACGTTCGCGGCCGTGGCGCGCAAACGCTTCGGCGGGACGCTGCGGGGGACGCTGACGCTGACGGCCGGGGCGGGCGGCATGGGCGGCGCCCAACCGCTAGCTGTGACCATGAACGAGGGCGCGGTCCTGATCGCGGACGTCGACCGGCGCCGGCTCGAACGCCGCCTGCGGCACGGCTACCTGGACGAATACCACGAAGACAGCCAGACGGCGCTGGCCCGGGCGGTCGCGGCCAAGCGGGCCGGGCGGGCGCTGTCCGTGGGCGTGGTCGCCAACGCGGCCGAGCTCTTCCCCGCCCTGGCGGCCGCGTCGGCGCCGGTCGACATCGTCACCGACCAGACCAGCGCCCACGACCCGTTGCAGTACTTGCCGCTGGGGATCGACGTGGACCAGTGGCGCGCCGCCGCCGAAGCCGATCCGGAGGCATTCGCGGCCCGGGCGCGGGCGTCGATGGCGCTCCAGGTCGAAGCCATGGTGGAGTTCGCGGACCGGGGCGCCGAAGTCTTCGACTACGGCAACTCAATCCGAGCCGAGGCCCTGGCCGGCGGCTATGCCCGGGCCTTCGACTTCCCCGGCTTTGTGCCCGCCCACATCCGGCCGCTGTTCGCTGAGGGCAAGGGGCCCTTCCGATGGGTGGCGCTGTCCGGGGACCCGGCCGACATCGCCGCCACCGACCGGGCCATCCTCGACCTGTTCGGCCAGGACCAGGCCCTCAGGCGCTGGATCGAGGGCGCCTCGGCCAAGGTCCGCTTCGAGGGCTTGCCGGCCCGAATCTGCTGGCTCGGCTACGGCCAGCGGCACCTGGCCGGATTGCGGTTCAACGAACTGGTGGCCAAGGGCGAGGTCTCGGCGCCAATAGTGATCGGCCGGGACCACCTCGACGCCGGGTCGGTGGCCTCGCCCTACCGCGAGACGGAGGCTATGGCCGACGGCTCGGACGCCATCGCCGACTGGCCGCTGCTGAACGCGCTGCTGAACACGGCCAGCGGCGCCACCTGGGTGTCGATCCACCACGGCGGCGGCGTCGGCATTGGCCGCTCGATCCACGCCGGGCAGGTCATAGTCGCGGACGGCACCGATTTGGCGGCCCAGAAGATCGCCCGGGTGCTGGTCAACGACCCGGGAACAGGTGTGATGCGCCACGCCGACGCCGGTTACCCGCAGGCCGCGGCCGTGGCCAACCAGCGTGGGCTGCGCCTGGCCATGGCCGGTCCACCGGCGCCCGGGGCGGGCGGCCAACCATGACCGGCGCCGTCGAACTGTTGGGCGAGATCGCGGACATTGGGCGCGACCCGGTGGGCGGCGGCTACTCGCGCCACGTCTTCACGCCGCCGGAGTCCGCCCTGCGCGCCTGGTTCTGCGAGCGGGCGCGGGGCCTGGGCCTGACAGTGGCGCCGGACGCCAACTCGAATCTCTGGGCCTGGTGGGGCGCCCCCGGCCCGGGCGCGGTCTTGACCGGCTCGCATCTCGATTCGGTGCCCGGCGGCGGCGCCTTCGACGGGCCGTTGGGGGTGGCCAGCGCCTTGGCGGTGGTCGCCCGATGGCGCGCGGCCGGTCAGGCGCCCGCGACGCCTTTCGCCGTGGTGGTCTTCGCCGAGGAGGAGGGCGGGCGCTTCCCGTTGGCCTGCCTCGGTTCGCGTCTCGCCTCGGGCGCGGTCCGCGGGCCCGATGCCGCCGCCCTGGCAGACGTTGAAGGCGTCACCTTTGGCGAGGCGGCCGCCGCCGCCGGTTTCCCGCCGGCCGCCTTCGGCCGCGTGCCTTGGCTGGCCGAGGCCGCCGGCTACGTTGAGCTGCACATTGAGCAGGGCATGGGTTTGGCCGAGTTGGGGGCCCCGGTTGGGATCGGCCGTTCGATCATGGCCCATGGACGATGGCGTCTGGACTTCCAAGGGCGGGCCGATCACGCCGGCGCCACCCGCATGGCGGACCGGGCCGATCCGGTGGTGGCGCTGGCGGCCGGGATCATGGCCGCCCAGCTTGAGGCGCGCCGTTCCGGGGGCCCGGCCGGGGGCCGTTCCGGCGGCAGGGCCACTGTCGGCCGGTTGGCGGTGTTCCCGGGCGGCACCAATGTCATAGCCGCGCGGGCGGCGGGGTGGCTCGACGCGCGGGCGGCGGACGCCGCCACGCTGGCCAACCTTGTGGGCGCCATCGAGGCGGCCGCGCGGGCGGCGGCGGCGGCCAATGGCTGCGCCTTCGAGTCCACCGCCGAGTCGTATTCCCCGGCGGTGGTGTTCGACAAGGACCTGGCGGCGCGGATGGGCGTCCGCCTGGCGGGCGCGCCCCGGCTCGACACCGGCGCCGGCCATGACGCCGGGGTGATCGCCGCCCTCATCCCGACGGGGATGCTGTTCGTCCGCAATCCGGACGGCGCCTCGCACACGCCGCGCGAGAGCTGCGCGGACGCGGATGTCCAGGCCGGGGTGGCGGCGTTGGACGCGGTGCTGACGGACCTGGCCGGTGTCAGATGAGCGGCTTCTGGGCCGCGCGGGCGGTTGTCGGCGGCCGTGTTCTTGAAGGGGTCGCGTTCTCGGCCGACGCGGCCGGCCGGGTCGACTCGTGGCGCGCCGGGGTTCGCGCCCCCGCCGCCGCCTTGGCCTTCGGCCTGATCACGCCTGGTTTCGCCAACGCCCATTCGCACGCCTTCCACCGGCGCCTGCGCGGGCGGACGCACAGTTTGGGCGGCGACTTCTGGCGCTGGCGCGAGGCCATGTACGCCGCCGCCGAGGACCTCGAGCCGGACACCTACCACGAGTTAGCCACCGGGCTGTTCCGGGAACTGGCCGGCGCCGGGTACACCGCCGTGGGCGAGTTCCACTATCTGCGCCACTGCCGCGACGGCTCGCCTTACCCGTCCAACGCCATGGAGTTGGCCTTGGCCGAGGCCGCCCGCGACGCCGGCATCCGGCTGACGCTCCTGGACGCCTGCTACCTGACGGGGGGGATCGGCCAGGAGTTGACCGGTGCGCAACGGCGGTTCGGCGATGGCGACGCCGCCGGCTGGCTTGATCGCTGGGGCCGCCTGAGGGACGCCTTGGCGGCGCCCGCGGACACGTTTGGCCTGGTCAGGCTCGGGGCGGCGGCCCATTCTGTGCGCGCCGTGCCGCCCGCCGGCCTGGCGCGGATCGCCGCCGAACTGCCCGCCGGCGTCCCCATCCACACGCATCTGTCCGAGACCCCCCAAGAGAACCGCGACTGCGTGCGGGCCTACGGCTTGACCCCGACGCAGGTGATGGCCGAGGCGGGATTGCTGGGGCCGCGCCTGGCCGCCGTCCACGCCACCCACCTGACGCCGGACGACATCGTCGCCTTGGGCGCCTCCGGCGCAACCGTTGTGGCCTGCCCGACAACCGAGGCGGACCTGGGCGACGGGATTGGCCCGGCCCGCGCCCTGGCGGACGCCGGCGCCCGCCTGGCGATCGGCTCCGACCAGCAGGTCGTGATCGATCCCTTCCGGGAATTGGCGTCCCTCGAGGGCCATCAACGGCTGGCCCTGCGCCGGCGCGGCGTCTTCTCGCCGCCCGAACTGTGGCGGGCCGGGCAGGCGGACGGCTACCGCTGCCTCGGGTTCGACCCGCCGCTGGAGTTGGGCGGCCCGTGCGATTTCATCGAACTCGATCCCGCCAGCCCGCGAACCGCTGGCTCGCAGCCGGACCAGATCATCTTCGCCGCCGGCCCGGCGGACGTCTTGCGCACGGTTGTTGGCGGCCGGCCGGTGGGGAGGACGCCATGAGCCTGCTGATCCGGGGAATCCGCGAACTGGTCACCAACGACCCGGCTTGGGGCGGCGGCCCGCTCGGCCTGGTGGCGGACGCGGCGGTGGTGGTCGAGGACGGGGTCTTCGCCTGGGTGGGCCCGGCCGGCCAGGCGCCGCCCGCCGATGCCGTCGTCGACGTTGGCGGCGCGGCGGCCATCCCCGGGTTCGTCGACAGCCACTCCCACCTGGTGTTCGCCGGCGACCGGGTGGAGGAATTCACGGCCCGGATGAGTTCCGCGCCCTACCGGCCGGGCGGCATCCGTTCGACCGTGGCCCGCACGAGGGCCGCCAGCGACGCCGAGCTGGCCGGCCGGGCGGCCGGCCTGGTGGCGGAGATGACCAGGTCGGGGACCACCACCGTTGAGATCAAGAGCGGCTACGGCCTGACCGTTGGCGACGAGGCGCGGGCCTGCGCCATCGCCGGCCGGCTGACCGACGAGGTGACGTTCCTGGGCGCGCATGTGGCGCCGCCGGAATACGCCGATGATCGCGACGCCTACGTGGACCTGGTGACCGGGCCGATGCTCCAGGCCTGCGCCCCGCACGCCCGCTGGATCGATGTCTTCTGCGAGATCGGCGCCTTCGACGCCGAGCAGTCGCTGGCGGTGCTGAAAGCCGGTGGACAGGCCGGGCTCGGGGGGCGGCTGCACGCCGCCCAACTCGGCCCCAGCGCGGTCATCCGCCCCGCCATCGAATTGGGCGTCGCCTCGATCGACCATTGCACCTTCCTGTCCGGGCGGGATGTCGCCGACCTGGCGGATTCGGGGACCGTCGCCACCCTGCTGCCCGGCGCCGAGTTCTGCACCCGCCAGCCGTACCCCGACGCGCGTCGCTTGCTGGACGCCGGGGTGACGGTGGCCCTCGCCACCGACTGCAACCCCGGCACCAGTTACACCACGTCGATGCCGTTCTGCCTGGCGTTGGCGGTGCGCGAACTCGGGATGACCCCGGCGGAGGCGTTGTGGGCGGCCACCGCCGGGGGAGCGGCGGCCCTGCGCCGCCAAGACGTCGGCCGCGTGCGGGTCGCGGCCCGCGCCGACCTGGTGGTGCTGGACGCGCCCAGCCACGCCCACCTGATGTACCGGCCGGGTGTCGACCTGGTCAGCCATGTCTATGTGAAAGGAAGCCTGAAGTGGTCTCGATCGGTGAAGTGACGCTCGGCCCCGGCCCCTTGGCGCCGGCCGACCTGGTGGCGGTGGCCCGCCACGACGCGACCGTCACCCTGGGCGCCGACGCCCGTGACGGCATCGTGCGCGGGGCCGAATTCGTGGCCGCCCTGGACCGCGACGCCCGGCCCCACTACGGCGTCTCGACCGGGTTCGGGGCCCTGGCGGCCAGGCCAATCCCGGGCGGGCAACGCCACCAACTGCAGGCCAACGTGGTGCGGTCGCACGCGGCGTCGAGCGGGCCGCCGGTGGCGCGCGAAGTGGTGCGCGCCACCATGACGCTGCGCCTGGCGACCGTGGCGACCGGCCGCACCGGCGTCAGGCTGCCCACGGCCGAGGCCTACGCGGCGCTGCTCAACGCCGGCCTGACGCCGGTGGTGGGCGAATACGGGTCGCTGGGCTGCTCCGGCGACCTGGCGCCGCTGGCGCACTGCGCGCTCGCGCTGATGGGCGAGGGCGAGGTCACCAACCGCGCGGGCGAGCGCCTCGGCGCCGGCGAGGCCCTGGCCGGCGCCGGGCTGACGCCCGTGTCCCTGGCGGCCAAGGAAGGGCTGGCCCTGATCAACGGCACCGACGGGATGCTCGGGATGCTGCTGCTGGCCTTGAGCGACCTGGAGACGCTGCTGGACACGGCCGACCTGTCCGCGGCGCTGAGCATGGAGGCGATCGGGGGCAGCGCCGACGTCTTCGCGCCGCATCTCCAGGAGCTGAGGCCCTACCCGGGCCAGGCGCTCTCCGCCGCCCGCATGGCCGCCGCCCTGGCCGACTCGCCGATCGCCGGCCACCACCGCTCCAAGGCGCAGGCCCGCGTCCAGGAGGCCTATTCGCTGCGCTGCGCGCCACAGGTCCATGGGGCGGCGCGCGAGGTTTGGAAGTTCGCGCGCGGGATCGCCGATGTCGAGTTGGCCAGCGCCATCGACAACCCGGTCATCACCTCGCTTGGGACGCTCGAGTCGAACGGCAACTTCCACGGCGCGCCGTTGGCCTACGCCCTCGACATGCTGGCCATTCCGACCTGCGACGTGGCCTCGATGTCAGAACGGCGGACCGACCGGCTGCTGGACCAGGCGCGGTCCCACGGCCTGCCGGCGTTCCTGGCGCACGATCCGGGCGTCGACTCAGGGCTGATGATCGCCCAATACATGCAGGCGGGGGTGGTCTCCGAGTTGAAGCGGCTGGCCGTGCCAGCCTCGGTCGACTCGATCCCCTCGTCCGCCATGCAGGAGGATCACGTGTCGATGGGCTGGGCCGCCGGGTTGAAACTGCGCCGGGCGGTCGACGGTCTGGGCCGCGTCCTGGCCGCGGAACTGATGGCCGCCGCGCGGGGGATCGATCTGCGGGCGCCGCTGGTCCCAGGCCCGGTCGGCGCGCGGGTCGTGGCCGCCATCCGCGCCCGGGTGGCCGGTCCCGGCCCCGACCGCCACCTGGCGCCCGAGATTGAGGCCGTCCGGGAGTTGGTGGTCAGCGGCGCGTTGGCGGCGGCCGCGGGGGTCTGACGCCCGGCGGGCCGATGACGCCCAGCGGGGGTATGACGCCCGGCGGGCCGATGACGCCGCCGCAACTCTTAGACTGGTGGCGGCCGGCGACATGTCGATTTGGCGCCGGCGCCACGCCGAATGAGGATTCATGCCCAAACACATTGACCACGAACAGCGCCGCAGGGACATCATCGACGTCGCCTGGGGCTTGATCAGGACAGGCGGCCTCGAGGCCGCGACCCTGCGCCAGATCGCGGCCCAGGCCGGGTTCGCCAACGGCGCGCTGAAACACTATTTCTCCGGCCGGGATGACATCATCGAAGGCGCCTTCCAACGGGCGCTGGAGGCGATCGGCGACCACGTCTCGCAGGCGGTGCGGGGCCAGGGCGGTGTCGAGGCCCTTGGCGCCATGATGCGCCAGACGCTGCCGCTGGACGATGACGCCGCCGCGGCCGCGCGGGTGCTGCTCGCTTTGTGGGACCACGCCGTCGCCAACGACTCCCTCCGGGCCAGCTACCGCCGCCATCTCGACGCCTGGCGCGAGCGGTTGGCCCAATTGATCCGCCAGGGGCGCCAGGAGGGCGCCATCCGCTCCGAAGCGGCCGACGACCAGCTTGTCGACGAGATCGTCCTGGTGAACATCGGCGCCACCGTGTTGGCCGTGTCGGCCCCGGACCTGGTGGCGCCCGATGCCCTCAACCGCTTGGTCGACGCCTTTCTGGCGCGCCTGTCCACGCCCGCAATCGAGCGCTAGCCCCAAGGCCGTGAAGTTAGGGGGTGTTGGGGCTTGTCAATGATTGTTTTCGGTGTGTCGCTGGTGGGGGGCGCGACGGAGCCTTTGTAGAAGTGAGGGCAACGTCAAACTGCTCTTCTTCCCCTGAGGAGCTCCGTTGCCTTCCTATGGTCGCACATCTGCTGGTCTGCGCGATCGACGGGACCGTGTTGAGCGTCCCGGACTGCCCCGCTGTGCGCTCCCGCCACTCCAAACAGCCGGGCAACCACGGCGGGAGCGGCTACCCGCGGGTCCGGCTCCTCGCCCTGGTCGCGTGCGGGGACTTCTTGACACGGGCCAAGACCATCCGCAAACTACCGGTCCTCGCCCGCACATGCCGCAAGGCCCTCATCGACATCGCCATCCTCACCGGCGATCCCCTTGACAACCCCACCACCGGGCTTAACTTCACGGCCTTGGCGCTAGGCGCCAATGGCTTCCAGGAGGCTGAACATTCCCGAGGAAGGATTGTCATGTGGCGTCACGCTGCCGTCGCGCTGGTGGCGGGCGTCCAACTTCCTCGCCCGCTCAGCAGCCTGGCCACGCTTGGGCATGTAGACGTCGGCGCTGATGCGCTTGCCGGGCCTTCCATCCTCGGCTCGGCTTTGGCGCTCGGCTTCATCGGTGTCGAGGAAGGCGGTCACATTGCGGAAGTGCATGAGCAGCCAAACCTCGAAGCATGGGTTGGAGACGGCCACATGTACTCCAGCAGCATCTCTGGCGCGGTTGATGGCTTCCGCAAGCCTAGGATGGTGTTGAGGCCACTCGACATCAAACAGACACCAGCATTCGTCCACCTCAGGGTCGCTCTTGTTGAGAGCCACGGCGTTGTCCACCAGAGTGTACGGAACTCCGTGGACATCGGAGACCTCGATACTGAGAGCGGAATTGTCGGACACCTGCGGCAGGTTGCGCAGACCGATGACATAGTCCGGCTCTGAGCCCTCGCCTTCGCAGAACACAACGATGGTGCGCCGCTCATTGCGGATAGCGACTTTGCGCTTGAGGCTCTTGCCCGAGGTACGTCGTCTGGTCATGTGCTTCAGCCGATCAGCCCGAGGGCGCGAAGAAACTCGACCTCGTCGACTTGGGGTAGAGCGCCGAACTTGCCGTGTAGGTAGCCGCTTTCGAGGTTGACGGATTGCCGAACTCGCTCCCCGGCAAACTCTGCCAGCGATCCAAGGTGCGTCGCTCCGTCGCTCCGTTTCTCGGTAAGCCACACTTCGTCGCGGTTCAGATGACGAAGGAGGCTCGTATCGTGTGACGTGAACAGCAGTTGTGCACCCAACGGATTGGCGTCTTTCCGCTTGAACAGACGAATCAACTCTGCCGACAGGGTCGGATGAAGGCTGGCGTCCAGTTCGTCGAACACAACCAGAGAGCCGGTGCGCAGGGCTTGAAGAACGGGGCCGATGAGCTGGAACCAAGCCTGAGTCCCTCTGGACTCCTCTTCATAGTCCAGTGGCATCGATGTGCCTGCAAGCCGGTGTAGCAGGCGGAGTCGGCGGAGTGTGCGAGTTCCCGATGCGTCAGACAGCTGCACCTCCTCCTCATCCACTCGCACATCCTCGATTCCAAGGTCAGCCAGGCGGAGCAACGCCAGCGCTTGCGCTCTGTCGTCCGGCACGTCAAGAGTGTTGCCTGCTGCCGCGTCGAAGAGACTTAGGCGGGCCGCGTTCTCGAACCACTGCAGAGTCTGAGCGTAGGAACCTGCGTACATGGGCGCACGCCTGTACTGGCCATGTCTGGTTGGCGCTGGCCCGAGCATCTGAATCATCCTGACCTGTTGCGCAAACTTCACCACCAGGGGTTCCTCGAACCGAGGAGCGATAGACATGACCAGCGTCCTAGGCGTCAACAGATCACGTGTCCCGGACAGCCTTCCCAGCCCTCTCTGGAAGTCCAGGTCATCGCCGTCGCGCTCAAATATCTTGCGCCTGATCTTCTTCGGGTAGTGGTAGAGGCTCTCACTCAGGACTTTGCTGGCATCGACCTCCAGGTTGTACTCGAATCGGGTTCCATCGACAGCCATCTCCAAAGTGAACGCTGACGGCTGAGCCGGTCCGCTGCCGAACGCGAACGGATCGTAGGGGATGGCCTCATCCCAGTACCTGAGCGAGCGTGCGACGGCATCTCGGAGCCACCCCAGAGCGGCAACAACGTTCGACTTGCCGGAGGCGTTAGGTCCATACACTCC
>JAITJZ010000022.1 GCA_031278655.1 Bifidobacteriaceae bacterium
GCCGCCTTCGAGATGGACGAGATCCTCTATGAGCTGCGCGCCCACTCGGCCGGGCTGAACGCCGGACGCTGGGACTACCAGTTCTCCATCATCAAGACGCTGCGCAACAAAGGCGTCCAATATGTGCTGCCGGACCGGGCGCAAGTCACCATGACCCAGCCGTTCATGCGGGCCTACACCGACTTGCTGGTCAAGACCTGCCACCAGCGCGGCGCGTCGGCGATGGGCGGGATGAGCGCGTTCATCCCCAACCGCCGCGACCCGGAGGTCACCGAGCGCGCCTTTGCGCAGGTCCGGGCGGACAAACAGCGGGAGGCGCAGGACGGCTTCGACGGCACTTGGGTGGCGCACCCGGACCTCATCGCGATTGCGCAGGTGGAATTCGACAAGGTCCTAGGCAGCCGGCCCAACCAAATCTCGAAGCAGCGGCCTGAGGTGGCTGTGACGGAACTGGACTTGCTGGACGTCGACTCGGCCCGCCGGGGCGGGGCCACCATCACCTCCCAGGGCCTGCGGACCAACATCTCAGTCGGCATCCGCTACTTGGAGAACTGGCTGCGCGGGTTTGGCGCCGCCGCCATTGACAACCTGATGGAGGACGTCGCCACAGCGGAGATCTCGCGCTCGCAGATTTGGCAGTGGATCGCGGCTGGGGCGACCACCGCCTCCGGCTCGGTCATCACCAAGGAGCGGGTCGAGGCGCTGATCGCCGAGATCGTTGACGACCTCGAGAAGTTCCCGGGCAACAAGTACCGCGAGGCGACCGAGGCCTTCAAGGCGGTCGCCATCGATGAGGACTTCCCCGCCTTCTTGACCGTGGGCGCCTACGTCTCCTACTTGGTCGGATCAGACGTCGACCAGCCCACGCATCCCGTCTAGCGGTTCGCCGCCGCCGCCGGCGGGGCGGGTGCCGCCGGTTCACAGCCGCGGCCCCCGCCTCGCCGCGGTTGCGCTGGGCGGTCCAGTTTGCCGGGTGGGTTTTTCATGCCCGATGCCGTCCGGCTGGCTTGGTCCGCCCAGCCCGGTAGGCGGCAGCTTGCGTCGCCCAGCCTGGCCCCGCGCGGGCTATTGGGACGCGCGGGGGCGCGCCATCAAGCGGACCGTGGCCAAGCTCGGCCTGGTGGACGAGTGGGCTCCCGCGAGGGGCACCGCTGACGTCTCGAACAGCCACGGGAGCAGCAGCACGCCGCGGCCGCCCGCGCTGACGGTGTTCCATTCGTGGAGGGCCGACTCGATCACGGTCCTCGCGCTTTGGACATCGGACGGGCTTGCAACCATCACGCGGAGCACGACTGCTTGGAACACCATGCGAAGAAACTTGGCGGGCGGCTCTGACGGCCGCTGCTCACGCGGCCGCCGCGAACCCGCCGAGGCGGCGTAGGTAGTCGTTGAGTTTGGCCCAATCCCCTGCTTAGAGGGCTGCAAGTTCCTTCCCGAGCATGTACGGCAAGGTCACGCAGGTCGCCCCGTAGTTGACTCCTTCCATCTGGTAGGTGTACACGCTCGAGTAGAAGTTCCCCATGACGGAACCTACAACGTACAGCCCTTCCACCGGCTGGTCGTTTTCATCCAAGGCCTGGAGGTTGACGTTGGCGCGAATGCCTCCCACCGTGGTCAAGAACATCGCAGAAACCGGGCAACCGTAGTAGGGCCCTTCGGTGATGCCGATGAGCCGTTCGGGCTTCTTGTAGAAGTCCTTGTCGCGGCCCTGGGCGCAAAGCTCGTTGTAACGGTTCACTGTGTCGATAGTCTCGGCCGGCAGGCCGAGGTCGGAGATCAGGCTCTCGAGGCTGTCGCTCTGCTTGATGCTGATGTCCTCGTCCCAAGTTTGGATGAATTCCTCCGGAGACGAGAAGTAGGTGCCATACTCGCAGGCGTTTTTGGCCCAGGGGCCGCCCGCAGCCGCGCGATTCTTGCTCCAGATGCACCAGGCGGTCCGCTCGGGCAAGTTCATCAGGGTGGCGGTGGCGACACCGGACACGACGTCCTCATTCATGAAACGCTGCCCGTCGGCGTCCACCATCAGGCCCGTGTGAGCAGTGTACGGCTGGTCCGCCGGGAACCCGTTGAGGCCGGGGACGAGCATCATCACGTTCGGCGCGGTCTGCCAGGCCGCGCCGGCCCACAGCGCCATCTTGTGGCCGTCGCCCGGCATCAGGCCGCCGAGCGTCACGCCAATGTCGTAGTCGACTGGGTTGTCGATCGAGGTCAACAATGGCAGAACCTCTGGGCAATACTTCGTCATCATGTCTTTGTCGTGGCTGAAGTCACCGGTGGCCAAGACGACCGCTTTCGCGGCCTTGTAGCGCCGGTACTCTCCGGAGGCCATGTCCGCCGCCACGACTGCCACCACCTTGCCGTTCTCCTGCTCGAGTTGCTCGGCCTTGGTCTCCCAGACGATAGTGCCGCCCAGATCCTCGACGATGTAGCGGGCGAGTTCGGCGACGACATGGGGCTGGCCCCTGCCCACACCGCCCTCCAGTTCGCTGTCCTCCTTGTAGAAGGCGTGCGCCGCGGCGGGGGTGTACATCGGATCATCCGGAGCGTACTCGGGGCCGCTCTCGATAGTGCACTTGATGCCCGCTTTCGCGACGAGGTCGACCAGCCAGTTCATCGCTTCGGGGCTGCTGTTGTAGAACTTGTACCAAAGGGCCGGCTTGAAGTTGCCCCCGTTGGCCAGGTATTGGGTGCGGTAGAAGGGCTCGGGATCATAGGAGGTGATCCCGAGAGCCTCGGTCACCTTCGTGTTGACACCGTGATTGGACCCGCCGCGGCTGACGGCCGCTTTCGACGCACTGACCAAGATCACCTTGAGCCCGTTCTCCAAGCACGAAGCGGCGGTGACCAGGCCGGACGTGCCCCCTCCCACGACGATGACATCCGCCTCCTCGGTTCCCTTGATGTCGGCTTCAGCGATGGGTTCTGGCGGCACCTCGAAGGACCACTTCTGTGCAGCGCTATTGACCCCGCTCGGCGTCC
This sequence comes from Bifidobacteriaceae bacterium, assembly GCA_031278655.1. Taxonomy (GTDB): domain Bacteria; phylum Actinomycetota; class Actinomycetes; order Actinomycetales; family WQXJ01; genus JAIRTF01. The sequence continues at coordinate 2,980 of JAITJZ010000022.1, forward strand.
CAGCACTCCCGCCGGTCTGACCCCCCGTGCCATCGCCCGGCGATGACGGCGAGCAGGCCGCAGTGGCTCCGATGGCGACCGCGGCACCGGTGGCCAGCGCTCCGCCCAGGAAAGACCTGCGGTCAATCTTCTTCGACATTCCAGTTCTCCTCCCTGCGAACCTCCGCAAGTGCCGCGCATCACTCCTGGCCGCTTCTACGCCCCTCGATGCCGGTAAGTCCGGTATCGGCGCGGAAGTACTGACCCCCAAGTAGCGGCTGTTCACTTCTTTGTCGATGGCGTCATGAGGGCGGCCACGCGGGACACGGCCCCTTGCGGTTGAATCGCAATCATTTCGGGAGACCTGTCTCTCCCGCCGTCCAAGAAGTTAGTGGCGGGACGGCGCCCCCGCCATGACCAGCCCGGGTGATCTGCGCGAGTTTGGCGCACATTGGCGGTATTGTGAGGCTGAAGCTGCGCAGGCCGCGCCAAGCCCCGACCAACCGAAGGCCGGACCGGGTCGCTGTTGCCCTTTCGAGACCAAGGACAAGTGGGTGAGCATGATCGAGCGGATCGAGACCAAGCGTCTGCTGGGAGACTCGCTGCTCGAATTGGCACGCGGCACGCAGTTCGAGAAGATCACAGCAGCTCAGATCACGCGGAACTGCTCGTTGGCGCGCCGTACGCTGTATTACCACTTCGACGGCAAGCTGGCCTTGGGCGCCTGGGTCCACACCGAGGAGATGGCCTCCCACGTCAACCCCGGCCTGTTCACGAAGCCGATCGTGCACCTGTGGGCCGATTGCCTCGAGGCCCTGCGGGCGAATGACTTCCTGTACCGCGCCATCTTCAGGTATCCGGAGGTCACGCGGGTGGCACAACGGGACACCGCCCAGTGGGTGCTCAGTTGCATCGAGCATTACGATCAGGCGCTGGTGGTCAACGAAGAGATCGTGTTCACGGCGGAGTTCTACGCGCGTAGCGTGACGGGCGTCATCACCCACTGGCTGCACGACCCCCAGGGCCTGTCGCCGTCCGATGTCTCCCGCGGGCTGCGCGCCATCATGCCGCCAGCGCTTGAGCCCTTCCACATCCTCTAGCCTCCCAACGGAGGGTCTATGTCAATAACGTTGCTCCGCTGTCGGTGTAACGGGTGGGTTGGGGTTCAATCGCGGGTTGGCGCCCAGGGCGGGCGTCCGTGTTCATGATTGGAGGCTGTGTTGAGCAAGTATGTGGAGATCGTCGAGTTGTCGGAGCGGGGCTTGTCGCAGCGGGAGATAGGTCGCAACCAGCAGGGTGGTCTGCTACGGCGAGCCGTTCGATTGGGTTCCTCTTCACAGCAGCGCCGCTTCCTGGCGTACCCGTTCGGCCACCTTTGGGCGGAGGTCGGGCTCCGAGACTACGTCAACCCTCTCGTCGAGCAGTTCCCCAAGATCGATGCCCAAGCGCATCAGCTTGAACAGGCTGTGAGACCCGGTCGGGGTGACAGCCAGATCGACGTCAGACTGGTCGCCGTCATCGCCGCGAGCCTCCGATCCGAACACCTTCACGTCCGTGTAACCCGACCTCAGCGCGGCCTCGACCACCTCGACGCGGCGGGCCGCCGACCGCCGCCCCCGGGCGCTGGCCGGCACGAAAGCGGCGACCGTCTGCGACATGTCCCCGATTCTAACGTCCCCGCATCATCCACCGCCGGCCCCTGACGGTGCTGCGCTCCGCCCGAGTGGACGGCATCGGGCAGCGGCTGTGCGGGGGGAACCTGCCTGGGGGATGGCGGGCGGGGTTTTGCTGATGGCGGGGGTCTTGCGCCGCTTGGGCTGCCACGGGCGGCTGGGGCGTGGGATGATCGGTTTTCATGGTCGAAGCTTCGCCGCTGCATTTGCTCGCCACTATTGATGAGATTGACATCCCCGTTTGGCGTTTGCTGCGCCTCGACCCGGAACTGAGGCTGGACCAGGTCCGCGTCGCGCTGCAGATCGCGTTCGGCTGGGAGCCGGGGCTGACGCCGGGCTTCTTGGGGTTGCGGGCGGAGGACCCAGAGGCGCCGCGCACCTGGGCTCCCGCTGCGGCCGTCACCGTCGGGGCGATGAACAGCACGGCCTTCCCCGGGGCCCGGGCGGAAACCTGGGACACCTTGGGGGAGGTGCTGGCCGAGGTCGGCGACGAGTTCCTCTTCAACGCCGAGCCAGATGTCAAGCAGGTATTGGCGCTGGCCAGAGCCGAGGCGCCGGAAGGCGCCGCCCCAGCCAGCGCGCCAGCGGTGTTGGTGGACGCGGCTGGGAAGGTCAGCCCGGACGGGACCGAGGTGGCGCCGTCAATCCCATCGCGGAAACGCCACCTGGAGCGGGTCAACCGGGCCCTGGCGGAGGCGGTCGGGCCGCCGCCGGCCCGCGTCGCGGCCGCCCCGGCCATAACCGCCGAGTTGGCCGCTCAGTTGGTCGCCCCCTTCCAGCG
>JAITJZ010000088.1 GCA_031278655.1 Bifidobacteriaceae bacterium
AGGCGGCGCATAAGCCCTGGTCGCGCGCGGGGGGCCGACACGGGCGCGGCGCCGGCGGCCTGCGCCAGGGCATGTAAGTCCGGTCAAGTTGCGCGGCGGCGAAAGTGACCGGGGTTAGCCACAGGGCCGGGGCGCGCCGCGCCCGCCGCAGCCTCCATTGCCCAGGTGCCGAGCGCCTTGCCCGACTCGTCCGCTTCGAGCCCGGGCGGCCGTCCGGGGTCAACTCCGCGGCGCGGGCCGCCGGCCCGTCAGGGGCCGCCAGAAATGATCGGCCTGTGGATGACGCCCCGGCATGTCGGCCCACCCGGTGCCAGGCCGGCCGCCGCCGGGCGCCGCGTGCGGTAGACTGCCATCCGGCTGTCCAAAAGGGCGGCCAAATTCGCGTGCTCCCAAGCCTGGCCCTGGCGCCAGGTGTGGGCGGACTCGGTCCGGGCACCCGCCCGGCTTCCTTCCCGCGGCAGCACCAGGCGCTTGACCAGCCAACACGGGCTGCGAAGGCGAATAACCGAGAGGACAACCAGACATGGCCATTGTCACCATGCGCCAGCTGCTCGACAGCGGCGTGCATTTTGGGCACCAGACCCGGCGCTGGAACCCCAAGATGAAGCGTTTCATCCTGACCGAGCGCAACGGCATCTACATCATCGATTTGGGCCAGACGCTGGCGCACATCGACAACGCCTACCAGTTCATCAAGCAGACCGTGGCCCGGGGCGGGTCGCTGCTGTTCATCGGCACCAAGAAGCAGGCCCAGGAAGCGGTCCAGGAGCAGGCCACGCGTGTCGGCATGCCCTATGTCAACGAGCGCTGGCTGGGCGGCATGCTGACCAACTTCCAGACCATCTCCAAGCGCCTGTCGCGTCTGAAGGAACTCGAGGACATGAACCTCGAGGACTCGGCCGGCAGCGCTTACACCAAGAAGGAGCGGCTGATGATGAGCCGCGAGCGGGACAAGCTCGCGCGCACGCTCGGCGGCATCCGCACCATGCACAAGCTGCCCTCCGCGGTCTGGGTGGTGGACACCAAGAAGGAGCACCTGGCGATCGACGAGGCCCGCAAACTCGGCCTGCCGATCGTGGCTGTCCTCGACACCAACGCCGACCCGGATGAGGTCGACTACGCCATCCCCGGCAACGATGACGCCATCCGGGCTGTTGGGTTGCTCACCCGTGTGATGGCGGACGCAGTGGCCGAAGGCCTGGTCGAGCGGCATGCCGCCAAGGAGAAGGCGGGCGAGGACTCGCAGCCGCCGGCCGAGCCGCTGGCCGAATGGGAGCAGGAGTTGTTGAACGCGCCGTCGTTCGACGCCACGGCGCCGCTGAGCGAGGAGGCGGCGGCGGTGGTGGCCGCCGCGCGCCCGGAGACCAGCGCCGTCGCCAAGGCTGAGGCGACCATCGACGGCCGCGAGGCGCCGCCGGTCAAGGAGGTCGACGCCCCCGCCAAGCCGGCCCCGGCGACTGACGGCACGCCCGCCGATGTCGTCGCCGCCGCCGAGGGCCAAGTGCCCGGCGCCGAGGTCACCGACGAGGCCGCCGAGGAGCCGTTGGCGCAGCCGGTGTCCGATGCCGTGGCGCAGGCCAACGCCGATGAGGCCGACCCAGCGCCGCCGGTGACGGCCAGCACCATCGAAGCTGAGATCACTGACACGGCAACCGCCGAAGCAGTCCCAACCGAAGCGAGGAAGTAGCAAAACCGATGGCAAACTACACCACTGCCGACATCAAGGCGCTCAGGGAGAAGACCGGCGCGGGCATGCTCGACGTCAAGAAGGCGCTGGACGAGGCTGACGGCGACCAAGCCAAAGCCTTGGAGATCATCCGGGTCAAGGGACTCAAGGGCTTGGCCAAACGCGAGGGCCGGTCGACATCGGACGGCTTGGTCGCGGCGGAGGTCGTCAAGACCGAAGACGGCCAGACCGGCGTGTTGATCGAACTCAACTCGGAGACGGACTTCGTCGCCAAGTCGGAGCCGTTCATCGAGCTGGCGAATCAGGTTCTGGGCGCCGCCGCCGCGCTGGCCAGCGAGGACACCGCCTTGGTGCTGGGTTCGCCGTTGACCTCGGCCAAGGGCACTGTCCAGGACCAGATCGACCAGGTGTCGGCGGCGCTGGGCGAGCGCATCCAGCTGCGCCGCGTCGGCGTGGTCAGCGGCGAGCATGTCGAGGTCTACCTGCACCGGACCAACAAGGATCTGCCGCCGCAGGTCGGCGTGCTGGTCGCGACCGACGCCAAGGGCGCCAAGGTGGCCCACGACATCGCCATGCACATCGCCGCCTATTCGCCGACTTATTTGAACCGCGAGGCGGTGCCGCCTGAGACGGTCGCGGCCGAACGGCGCATCGCCGAGGAGACGGCTGTGGCCGAGGGTAAGAATGAGAAGGCCATCCCGAAGATCGTCGAGGGCCGCCTGAATGGGTTCTTCAAGGAGAATGTGCTGCTGGACCAGGCTTTCGCCAAGGACCCGAAGACCACGGTCGGCAAGGTGGCGGCCGAGGCGGGGGGCGTGGTCGACGGTTTTGTCCGCTTCCGGGTCGGGGCCTGACGAGCCGGGCCGGCGAGGGAGCCGACATGGGAGCCGCCGATTTGCGCCGACCCGAGGGGCGCCGGGTGATGTTGAAACTGTCTGGCGAGGCCTTCGGCGGCGGCGCGCTCGGGGTCGACCCGGACGTGGTGACCTCGATCGCCCGGCAGATCGCCAAGGCCGTGGGGAACGGCATCCAAGTCGCCATAGTGGTGGGTGGTGGTAATTTCTTCCGCGGCGCGGAGCTGGCCGAACGCGGCATGGACCGGGCGCGGGCGGATTACATGGGCATGCTTGGGACGGTCATGAACTGCCTGGCGCTGCAGGATTTCTGCGAGCAGGCGGGCGTGCCGACGCGGGTCCAGACCGCCATCTCGATGGGTCAGGTGGCGGAGAGCTACATCCCGTTGCGGGCCGTCCGCCACCTTGAGAAGGGCCGGGTGGTGATCTTCGGCGCGGGGGCGGGCCTGCCTTACTTCTCGACCGACACGGTCGCCGCCCAACGGGCGCTGGAGACCCGTTGCCAGGTCTTGTTGATGGCCAAGAACGGGGTCGACGGTGTTTACACGGCCGATCCCAACCAGGACCCGTCCGCCACCAAGTTGAGCCGCATCACCTATGAGGACGCCTTGGCCATGAACTTGAAGGTGGTCGACGCGGCGGCTTTCTCGTTGTGCATGGAGAACCGCCTGCCGATGGTCGTGTTCCGTCTGGACGGACCGGATCAGGTGGCGCGCGCGCTTGAGGGCGAACGGCTCGGTACCCTGGTAACGGCCGCGTAAGAAGGGTTCGCGGCGCGCCGTCGCGCCGCCGAGGACGTAAGGGAGCAAGTACATGATCGCTGATGTGTTGAAGGACGCCGGGCGTCGGATGGATCGGTCGGTTGAGAACGCCGCCGGTGAGTTCCAGGCGATTCGCACCGGCCGCGCCAACAAGGCGCTGTTCGACCGGATCGAAGTCGACTATTACGGGACGCCCACGCCGCTGCAATCGCTGGCTTCGATCGCGGTGCGCGAGGCCCGCACGGTCGCCATCACGCCCTACGACCGCACCGCCATGGCCACCATCGAGAAGGCCATCCGCAACTCTGATCTGGGCGTCAACCCATCGGATGACGGCGATGTGATCATGATCAACCTGCCGGAGCTGACCGCTGAGCGGCGCAAGGAGTACGTCAAGCTGGCGCGCACACGCGCTGAGGAGGGCCGCGTCAGCGTCCGCCAGGCGCGCCACAAGGCCAAAGAGGCGTTGGCGCGGATCCTCAAGGACGGCGAGGCCGGCGAGGACGATGTCCGCCACGCCGAGAAGGAACTCGACACCTTGACCAAGTCTCACATCGCCAAGGTCGACGCCTTGTTGTCGCACAAGGAAGCCGAACTGCTTGAGGTCTGATGGCGGCGCTCACACCTGAGTCTCCGGCGCCGCCCGCCAAGGCGCCTGGCAGCGGCCGCGATTTGGCGGTGGCGGTGCCGACCGCGCTCGGTTTGATCGTCTTGCTCCTGGCCAGCGTCATTTTTGGGCCGTGGCCGCTGGTCGGCTTGGTGGTGGTGGCCTTGGCTTTGGCTCTGCGCGAGTTGACTCAGGCGCTGGCCCGCGTCGGCCTGCGCGTGCCCTATCTGCCGCTGGTGGTGGGCGCCGTGTTCACGCAGTTGGCGGCCGCGTGGTCGGGTCCGCCAGGCGTGGTGGTGGGGATTTTCTTGACGCTGGCGGCGGGTTTGGCTTGGCGAGTTTTGGAGGGCGAAAGCCGCCCCGCGCCCGATGCCGCCGGCCCGGTTAGCGCTAACACGGGGGGTTTGGTGCAGGACCTCTACGCCACCGCCTTCACCACCGTTTATCTGCCGACCTTGGCGGCGCTGGTGGTTCTGCTCGGCTTCCTGCCGGACGGGCGGTGGCTGGTGCTGCTGTTGGTGGCGGTGCCGGTGGCCTCTGACACCGGCGGCTACTTCGCCGGCTCCGCCTTCGGCAAACACAAACTGGCCCCCAGGATCAGCCCCAAGAAGACCTGGGAGGGACTGGCCGGGTCGGTCCTGCTGGCGCTGGTGGCCGGGGTTGGCGGCATGGCGCTGATGGGCCGGCCGTAGTACTTCGGCGCCGCCCTGGCGGTCTTGGGCGCGCTCGCGGCGACCCTCGGCGACCTGGCGGAGTCATTGCTCAAACGGGCCATCGGCATCAAGGACATGGGCAATCTGCTGCCGGGCCACGGCGGTGTGCTCGACCGCGTGGACTCGATCCTGATGACGGCCCCGTTCTTCTACGCGGTCATAACGCTGTTCGGGAACGAGGTCTTCGGATGACGCCCGCCGCTCCCGCGGAGGCGACCGCGCGGCATCGGGCAACCAAACCGCCCCGGCACCTGGCCGACCTGACGCCGGACGAGCGCGACGCCTGGGCCGGCGAGCTGGGGCTGGCGCGAATGCGTGTCCGCCAGGTGGCGCGGCACTACTTCGCGCGGCTGGAGCGGCGGGCGGAGGCGATGACCGACCTGCCCAAGGGCGGGCGCGGCGAGTTGGTGGCCGGGCTGCTGCCCGAACTGCTGACGAGGGCCGGGCGGCGGACGGCTGACGGGGGCGCCACGGTCAAGACCGTCTACCGCTTGTTCGACGGCGCGCCGGTCGAAACTGTGCTCATGGGTTATCCGGGGCGGGCCACTGTCTGTGTTTCCAGCCAGGCCGGCTGCGGCATGGCTTGCCCGTTCTGCGCCACCGGCAAACTCGGGCTGCGGCGGAATCTGTCGGCCGGGGAGATCGCCGAGCAGGTCCGCCTGGCGGCGGCGGAGGTGGCGGCCGGAAGCCTGGGGCCTGGCTCGGCGCGGCGGCTCAGCAACGTTGTCTTCATGGGCATGGGCGAGCCGCTGGCCAATTACCGGGCCGTGGTGACGGCGGTCCGCGCCATCGTCGCCGCCCCGCCGGCCGGTTTCGGCATTTCGGCGCGCGGCCTGACGATCTCCACCTGCGGGCTGATTCCGGGCATGGAACGCCTCGCGGGCGAGGGCCTGCCCCTGCGCCTGGCCGTCTCCCTGCACGCCCCGGACGACGAAGCCCGCGACCGGCTGGTCCCGATCAACCGGCGTTACGGCGTCGAGCCCACCGTGGCGGCCGCTCATCGCTATTTCCAGGCCACCGGACGGCGAGTCTCGATCGAATACGCGCTCATCCGCGATATTAATGACCAAGGGTGGCGGGCGTCCGCCCTCGCGCGGCTGCTTGGGCGCCACGGGACCGGTTGGGCGCATGTCAACCCGATCCCGTTGAATCCGGTGGCCGGCTCGATCTGGACGGCCAGCCGCCCGGCGGCGCAGGCTGAGTTTGTGCGCCGGCTCGAGGATGCGGGATTGACGGTGACTTTGCGAGACACTAGAGGGCAGGACATCGAGGGCGCCTGCGGACAGTTGGCGGCCAAGGAGGTTATGAACTGATGGCAGACCTATTTCGCCGGGCCAAGAGCGGGCGGGGCTACGACACCCATGAGGTCGACGACTTCTTCGCCCGCGCCCAAGCCGTCTACGAGGGCCGTTCGGCCGAGCGGATGGGGCCGGAGACGGTCCGCACCGCGGCTTTCAGCCAGGTCAGAGGCGGTTATGACGAGCCGCAGGTGGACGGCGCGCTGGACCGCCTGGACAACGCCTTCACCCGCAAACAGCGGGCGGAGTTCATCGCCGAACACGGCCAGCAAGCCTGGTTGGACAAGATCATCGAGCGCGCCACGACCCTCTATGACCGCCTTGGGCGCCCGGACGGCCAGAAGTTCGCCCCGGCCGAACGCGGCCAACCGGGCTACGACCGCGCCCAGGTGGACGCTCTCCTGCGCCGGCTGGCGGATTATTTCAACAGCGGCGCGCCCTTGGCCTCGGCCGATGTGCGCCACGCCGTTTTCACCCCGGTCAGGGGCAAGCGCGGCTACGCCATGGGCCCGGTCGACGCCTTCCTGGACCGCGCCCTGGAAGTGATCCTGGCCGCCGAATAGCGCCCGGCGCCGGACCTGCCAGCCCGCCAGCCCGGCGGCTTCGGCCAACGGTCCCTGGTCTGGCCTTTTTCGTTTCGTACACTGCCTAAGGCTGCCCATGGCCGCCTGAGGCCGCCTCAGGCTGCCTCAGCGCTCGCAGCCGTGCTAGCGAAACACCACAGCAGCGTTCCAGAGTTGGAGGAGCCCCGAATGGCATCAGGTTCGCCGGTCCGCGATTCTCATCGTCTTCATCTTCTGCCTGAGGCCCGGTCGCGGGTTTTCACCCGGCGGCGCATCGGCTTGGTGCTTGGCCCGGCTTTGTTCTTGGTCTGTTGTTTCGCCATGCCCGCTGTCGAGCCGGAAGGGACCGTGGGCTTGGCGGGCAACCGCTCGGCCGGGGTTGTCGCCGGGGTGCTCTGCCTGATGGCGGTCTGGTGGATGACCGAGGTCCTGCCGTTGTACGTGACGGCGTTCGTGCCGCTGGTGGCCTTCCCGCTTCTGCAAGTCACCACCATCGACCTGGCGGCGGCGCCGTACGCCAACAAGACGATCTTTCTTTTCCTGGGCGGATTCGTGCTGGCCATGGCGATGGAGCGGTGGAACCTGCACCGCCGGGTGGCGATCTGGGTGATCCTGGCGGTGGGATCGAAGCCCCGGGCCGTCCTGTTCGGCTTCATGCTGGCGACATCGTTCCTGTCGTTGTGGGTCTCCAACACCGCCACGGCGGTGATGATGCTGCCCATCGCCACATCGGTGCTGAAACTGGTCGAATCCGTGACCAAGCGGCAGGACAAGGGCTTCCGGATCGCCATGGTGCTGTCGATCGCCTACGGCGCCTCGATCGGCTCTTTCGGCACCCCGATCGCCTCGCCGCCCAACGCCATCGCCATCGGCTACCTGGCGGAGCAGGGCATCAACATCACCTTCTTCGACTGGATGAAGGTCGGCATGCCGCTGTGGGCGGTCTTCCTGATCATCGGCTGGTTCCTGCTGACCTTTGTGACCAGCCCGCCGGCCGCCAAGGGCGCCATCCCCGGCCACAAGGAGATCATGCGGGCCGAGTTGGCCAAATTGGGCCAGTTCCACGGGCCTGAGCGCCGCGTCGGCGTCATCTTCCTGCTCTGCGCCTTGACCTGGATCACGCACGGCTGGATCGAAGATCTGCTCAAGATTGAGAACTCGGGTCTGACCGACGAGTTGATCGCCGTGGCCGTGATCTTCGTGCTGTTCTTCACGCCGGTGTCCTTCCGGCGTCCCGGCCGCGCCCTGATGAACTGGGGCGACCTCAAGAACCTGCCCTGGGGCATCCTCTATCTGTTCGGCGGCGGCCTGTCGGTGGCGGCGCAGGTCGGCACCTCCGGGCTGGCTGTCTGGATCGGGGAGCGGGCCTCCAGCCTGGGCGGGTTGCCGCTGTTCTGGCTGCTGGTCGCCTGCTGCGCCCTGACCTGGATCATCACCGAGTTCATGTCAAACACGGCGGCGGCGGCCACCCTCATCCCGATCTTCGGCGCCGTGGCCATGGCCCTGGGGTTCTCGCCCGAGATGCTGGCGATACCGGTCGCCATGGCCGCCTCCTGCGCCTTCATGATGCCCGCCGGCACCCCGCCCAACGCCGTCGCCTACTCGTCCGGGATGATCCGCATCGGCGACATGAACCGCGCGGGCGCGCTCATCGCCATCGCCGGTGTCGTCATGGTCAGCGTCAACATGTTCATCTGGGGCCGGGTCGCCCTGGGCCTGTAGCCCCCGGCCTCGTGGGCTGGGACGGCCCCGCGGAAGCGCGGACTCAGGCGGATGGGGCCCAGGGGCTGTCAGCGTTGGCCGGTGACCGGCGGTCCCTTGGAGTTCTTCGAGCCCGGGTTGGGCTATTGGAACGAGGAAAGGGAGCGCCGCCGCCATGAGACCCACCAGTGCCATGTGGACGCGCCGCCCTGCGTGGCATAGAATAACAATCCAGTCACGAAACTGTTTAGTGCGGCGCTCTTAGCCGCCTTCATCCGCTCTGACCTGCTAGTTTGTAACGAGGCAGCGCGCTGCCCGGGCCAAGGGCCGCAGAAAGAAGTTTCGCAAGGACAAAGGTCATGGTTGATTATTTTCGCCCGAGTAGACTCAACAAATCGAAGTCTTAAGCTAAATGCCTTTCGCGTGAGGCTTCACCAGTTGGCGTCGAGGATGACGTCCCAGAACCTAGAAAGGAAAGCAAAGATGCTGACTAAAAAGCGCGCGGTGCTGACCTTCACCGCAGTCGCGGCGATGACACTCTCAATGGCGGCGTGCGGGACCGGCGGCACAGGCGGTGATGGAGGCGGCTCGAATGACAGCGCTTCCGTCTGGTATGTCTCCGGCGCCCCGAAGGAGACCCTGTGGAAGGACCAGTTCGCCGCCTGGAACCAAGCCAATCCGGACCAGCAGATCAAGGCTGAGGTGTACGCCAACGACGCCTACAAGGAGAAGATCCGCACGGCCATCGGCGCTGGCAACGCCCCCACTCTTGTTTTTAGCTGGGGCGCCTACGGCCCCGTGGCCGAATACGTTTCCGCCAACCAGATCATCTCCCTCGAGGGCAAGGTTGACGAGGCCCTCAGCCGCACTCTTGACTCGGTCGATGCCGCCGGCGTGCTGGATGGCGTGCAGTACGCGGTGCCGAACGGCGACACCCAGCCTGTGATGCTGTTCTACAACAAGGACCTATTCGACCAAGCCGGCGTGGTCGCCCCCATCACCACCTGGGAAGACCTGCTCGCCTCCATACCGAAGTTCAAGGCGATCGGCGTGGCGCCCTTCGCGCTGGCCGGCCAGTCCAAGTGGCCGGATTTGATGTGGCTGGAGTACCTGGCTGACCGGGTGGGCGGGCCTCAGACGTTCAACGATGTCGTGGCGGGCAAGGAAGGCGCTTGGTCCTCGCCAGAGATGATCCAGGCCCTGACCTATATCCAAGACCTCGTGAAGGCTGACGGCTTCCAAGAGTCGTTCGGTTCGACCACGGCTGACTCCAACGCCGATGTCGCGTTGGTCCACACCGGCAAGGCCGCCATGATCCTGCAGGGCTCGTGGGCTTACGGCTCCTTCAAGAATGACGCGCCGGAGTTCGTGTCGGCCGGCAAGCTGGGCTCCTTCCCGTTCCCCTCGGTGCCCGGCGGCAAGGGTGACCAGGCGGACATCGCCGGCAATCCGTCGAACTATTGGTCGATCTCGTCCACGGCCAGCGCCGCGGCCCAGGAGATCGCCCTGAAGTGGCTGAACGAAGAAAACTTGGACGCCGAATACGTTGACGGCCTGATCGCCGGCGGCGCCATTCCGCCGGTCGAAGGCATCCGCGACAAGCTGGCCGCCTCAGATGACGGCGAGTTCCTGACCGCCGCCTACGACTTGGTGCTCAACGCTCCGAACTTCCAAAGCTCCTGGGACCAGGTGCTCAGTTCTGTGGCCGCTCAAGAGATGCTGACCAACCTGGACAAGATCTTCAACGGTCAGATCACGCCACAAGAGTTCGCCGCGAACATGGACAAGACGATCAACCAGTAGATGCCTGACAAAGCGCACGCGCCCGGGGCGGCCACCAGCCGCGGCCGCTCCGGGCCGAGCCCCTGGTTGGCGGCTCCGGCCATGGCCTTCTTCGGGATCTTCGCGGTCATCCCGCTGTTGGGCGTGGTCTATTTCAGCTTCATGCGTTGGGACGGCATGAGTGACATGACCTTCGCGGGTTTGGACAACTGGAAGGCTGTGTTCACGGACTCGACCTCGCTGAACGCCATGAAACTGTCCCTGGTGGTGATGATCATCAGCTGGGCCACCCAGACGCCGGTCTCGCTGTTGCTGGGTGTTTTCATGGCTGGCAAACAGAAGTACCGCGCCGTCCTGTCGGTGTTGTACTTCCTGCCGCTGCTGTTCAGCTCGGCGGCCATCGGGATTGGCTTCAAGGCGATGGTGGACCCGGCCTTCGGCTTGGCCTCGCAACTGCGCCTGGGCTTCCTGCAACGTGACTGGTTGGGCAACCCGTCCCTGGCCATTGGCACGGTGCTGTTTGTGATTGGTTGGGCATTCGTGCCCTTCCACTCGCTGCTCTACCAAGCGGGTGTGCGCCAGATCCCCGCCTCGATGTACGAGGCGGCCATGATCGACGGCGCCGGGGCTTGGAAACAGTTCTGGTCCATCACGTTGCCGCAGCTCAAATACACAATTGCGACCAGCTCGACCTTGATGGTTGTGGGCGCCTTGACCTACTTCGACCTGTTCTACGTGATGACGCAGGGCGGCCCCGGCGACGCGACGCGGATCCTGCCGCTGGACATGTACCTGACCGGGTTCAGATCCTTCCAGATGGGCAAGGCGTCCACCATCGCTGTGATTCTGGTGGTGGTTGGCCTGTCCCTGTCGCTGGGTCTGAACCGGCTGTCCGGGTCGAGCCGCATGGAGTCGCAGATGGAGGGTCTGTGATGGCCAAGATCCTGGGCGGCCGGCGCCGCCCTAACATCATCGGCGGTTTGTTCGGCTGGATCTGGCTGGTGATCATCCTGACGCCCATCTATTACATGGTGCTGGCTTCGCTCAGGACCCAGGGCGATTACTACAAGGACAATCCCCTGGTCCCGCCGCTCAAACCATCCATGCGCGCCTACCGGCTGGTCTTCGAGAACGACTTTGGCCGCTATCTGCTGAATAGCGCCATCGTCACCTTGGGAGCGGTCGCCATCTTGTTGATCGTGACCCTCATGGCCAGCTATGTGATTGTGCGCAACCGGGGCCAGGTGGCGCAGCGCTTGTTCAGGGTCTTCCTGCTGGGCCTGGCCATTCCCGCCCAGGCGACGATCGTGCCGCTGTATTACATGATCACCAAGATGGGCTTGTATGACACCTTGATCGCCCTGGTGTTGCCGTCGGTCGGGTTCGGCATTCCAATCACCGTTCTGATCCTGGTGAACTTCGTCAGGGACATCCCGGGCGAGCTGTTCGAGTCCATGACCATCGACGGCGCCGGCAACTGGCGCACCTTGTGGAACTTGGTGCTGCCGCTGTCCAAACCAGCCGTGGTCACTGTTGGCATCTACGACGCGCTTCAGGTTTGGAACGGCTTCCTGTTCCCATTGGTGTTGACCGGCAAGCCTGAGGTTCGCGTGCTGCCTTACTCGTTGTTCACTTACCAAGGCGAGCATGGCGCTGACACCCCGGCCATCCTGGCGGCCGTTGTGCTTTCCGCCCTGCCCATCCTGGCCGCCTACATCATTGGGCGTCGCCAACTCGTCGCCGGCCTGACGGCCGGTTTCGGCAAGTAGCCCGGTGACCCCAAGCCGACCCCCGCAGGGCCTGACGGCCCGCACCTGTCGAAGGAGATAGCAGTCCATGGTTGACAACACCCGGATGCCGTTGCCCGACTCGCAAGCGCCTTGGCGCGATGCCGCCAAGCCGATCAGCGAGCGGGTGGAACTGCTACTGGCGGCCATGACCTTGGCTGAGAAGCTGGCCCAACTTGGCAGCTACTGGCCGCGCTCGCCCGATGACGTGGAGGGCGAGGTGGCGCCGATGGAAGACGCCATGTCCGCCGCGCCAAGCACCTTCGAGGCCGCCGCCGAGTTCGGCTTGGGCCATCTGACCAGGGTGTTTGGCGCGTCACCGGTCAGCCCGGCCGAGGGCGTGGCCAAACACCGGGCTTTCCAGGCGTTCCTGACCAGCAAGACGCGACTGGGAATCGGCGCCATAGCCCACGAGGAATGCCTGACCGGCGTGACCACGCTGGGCGCGACCGTTTACCCCGCGTCGATCGCTTGGGGGGCGACGTTCGACCCGGCGCTGATCGAGCAGATGGCCGCCGCGATCGGCGCGGACATGTCCAAGATGGGCGTCCACCAGGGGCTCTCGCCGCTGTTGGACGTGGTCCGGGACTATCGTTGGGGCCGGGTCGAGGAAACCGCCGGCGAGGACCCCTACCTGGTGGGCTGCGTCGGCGCGGCTTACGTGCGCGGCCTGCAGTCCCAGGGCGTCCTGGCCACGGTCAAACACTTCGCCGGGTATTCGGCATCGCGGGCTGGGCGCAACCACGCGCCCGTCTCCATGGGGCCGCGCGAATTCGCGGACGTCATCCTGCCGCCGTTCGAGATGGCGGTGCGGGAGGGCCAAGCCCGTTCCGTGATGAACTCCTATTCCGATGTCGACGGCCAGCCCGCCGCCACGAATCACTGGCTGCTGACCGAGGTCCTGCGCGAAAACTGGGGCTTCACCGGCACGGTTGTGTCCGACTACTGGTCCGTGCCGTTTGTCCAGACCATGCACCGCACCGCGGCGGACCTGGCCCAAGCGGGCGCCCAGGCGCTAGCCGCCGGCCTGGACATCGAACTGCCGGAGACGGCCGCCTATGGTCGGCTGGCCGAACTGGTCGCCTCAGGCGAACTGCCCATGGATGTGATCGACACAGCCGCGCGCCGCGTGCTGACCCAAAAAGCCCAGTTGGGCCTGCTCGATGCCGGGTGGGAACCAACCGGCGCCGAACCTGACTCGATCGACCTTGATTCTCCCGCCAACCGGGCGTTGGCCGCCCAGGTCGCCGAGGCGTCGATCATCTTGCTGGCCAATGGCGCCGGCCTGCTGCCACTGGCGCCGACCCCCGGCAAGGTGGCCGTGATTGGACCGGTCGCGGCCGAGCCGCGCTCAATGTTTGGCTGCTATTCCTATCCCAACCACGTCATGTCGCGTTATGGCGACGGTTCCATGGGCATCACCGCGCCGTCCCTGCTAGAGGCGTTGACCAGTCAATACGGTCAGGACGCAGTGGTTTACCGGCAGGGTTGCCCAATCTTGGACGAGGACCGCGGCGGCATCGCGACGGCGGTCGATGCCGCGCGCGCGGCGGACGTTGTGGTGCTGGCGGTCGGGGACCTGGCCGGGTTGTTCGGCCGAGGCACGTCCGGCGAAGGCTGTGACGCCGAAACCTTGGCGCTGCCGGGCGTCCAGGCCGAGTTGGTCAGCGCCGTGATGGCCGCCGGGACGCCGGTGGTGTTGGTGGCCATCACCGGCCGCCCGTACTGCCTGGGTGACGGTGTCCGGGCGGACGCGATAATCCAAGCTTTCATGCCCGGCGCGGAGGGCGCTGGCGCCATCGCGCGCGTGCTGGCGGGCCAGGTCAATCCCTCTGGCAAGCTGCCCGTGGGCATTCCGGCCGGGCTGGGCGGCCAGCCGTCCACCTATCTCGCCCCCCCGCTGGGCCTGGCCTCTGAGGGGATCTCGAACCTGGACCCGACCCCGGCCTATCCGTTTGGCCACGGGCTCAGCTACACCGAGTTCGCGCTGAGCGACCTGGAACTGGACGCGGCCGTGATCCCGCCGGACGGCATGGTGACGGTCAGGGTGACTGTGCGCAACACCGGGACCAGGGCCGGCGCCGAGGTGGTGCAACTCTACCTCGGCGACCCGGTGGCCCAGGTGACCCGGCCGACCAAGCAGTTGGTTGGCTTCGCCAAAGTGGCGCTCGAAGTCGGCGCAAGCGTTCGGCTCGCATTCCAGTTGCACGCCGACAGGACGGCCTTCACGGGGCTGGACCCCGGCCGGCGGATCATCGAGCCGGGCGAGTTCCGCCTGTGGGTGGGCGCCTCAAGCGCCGACCTGCCGCTGGAGGCCAGGTTCGCCATTGGCGGCGATGTGCGGGACGTCAGCCGGGGCCGGGTGCTGACGACTCCCTGGCAGGTGGAGGCGGTGGGTTCGTCATGAGGCGGCCAGACGGCATCGGATTGATAGTTTTCGTGTGTGATCTGCCCGCCGGACTGGCCTTTTGCCGAGTGCTTGAACGGCGCGTGCGATAGACTTTCGTCGGCGATTTTAAGAGATGAGGCATCGTGCCGAGACCGGGAACCAAGGCAACGCTGGTCACTGTGGCGCGGCAGGCGAATGTTTCGGTCGCCACCGCGTCCAAGGTGCTGAACGGGCGCAGCGGCGTTGGCCCGGCCACACGTGACCGTGTTCAACAGGTGATGACGGACCTGGGCTACCGGCCGACCACGGCCCGCGTCACCTTGCCGGGCCTCCAAACCAAACGCATCGCCGTGGCCTTCTCCGGGTTTGACCAAGCGATGTATTCCGGTCAGATGCTTCACTCGATCTTGGCGAACGCCCGGGACGACCAACTTCAGATCATGGTCTCGATGGAGGATCCGTCCGAACCCTTGCCGGACAACCGCGCGAACGCTTGGGCCCGGGCACTCCTGGGCGGCGGCTGCCAGGGCGCCGTGTTCATCACCTGCGAACTCACCCGGGCGCAACTCGACGCCATCAACCGGATCGACTTGCCGGTGGTGGCGGTTGACTCGTATTCGCTGTTGACCGTCGGCACGGTGACGGTGGGCGCCGCCAACTTCACCGGCGGCATGGCCGTGGCTCAGCATCTGATTGAGCTGGGGCACACGCGCATCGGTGTCATCTCCGGCGAAATGAGGTCCACCTTTGCGGCCGAACGCGCCCACGGATCGTTGGCCGCCATGCTTGACGCCGCCCTGCCCAACCCCCAGGAATTGATGCGCGAGGGCCACTTCAGCTACGAATCGGGGCTTGACCTTGGCGGCGAACTGCTGGACCTGCCCCAACCGCCAACCGCGATCATCGCCAACTGCGATGTGTGCGCCTGGGGCGTGATGCAGGCGGCCCGCCGTCGCGGCCTGAGGGTGCCTGAGGACCTGTCCGTGACCGGCTTCGACGGCACGCGCCTGGCGGGCTGGTCGACCCCGCCTCTGACCACGGTGGTCCAGCCGCTGCCGGAGATCGCGCGCATGGCCCTGCGCGTCATCACCAACATGATTGACGGCCACCCGCCGGATTCGCCCCGGATCCAACTGGCCACCCGCCTAGTGGTGGGCGGCACAACGGCGCCGCCCGCGAAGCGCTAGCCTCGCGCACGGTTCGGGCGGGGGTGGTTGATGCGCTAAGGTGGGGAGTTGCCGTGTGACGGCCGCGGTTCCGAGTGCCCGGGTGGATCGGCCCCGGTGCTCCGCGCAACGACCAACAACTAAGGAGTGAACTAGAGCCATGCCGCTCGACTCTGCCACCAAGGCAAAGATCATCGCCGAGTACGGCGCCCGTGAGGGCGACACCGGCTCGCCGGAAGTCCAGATCGCGCTGCTGACGCAACGCATCAAAGACTTGACCGAGCATTTCAAGGTCCACGCGCACGATCACCACTCGCGCCGGGGGCTGCTGTTGTTGGTGGGCCAACGCCGCCGCCTGCTGGGCTACCTGGAGTCGATCGACGTGGAGCGCTACCGCTCCGTCGTCAAGCGGCTCGGTTTGCGCCGCTAGCGGACACAACTGAAGACAGACAACTGAAAAGTGACACCAGCCAGGACTGATTCCCGCATGAATCGCGGTCCTCGGTAGTGGCTTCCGTAAGCGCGGCGCGAGGCGCCCTGTTCTGGCCGACCGGGCCAGACGGCATCGGGCATAAACGGCCCCGGCGACCCGGCGTTTACGTGAGCCTCGATCGAAGACCGCCCGGGAACGCCTGGCTCTGACGAACACAGAGCGATAAAGGAGGGCACCCATGGAGGGTCCTGAAATCACATACTCCGAGGCCACCATCGACAACGGGCCGTTCGGCCGTCGGCTGGTCAGATTCGAGACCGGGCGGTTGGCCCGGCAGGCGGGCGGGGCGGTCGCCGCCTACCTAGACGGCGAAACAATGGTCCTGTCGACCACGACGGCGGGCAAACACCCCCGCGAAGGCTTCGACTTCTTCCCGCTGACCGTAGACGTGGAAGAACGCATGTACGCTGCCGGGCGCATCCCCGGCAGCTTCTTCAGGCGCGAGGGGCGGCCAACAACTGACGCCATCCTGGCCTGCCGCCTGATCGACCGGCCGCTGCGGCCCCTGTTTGTCAAGGGCCTGCGCAACGAGGTCCAGGTGGTCGAGACCATCCTGGCGATCAACCCCGAGGACTCCTACGACGTGCTGGCGATCAACGCCGCGTCGCTGTCCACGCAAATCGCGGGACTGCCGTTCTCGGGACCGGTCGCAGGCACCCGCCTGGCGCTGGTCGACGGCCGCTGGGTGGCCTTCCCGCGCTGGTCGGAACGCGAACGGGCGGCCTTCGAGATGGTCGTGGCCGGGCGGATCGTCGGCGATGACGTGGCCATCGCCATGATCGAGGCTGAGGCCGGCGAACGCGCCTGGGACCTCATCAAGCACCAGGGCGTCGCCGCGCCGACCGAAGACGTGGTGGCCCAGGGCCTTGAGGCCGCCAAGCCGTTCCTGCGCGAACTCTGCCTCGCCCAGCAGCGCCTGGCCGACCAGGTCTCGAAGCCGACCCGCGAGTTCCCGCTGTTCCCGGATTACCAGGAGGACGCCTACCAGGCGACCGCGCAACTGGTAACCGACAAACTCAGCCAGGCCATCCAGATCGCGGACAAGCAAGCCCGCGAGACCAGGCTGGATGAGATCAAGAACGAGGCGCTGGGCGCGTTGGAGGCCAATTTCCCGGAGCGCGACAAGGAAATCGCGGCGGCCGTGCGGGCCATCACCAAGCGACTGGTCCGCGAGCGCGTCCTCAAAGACGGCCTCCGGATCGACGGGCGGACGCTGCGCGACATCCGCACCCTCTCGGCTGAGGTCGAGGTCCTGCCGAGGGTCCACGGCTCGGCCCTGTTCGAGCGCGGCGAGACGCAGATCCTGGGCGTCACCACCCTCAACATGCTGCGCATGGAGCAGCAGATCGATTCGCTCAGCCCGGTCACGCACAAGCGTTACATGCACAACTACAACTTCCCGCCCTATTCGACCGGCGAGACCGGCCGGGTCGGCAGCCCCAAGCGGCGCGAGATCGGGCACGGGGCGCTGGCGGAACGAGCCCTGATCCCGGTGCTGCCCAGCCGCGAGGAGTTCCCCTACGCCATCCGCCAGGTCTCAGAGGCGCTCGGCTCGAACGGCTCGACCTCGATGGGCTCGGTCTGCGCCTCGACGTTGTCGCTGCTGAACGCCGGCGTGCCGCTGAAGGCGCCGGTCGCGGGCATCGCCATGGGCCTGATGAGCGACACCGTTGACGGCGAGGTCCGCTACGCCGCCCTGACCGACATCCTGGGCGCCGAAGACGCCTTCGGCGACATGGACTTCAAGGTCGCGGGCACTTCTGAGTTCGTCACCGCCATCCAGTTGGACACCAAATTGGACGGGATTCCGGCCTCGGTGCTGGCGGCGGCGCTGACCCAGGCCCGCGAGGCCCGGTTGCACATCCTGTCGGTCATGAACCAGGCGATCGACGGCCCGGACGAGCTGAACCCGCTGGCCCCGCGCGTCATCACCGTCAAGGTGCCGGTGGACAAGATCGGCGAGGTGATCGGGCCGAAGGGCAAGATGATCAACCAGATTCAGGACGAGACCGGCGCCGACATCTCGATCGAGGACGACGGCACCGTCTACATCGGCGCGACCGACGGCCCCTCGGCCGAGGCGGCGCGGGCGCAGATCAACGCCATCGCCAACCCGCAAATGCCGCAGATCGGCGAGCGGTTCGTCGGGACCGTCGTCAAGACCACCACTTTTGGCGCCTTCGTCTCGCTGACGCCGGGCAAAGATGGGCTCTTGCACATCTCGCAGATCAGGCGCCTGGTTGGCGGCCGCCGGGTCGAGAACGTCGAAGACGTCCTGCAGGTGGGCCAGAAGGTCCAGGTTGAGATCGCGGAGATCGACCCGCGCGACAAGTTGTCGCTGCACGCAGTGGTGGACGATGCCGTCGAGGCGGCGGCCGCTGGCGGCGGCGCTGGCGCTGAGGGCGGGTCGGGCGACGAGCGCCGGGAGCGCTCGCGGCGCCGGCGCGAGCGCCACACCCACATCCACAGCGAGGACCGGGACGAGAGTTGACGCTGGGCCGGTGGCGGGTCTGCCAGGGGGCTTGGCGGCGCCGGCCGAGTTGACGGCGCTGCCAAGCGGGGCGCGCGTGCTGACCGAGCGCGTGCCCGCCGCCCGTTCCTTCACGGTCGGGTTCTGGATGCAGGTCGGCTCGCGGGATGAGGCGTCCGGCCAGTACGGCTCGACGCATTTCCTGGAGCACCTGCTGTTCAAGGGCACCCGCAAGCGCGGCGCCCAGGACATAGCGACGGCTTTCGACGCTGTCGGCGGCGAGTTCAACGCCGCCACCGCCAAGGAGTCGACCTGCTATTACGCCCGCGTGCTGGGGAAGGACGCCGCCTTGGCGGTCAAGGTCCTGGCCGACATGCTGACATCTTCGGTGCTGGACCGCCTCGATTTTGAGAACGAGCGCGGCGTCATCTTGGAAGAACTGGCCATGAACCAGGACGACCCGGCCGATGTCGCCCATGAGGCTTTCGCCGCCGCCGTCTATGGCGATCACCCGCTGGCGCGCCCGATCGGCGGGCGCCCCAGCGACATCCAGGCTGTTGGCCGCGATTCGGTCTGGGACCACTATCAGCGTCATTACCGCCCCTGGAACTTGGTGGTGACCGCCTCCGGCGACCTCGCCCACGCGGAGGTCGTGGCCCTGGTCGAAGCCGGGCTGGAGCTTGGCGGTTGGGGGGCGCCGGCCCTGGGCGCCCACGCGCCGAGGCCGCTGCGGCCGACAGGCCCGGCGACGGCGTTGCCGGTCAAAGGACAGGTGGTGGGATTGGCGCGGCCCACGGAACAGGTTCAGGCGCTGATCGGATGCGAGGGTCTGACCGCCACCGACGAGCGCCGTCACGCGCTGGCCGTGCTCAGCGCAGCACTGGGCGGCGGCATGTCCTCGCGCCTGTTCCAAGAGATCCGGGAGAAGCGCGGCCTGGCCTATTCGACCTATTGCTTCAGCGCCTCGCATTCTGACGCCGGCTCGTTCGGCGTTTACGCCGGTTGCACCCCTGGCGCCGTCGGCGAGGTGACGGCGCTGATGGAGGCGCAGTGGGAGCGCCTGGGGCGCGAAGGTCTGGCTGACGGCGAGTTGGAGCGGGTCAAGGGCCAGCTGACCGGCGGCACATTGTTGGCCTTGGACGAGCCCTACGCCCTGATGAACCGCCTCGGCCGGGCGGCCACCCTGACCGGCGAACTGCCGCCGGTCGAAGAACTCATCGCCAGGGTCAACGCCGTCACGGCCGATCAGGTTTCCGACTTGGCGGCGGACCTGGCCGCCCGCCCCCGTTCCCGCGTCATCGTCGGCCCGTCGAAGGACCCTCAGACGCAGTCGCAATACTCGACGTAGCCCCAGGCGCAAGAGGCGCCGGCTTTCACCAGTTCGGCCGAGGAGAGCGGTTCGTCGAACGGGCAGGTGCGCGTGACGGTGGCAGATGTCGGCGAGGGAGTGGGTGTGGGCGTCTGGATGACCGTGTTGGCGCCGCTGCCTTGCCCCGTGGCCAAGGCGTCGAAGGCCGCCCCAGCGGATTCCAGGTCGGTCAGCCTCGGGGTGGCCTTGACCGAGCACAGTTCCAGATCGTAAAGGGCCCCGGCCACGGCGTTGGCGCGGTCCTCGAACCACGGCCGGAGCTGACTGCCGCCCTTGACGTATTGGCTGTACTTGATGCCGGCCTCGTCCCAGACCAGCCCGAAGCGAAGCATCAACACGTAGGCGTAGTAGAAGGCGTTGAGCGTTTCTTGGTTGTGCAGATTCTCCTCGACCAGTCGCTCGCCGAGCCCGCTCCAGACTTCCCAGGCTTGGTTGTAATAGACATTGGCCAGGATGGCCATCCGGCTGGCCTCGGACTTGGGGATCTCGGCGAAAGGAGTGTACTTGCCGACCGGCGAGATGGCCACGAGGTTGGCGATGACCCCGCCCAGTTCGTAGGCGATCAAACCGGAACCGCCGGCCAGTTTCGCAATGACGGCCTCGGCGGCTTTGTCGGAGAAGAAGGCGGCGGACTTGTCCGCGGCCGTCATGACGTAGGTGTTGCCTGGCGCCGCCAAGGTGTTGGCGACTTGGCGGAGGTCGCTCAAGGCTGTTTGGTCCAGGAACGGGCGGCCCGCCCGGGACAGGGTCTTGTCGGAGAACACGTTTTGCGCCGCTTTGACGGCTGTGGTGTCGGCGTTGAGTCGCTCGTAAATCGTGTTCGCGATGTCCCACATCAGCAACCCGGCGTCAACCGCCGTCCCGGCTTTCTGGGCCGCCTCAGCCAGCTTCGCGCGGAACGGCTCGTTGTCGAAGAAACTGATGTAGCTAGCCATCCGGTCGAGCGGGTCGTCCATCCAGGCGATCGCGAGCAGGCGGTCGTCCTGGAGGAGGTTCGCGATCTCGAGTCCCGCCCCGGCGGCATCTTTGGTGGTCTTGATCGTCTCGACGACCTCGTTGATCGATTCGGTCCTGGCGGCGGCCTTGGTCTTGACCGCGTTGTATGTCATGGTGTTGGCGTCCATGGCGGCGTAGATCGCGTCCTTCCGCCACCCGCCGGAGATCAAGTCATAGATGCTCTTGCCGCCGGGGTTGATGAAATCGACCAGGTTGTCGAAGAACAGTCTGACTCCGGATTCGGCGATCGCCTGGGGCGCGAGCTTCTGGTCAAAGACGAAGGCGAAGGCTTCCCAGAAGGTCACTTCGGGCATGTCCACCCAGACCGTCTGCGTCGGGATGTCGAAGGTGACAGTGGCGCCCAGATAGGTGAACGCCAGGTAGACCGGCGCCAACAGCTTCCCACCTTGTTCGATCAGGCGGATTGGATAGGTTTCGCTGGTGTCGCCGTTGTCGACCGACTCGCTGAGCGTTTGGGCGTCGGGGTCCAGGGTGACAACCCTGAGGCGGCCCGCGTGCCGCAGGACCCGCTGCCCGTCTTCGCTGGATGATGAGAAACGGGTGATGCCTGCGATCCAGCCGATGTCGGCGAACAACTGGCCGTCGCTCAGCCAGAAGACTCTGTCCTGGCTGGGGCCGCCGTTGAGGCTGACAGACAGGTGGTGTTCGACGGCCTCTCCGGCCGCGCGCGACGGCGCCGGGCCGAGGGCCGCGATCCCGGCCAGCGCGAGCGTCGCGGCCAGGGCCAACCGCAAGGGCCTATGGGTTCGCATCGACGTAGTCCTCCACAAACTGCTCGTAATACTCGACATAAAGGCCGGCCAGGTCGCAAGTGACGGCTTTGTCGTAATCGTCGTTGGGGATGATCTTGGTTTTTCCGGCGTCTTCGGCGGTCTGGACGGGAACACGGGAGGTCACGGTCTCAGGGTGGTCCGCGAGCGCCTTGATGAATTCCGATTGGAACTTCTGGGCGTAATCGTCCGGCTCGAGGTCGAGATCGGCGTCCATGGCCGCGTGGACGTCAGCCAACACCACTCGCAGATCGGGCGTCGTGACCACGGCGACGGCCTCCGCCGTGGAGCCGGCTTCTTGAGGGACTTCGAGTTCGACGAACACTCTGTCGTAATAGGCGCGCTCGAAGTCGCGCATGGCGACGTCTCCGACGCCGTAAACCAGGTCTTCGTAGGATTCGGACAAGGGGGCGCTTGGTGTGTCCGCCTGGGGCGGCTGGGCCTGGGAGCGGCTTCGCCAGGTCAAGAACGCCAGGGTGGCACCGCCAGCGACCGCCAGGACAACCAAACCAGCGACGATGGCGATAAGCCAGCGTCGTTTCCGCTTCGGCTTGCCGCCGCGCGGCGGGGATTCCGGCGCTTTGCGAGGTGGGGCTGCGATGGCCGGAAGCCTAGCACAGCGCCAGAGCAGCATGGCCGCCGCCGGGCAGCCCGCCGCCGGTCGGCGGCGGGCGAGGCCGGTTCCGGAGTGGTCAAATTGACCACTCAACGCGGTTTTGGCCCTCGAGTGGTCAATTTGACCACTCGCCCCAGGGCCGCCCCGGACGGCCCGAAACCCAGCCACTTGTCTGACCTGCGGAAACGCTGAGGCCTGGCCGGGCGGCATCGGGCAATGGCTGGCTGGGGAGTGGTCAAATTGACCACTCAACGCGGTTTTGGCCCTCGAGTGGTCAATTTGACCACTCGCGCCGGGGGCGCGCCTGGTCCCCCGCGAGGGCGAGGACCGAGTTCTGGTTTGGCGGCGGATCGGGCGGCGCCGGATTCACAAGCCGCCGTGATGATCGGCCAGTATTGGGGCCGGTAGGGTGGTGGCCGTGACTGAGGCTATGGGCGTGGCTGTGATCGGCGCCAAGGGGCGGATGGGTTCGACGGTCGCCGAGGCGGTCACGGCCGCCCCTGACTTGCGGCTGGCGGCCGCCCTGGACCTGGGCGACTCGTTGACTGCGCTCAGGACCAGCGCCGTCAGGGTGGCGGTCGACTTCACCGTGCCGGCGGCCACAGAAAGCAATGTCCACGAGTTGATCGACCTGGGCGTCAACGCCGTTGTCGGAACGACCGGCTGGGACGCGGCGGCGCTGGAACGGGTGCGGGAGCATTTGGGGAGCGCCAGCGGCGTCGGCGTGGTGGTGGCGGCGAACTTCGCCCTCGGGGCGGTGCTGGCGATGCGCTTCGCGGCGCTGGCGGCGCCGTTCTTCGAATCGGCCGAGATCGTGGAGCTGCATCACCCGGACAAAGTCGACGCGCCCTCGGGAACCGCCCGGCACACCGCTGAGGCGATCGCGGCGGCGCGGGCGCAGGCCGCCCTCGGGGCGGCCCCGGACGCGACCGAGCCGGGGCGCTCATTGGCGGGGGCGCGCGGCGCGGCGGTCGCGGGCGTGCCGGTCCACTCGGTGCGCCTGCGCGGGCTGGTGGCTCACGAAGAAATCCTGTTCGGCAACGCCGGGGAGTACTTGACCATCCGCCACGACTCGCTCGATCGGGTCAGCTTCATGCCGGGCGTGCTGCTGGCCGTGCGCCAGGTGGTCAACCGCCCGGGCTTGACGGTTGGCTTGGAGCCGCTGCTCGGCCTGGGCTGAATCATGAAGCAGCCGCCCGACGTCGCCAAACTGCTGGCGACGGCGGTCGAAAAACTGGGCGGACGGCATCGGGCAGGCCAAACCGAAATGGCCGAGGCGGTCTGGTCGGCTTGCGAGCGCGGCCGTCACCTGCTGGTGCAGGCGGGCACCGGCACCGGCAAATCGCTGGCCTACCTGGTCCCGGCCCTGGCCTACGCGGCCCAAGCCGGGCAGCCGGTGGTGGTGGCGACGGCGACGCTGGCGTTGCAGCGTCAGATCGTGGATCACGACCTGCCGCTGGCGCGGGCGGCCGTCGAGCCCGCCGCGGGCCGCGAACTGGCCGGGGCGGTGGCCAAGGGGCGCCACAACTATGTCTGCCGGCACAAACTGGCGGGCGGCTACGGCGACGAGGACAGCGACCTGTTCGACCTGGTGGATGGCGCGGGCGCGGCGGCGGCCTGGCCGGCGGCGGTCAGCCTGACGGGCTCGCCGCTGGCCGAGGAGGTCGGGCGCCTCAACCGCTGGGCGCGCCGAACCGCCACCGGCGACCGCGACGACTTCCCCGGGGGCGTCTCAGCGGCGGCCTGGCGGCAGGTGTCGGTGCGCTCGGCCCAGTGCCTCGGCGGCAAATGCCCCCTGGTGGGGGACTGCTTCGCGGAGGCGGCGCGGGCGGCGGCAGGCCGGGCGGACCTGGTGGTCACCAACCACGCCATGCTGGCGATCGACGCCGCCGGGCGGTCGGTGCTGCCGGAATGGGGCGCACTGGTCATCGACGAGGCGCACAACCTGGTCCAATCCCTGACCTCGACGCTGACCGCGAGCCTCGGCGCCGAACAGGTGGCGGCGGCGGCCGCGCGCGCGGGGCGGGTCGGCTGCGAGGCCGCGGACCTGGTGGCGGCCGGGTCGGCGCTTGAGTCGGCGCTGGCCGGGGCCCCGGTGGGACGCCAGGCCCCCGGCATGGGCGAGGCCCTGACGGCGGCGGTCGGCCAGGTCAGGGCGGCGGCGCGGGCCGCGCTCAGCCAGGTGATGACGGCCGGGGCGGAAGGCGGCGAGCAGTTGGGCGGCGCCGACGCGGCGGCCAGGCAGCTGGCCTCGGCGGCGCTGGAGGAGGTGGCCGAGACGGCTCGGCGGCTGGAGGATGAGGCGGGCGGCGACGTCCGCTGGATCGGCCCCTCGGCCTTGGGCCCGGTCAGCCTCCAGGCGGCCCCGCTGGACGTGGCCGAGCGCCTGCGCGCCACCGTCTTGGAGCCGGCCCCGGCGGTGATGACCAGCGCCACCTTGGCTTTGGGGGGCAGCCTGGAGCGGGCGGCCCGGAGCTTCGGGTTGTCCGATGACGAGTGGGACGGCATCGACGTCGGCTCGCCTTTCGATTACGGCCGCCAGGCGATCTTGTACCTGCCCCGGGACTTGCCGGCCCCGGGCCAGGGCGACGCCCATTGGGCGGCTCAGCACGCCCGCCTGCGGGAACTGATCGAGGCGTCGCGGGGAGGGGCCTTGGGGTTGTTCACCTCGCGCCGGGCGGCCGAGGCCGCCGCCGAGGCGCTGCGCCCCGAACTCGACTTCGCCATCGGCGTGCAGGGCGAGAAGTCCCTGCCGGCGCTGATCGAAGACTTCACCGCCGAGCCGGAGGCGTGCCTGTTCGGGACCATCTCCCTGTGGCAGGGGGTCGACGCCCCCGGCGTCACCTGCCGCCTGGTGACGATCGACCGGCTGGCCTTCCCGCGCCCGGACGATCCGGTCATGTCGGCTCGCGCCGAAGCCGCCGACAAGGCCGGCGACAGCGGCTTCATGGCGGTCTCGGCCGCGCACGCGGCCTTGATGTTGGCCCAGGGGGCCGGCCGGCTGATCCGCTCCGCGGAGGACCGCGGCGTGGTGGCGATCCTCGACCCGCGCATCGCCACCCGGCGCTACGGCGAGTTCCTGGCGCGCTCGCTGCCGCCGATGTGGCGCACCAGCGACCTGGCCGTGGTCCTTGGCGCGCTCGCGCGCCTGGCCGCCCAAGCCTGACGCCCCCCGTCGCTCCGGGCCGCGTTCTGGAACCGAACCGCGCACGCAAGCCCGGTCAAGTTCGCCTCGGGGCAACTTGACCGGGGTTGACTGCCTGGCGTGGGCCGGTAACCGCTCGCCGCGCCTTGAACGGCCCCGGCCGCGGGGCTCTGACCAGCGCGAACGCCGTTGGCTTCGCCCCTGTGGAGCGGCGCGGCCCCCGGGGGCGCGCACATAAGCCCGGTCAAGTTTGCCTGGCCGCGACTTGACCGGGGTTAACTGCGGGGGTCGGTTCAGCCGAGGCCGCCTTGGGACTGCCAGAAGGCGCGATTGGCCGCGGTGATCTCGTCCCAGAGGGCGGCCAGCTGGGCGGTCCATTCTGGCGAGCCTGGCTCGGGGATCACGCCGTCGCGCCAGCCGGGGGCGTCGACGTAGATTTCCGGATCGACCACCGCCTGAGACGGGTCGTGGTCCTCCTGGCGTTGGGCGGCGGCATCGGCGGTGTGCGCTTCGGTGTCGAAGTTGGGGC
Source organism: Bifidobacteriaceae bacterium (assembly GCA_031278655.1). Taxonomy (GTDB): domain Bacteria; phylum Actinomycetota; class Actinomycetes; order Actinomycetales; family WQXJ01; genus JAIRTF01. The sequence continues at coordinate 25,718 of JAITJZ010000088.1, forward strand.
ACACAGCCAGGGTCGCGCGCAACTCCGCCGCCGATGCCGCCGGGTCGATCAGGGCCGCCGGTCGCGTTTGCCAGGAGTCGGCCACCGGCGGTTCGGGGTCTCGCACGCTCAGGCCCTGCTCGCGGGCGCAGCGCGTCCATGTCAGCGTGGCTTCGACGATGGCCTCCTTCTGCCTGAGTTCCTCGTCGCGTTCAAACAGCCAGACGGGCGGGCGGTAGCCGGTCTCAGCGGCGCAGGCGGCGAAGGCCTCGGAGTGATCGACGCCGCCAACGACCAGCCAATCGCCGCTCTCCTTGCCGGCCGGGGGGTTGGGCAGACCGGCGCTCTTGGTGTCCTCGCTGACGCTGGCGAGGCAGGCGCCGCCGTCCGCGAAGCAACCGACGTAGGACTCGTCGGTGTCCATGCGGACCTCGAGTTGGCCGTCCTCGCGCGTCACCGCGACGGCGGGCGCGCCGCCCTCGCTGAGGCAGGCGGCCATCGCCTCAGCGGGTTGGATTTCGGTTGGCGCGGGCTCGGCCGGCGGCGCGCTGGCGCCGGCCCCAGGCGGGCTCGGGCTTGGCAGCGACGCCACGTCCTCGCCATCCGACTGGTCGCAGCCCGCCAGCCCGGCCAGCGCCATCGCCGCCGCGCCAGCGGCGATCGAGCGCCAAACCCTTCGCACCGCCAGCCGACTCGCTTCCAACGACCGGCCCGCGCCGACCGGCCCAGTCCGCTCACCCGCCATCTGACGCATTATATCAGGCGGAATCGTCGAAGTTGGGCCCCCGGCTTCGCCGCCGCGGGGGCGGTGATCGGGGTCTTGGTCGAACGTCACCGCGGGTAGACGGCATCGGGCGCGGGGAAAGGCCAAAGCGGCCAGGCGGGAGGCAGCCCAAGGTGATATGTTGCCAAGCGGACAAGCAAAGCCGCTACCCACCAGAAAGGGCTACATCACATGGCCGTAGACAACTCAACCTCCGCCCAGTCCAAATCAGCCACGCCGGTGGGAGATCCGGGCAAGATCCGCAACGTGGTCTTCGTCGGCTCCAGCGGCACGGGCAAGACCACCGTGGTCGAGGGCCTGCTGGCCGCCACCGGTGAGATCGGCCGGGCTGGCTCTGTGGCGGAGGGAACAACAGTCACCGACTACGAGGACATCGAACACAAGACCAACCGCTCGGTCGGCTTGGCGCTGGCGCCGCTGAGCTTCGGCGGGGTCAAGATCAACGTCATCGACGCCCCCGGCTACGCGGACTACCTCGGCGACCTGCGGGCGGCCATCCGGGGCGCGGACGCGGCCGTCTTCGTCATCAGCGCGGTGGACGGCATCTCCGGGGCCACCAGGCTGCTGTGGGACGAACTGGCCCGCGAACGGATGCCGCGCGCCATCCTGATCACCAAACTCGACAACCCCCGGGCAGACTACGACGAGGTGGTCGAAGCCTGCCGCCAGTCATTCGGGGAGTCCGTCCTGCCGATGATGGTCCCGATCTACAAATCAGAGGCCGAGGTCGGCAAACTGCTCGACATCCTGACCGGCAAGGTGGTCGATTTCACCACCGGCCAGCGCCAAGTCCGGGCCGCGGAGGGCGACGAGGTCGGCAAGATGGAGCGCAACCGCGAAGCCTTCATCGAGGCGCTGATCACCGAATCCGGTGACGAAGACCTCATGGAAGCCTATTTGGAAGGCGATGAGCTGGACGGCGAGGCCCTCAAGGCGGATCTGCAGAAGGCGATGGCGGCGGCCTCCTTCTTCCCCATCATGCCGATGGCCGCGGCCGGCGGGATCGGCACCGACGAACTGCTCTACCTCATCCGCGACGGCTTCCCCAGCCCGGTGGTGGCCGAACTGCCGGAGGTCCTTGACCCGGCCGGCAAAGAGGTCGCGGTCAGCTGCGACCCCAAGGGACCGCTGGTGGCGGAGGTCATCAAGACCACCCAAGACCCCTATGTGGGTCGGATTTCGATTGTGCGCGTCTTCTCCGGGACGCTGCGGGCCGAGTCGACGGTGCATGTCGAAGGCCACGGCTCGAGCGCGGACGCCGCCGTCGGCCTGGGCGGGCACGCCGGCAATGAGCGGGTCGGCACCTTGACCTCGCCCCTGGGCGCCAAGCAACGCCCGGTGCCTTACGCCGTGGCCGGCGACCTGGCCGCTGTCGCGCGCCTGACCTCGGCCGAGACCGGCGACACGGTCTCCGACCCGAACAAGCCGCTGGTGGCCCAACCGTGGATGTCGCCGGAGGCGATGCTGCCGGTGGCCATCAAGGCCGCCAATTCCTCCGACGAGGACAAACTCGGCACCGGCCTGAACCGCCTGGTCAGCGAGGACCCGACGCTGCGCGTCGAGCACAACCCGGAAACCGGCCAGACGGTCCTGTGGACCATGGGCGACGCCCATGTCGACGTCACCTTTCAGCGCCTGGCGGACAAGTTCGGCGTCAAAGTGGAACGCATCCCTTACCGGGTGGCGCTGCGCGAGACCTTCAACCAGAAGCTGACGGCCGAAGGCCGCCACGTCAAGCAGTCCGGCGGCCACGGCCAGTACGCCAAGTGCCAGGTCGAGGTCGAGCCGCTGGCGCCGGGCGCCGGCTTCGAGTTCGTGGACAAGGTTGTGGGCGGCGCGGTCCCGCGCCAGTTCATCCCCTCGGTCGAGAAGGGCGTCAAGGCCCAGATGGCGAAGGGTGTGCTGGCGGGGTATCCGGTGGTCGACATTCGGGTGACATTGTTCGACGGCAAGGCCCACTCGGTCGACTCGTCTGACGCCGCCTTCCAGATGGCCGGCGCCGTCGCCTTGCGCGAGGCGGCCAAGAAGGCCGGGGTCATCAACTTGCTGGAGCCGGTGGTCACCATGTCGATCTTGGTCGATGACGAGCATGTCGGCGCCATCATGTCTGACTTGTCCTCGCGGCGCGGCCGGTTGACGGGCACCGAGTCGGTGGCCGGCGGGCGCACCATGGTCAAGGCCGAGGTGCCGCAGTTCGAGGTCACCAATTACGCCACCGACCTGCGCTCGATGTCGCGCGGCACGGGCTCGTTCACCAGCGACTATTTGGGCCATGAGCCGATGCCGCCGCACCGAGTCGAGGCCGTCATCGCCGAGGCCGCCAAGGCCAAAGCCGGAAGCTGACGCCAGCGCCGGGCGGCGGCATTTGGGCTTGGCTCGGCGCCGCCGCCATGGCGGTGGAGTTGGACGATGCCGCCGCCTTCCGCCACCCGGATTGGTCCCGTTTCGGTTTCGCCGTCGATCCGGCCGGCGGCTCACCAGTAAGGCTGGCCTAATCCCGGGGGGCTGAACCTTGGGTAGGCTTACGGCCGTGGGAACACGGTTGGCGGTGATCGGGCTCGGGTGGGTTCAGGGTTTGGCCCTGGCCGGGCTGTACATCGCCGTGGGGCGGGCGGTCGACGCCGCCCTCGGCCGCGCCGGCGCCGCCTTGGCCCCCATCTTCGCCTTGTTGATCGTGTTGGCGCTGGTGGCGGCCTTGGCCGCGGGGCTGGCGCCCTATTTGGCGGCCCGCGACCAAGCCGCCGACGAAGCGCGTGAGCGCCTCCGGGTGGTTGCCCACGTCTTCGAGTTGGGGGCGGCCCAGCGTTCGCGCGCCCGGGCGGGGGCGATCGTCTCGACAGCGACCGATGGCGTCGAACGGGCGGCGGCCTACAGGGGCGCCTTCCTCGGCCCGATGATCGCCTCCATGACCGCCCCGGCGTTGGTCCTGATCATGATGGGCGCGCTGGTCGATTGGCCGGTGGCGGGCATCACCGCGATCGCCCTGCCGGTCATCCCGCTGGCGATGGGGGGATTCCAGGCCGCCTTCGCGGGCGTCTCGCGGCGCTACCGCGAGAACGGGCGCGTCTTCGCCGCCAAGTTCCTCGACGCCATCCAGGGCTTGCCGACCCTGCGCCTGATGAACGCCGACCGCGCCCACGGCCGCGCCCTCGCGGCCGCCGCCGAGGAATTGCGCCGCCACGTCATGCGCCTGCTGGCAGGCAACCAGTTGATGCTGTTCGTGGTCGACTCGCTGTTCTCGCTGGCGTTCATCGCCGGCCTGGCGGCGCTGGCGCTGTGGCGCCTCGGCCAGGGCGCGATCAGCCCCGGCGGCGCGCTGGCGCTGGTGCTCTGCGGCACCTTGCTGCTTGACCCGCTGGACCGGATCGGCCAGTTCTTCTACGTCGGCATGGGCGGGATCGCCTCGGCCAAGGAGATCAAGGCTTTCCTGGCCGAGGCGCCGGCGGTGCCGGATCCCGCCACCACGTCAGACGGCCAGTCGTCCGATGCCGCGCGCCCGGCCCCCAGCCCCGGCTCGCCCCCCAGCCCGGCGGTCGAGTTGGCGGCGGTCGACTTCGCCTACCCGGACGCCCCGCCCGTCCTGACCGGCTTCCAACTGAGCGTCCAAACCGGCGAACACGTCGCCATCGTCGGCCCGTCGGGTGTCGGCAAAACCACCATCGCCGAATTGATCCAAGGCAATCTCCGCCCCCAAGGCGGCCAAGTCCGGCTCTTCGGCGCCGATGCCGCGCGGGCGCCCCTGGCCTGGCAGCGCGCCCAAATGGCGGTTGTGGCCCAACACACCTACCTGTTCACGGGCAGTTTGCGGGACAACCTGCGGGTGGCGGACGCCGGCGCCTCGGACGAGCGGCTGATGGAGGCGTTGGCCCAGGCCGGCCTGGCCGAGTTCGCCGCCGACCTGCCTGAGGGCTTGGACAGCGCCGTCGGCGAGCGCGGCCTGGCGTTGTCCGGCGGGCAGGTCCAGCGCCTCGGCATCGCCCGCGCGTTCCTCAAGGACGCGCCGATCCTGCTTCTGGACGAGCCGACCGCGCACGTCGACCTGGGCGCCGAGCGGGCCATCCTGGCCGCCCTCGAACGCCTCGGGCGCGACAAGACGGTCATCGCCATCTCGCACCGGCGGGCGACCATCGGCCACGCCGACCGGGTCGTGGAGGTGGGTCGATGAGCGCCGCCGAGGAGCTGACGCCCCGCCAATTGCGCCGCCGGCTGCTGGCGCTGGCCCGCCCCATCATGGCGCCGCTGGGGATGTCGATCCTGTTCCGCACGGCGGCGCTGAGCGCTGGCATCGCGTTGGTGGCGTTGGCCGGCTGGGCGGTGCTCGCCGCCCGCGCGGATGCCGGCGCCGGCGAGTTGGCCGCCCGCCCGGTGATCCTCACACTGGTGGCGTTGGCGCTGGTCAAAGGCCTGGCGCGGTATCTGGAACAGTACTGCGGGCACTATGTGGCCTTCCGCGTGCTGGCCCGCCTGCGCCTCTACTTCTATGACCGGCTGGCGCCGCAAGCCCCGGCCGGGGTCGAGGGCTGCGACACCGGCGACCTGCTCGCCCGCGTCACCAAGGATGTCGACCGGGTGGAGGTGTTCTTCGCGCACACCATCGCCCCGGCCGTGACAGCGGTGATTGTGCCGCTGGCGAGCGTCGGCTTCGCCGCCGCCGCGCTCGGCCCCGGCCCGGCCGCGCCCCTGGCGGTGGGACTGGCGCTGGTCGGCTTGGCCACGCCCGCCCTCGGCCGGCGCGGCGCCGCCTTGGGCGCGGCCCAGGTCCGCGCCGCCCGCGGGCAGTTGGCCGGTCACGTCCGCGACTCCGTTCAGGGCGTGCGCGAGGTCCTGGCCTTCGCCTACCAGGACCGCCGTCTGGCCGAGCTGTCCTCGCCGGAGCGGACCCTGGCCGCCGGCCTGGCGGCCACCGGCCGCGCCAACGCCGAGCGCCGGGGCGCCAACGCCGCCATCATCGCCCTGACCGCCGTGGCCGAGTTGGCCGTCGGCCTGGCGGCGGGGCTGAGCCCGGCTGACCTCGGATTGGCCCTCGGCCTGGCGGCGGGCGCCTTCGCCCCGGTCCTCGGGGTCGAGGATTTCGCCGCCGGCCTGCAACAGGCCTACGCCTCGGCCCGCCGCGTCTTCGCCGTGACCGATGCCGCGCCCCTGGTTCAAGACCTGGTTCAGGACCGGGTCGAGGACCGGGTCCAGGACCCGGCGCCGGCCGCGCCCGTCCCGCTCGCCCGTCCCCCTGAACTGCGCTTCGAGTCCGTCACCTTCGCCTATCCGGGCGCCGGGCGCGACGCGCCGGCCGTGGTCGAGGTCTCGCTGACGGCCGCCGCCGGCCGGGTGACAGCCATTGTCGGGGCCTCCGGGTCCGGCAAGTCGACGCTGGCGGCGCTGGCGACACGTTCTTGGGACCCGGACGCCGGCGCCGTCCTCCTGGACGGGCGCCCGCTGGCGGACTACCCGTTGGACCAATTGCGGGACGAGATCGCGGTCGCGGCCCAACGGCCGCACCTGTTCAACATGTCGATCGAGGACAACCTGCGGTTGGCGCGGCCGGGCGCGACGGCGGGCGAACTGGACCGGGCGGCATCGGCGGCCCAACTGAGCGCCGTGGTGGACGAGCGCGAGGACGGCTGGCGGGCGCCGGTCGGGGAGCTGGGCGAATTGCTGTCCGGCGGCCAGCGTCAACGCCTGGCCCTGGCGCGGGCGCTGCTGCGCGAGCCGTCGCTGCTGATCCTGGACGAGGCCACGTCGCAACTCGACGCCGGCGTCGAGGCCCAGGTGCTGCGCGGCCTGGAGCGGGCCTGGCGCGGCAAGACGGTGATCGTCATCGCGCACCGGCTGGCCAGCGTCAAGAACGCCGATGTCATCTACGTCATGGACGCCGGCCGGGTGGTCCAGCGCGGCGGCTACGCCGAACTGGCGTCCCGGCCGGGACCTTTCGCTGACTTGCTGGCGCGGGAGGACCAATAGCGGCGGACGGCCTGGCAACATTGATGGGACCATGAGCCAAACCAGCGCCGTCTCCCCGGCCACGCGCCCCGCCCCGCGCGCCATGGCGCCGACCGTGGCCGGGCTGCTGGTCGGCGTTCAGGCGGCGTTGCTCAGTTGGATCGTGGTGGTGGCGCCGGTGGTGGCCGCCTTCACAGCGACCTCCGGGCAGGCCTTCAACGCTGGCGTGTCCTGGGCGGACGCCGCCCGCTTCGGCGCCGACCTGTGGGTGTTGGGGCATTTCGGCTGGACCGCGATTGGCCAGGACGCCCTCAGGGCGGTGGTGACGCTCAGCCCGCTGGGGTTGCCGCTGGTGTCGGTGCTCGCCTGCGTGGCGTTGACGCATGTGACCTCGGCCCGCGGTTGGCCGTTGATCGGCGGGGGAGCGGTTGGTTTCGTGGCGGTGGCCGCTTTTGTCGGCTATGTTGTGGCCGATGACGCCCGGCCGTCCGCCTGGGTGGCGCTGATCGGCGGCGGCGCGGCGGCGGTGGTGGGTTTGAGCTGGGGGGGCGGGCCTGCGCCGATGCCGTCGTCCTGGGTTTTGCCGGAGGCGGTGACGGCTGGGGCCAAGGCGGCCGCCGTCGCTGCCGGTTTGGTCTTGGCGGGGGCGTTGGCGCTGGTGGCGCCGTTGGCCGTGGGCGGTTGGGGACGCTTGCGGGAACTGTTCGGGTCGCTGGCGCCGGGCGTGGTTGGCGGGATCGCCTTGAGCGCGCTGTGCCTGGCCCTGGCCCCGAATCTGGTGGCTTGGCTGGTGGCGTATGTGGCGGGGCCGGGTTTCGCCTTCGGCGCCGGGACGGAGTTCTCGCCCTTCGCCACGGTGGGCGGGGTCGAGCCGGCTTTGCCGTTGCTGGCGTTGCTGCCGACCACCGACCCTCCGGCCGCCGCCCCGGCGGTGCTGGCCCTGCCGGTGGCGGCCGGGCTGGTGGCGGGTTGGCGGTTTCAGCGCCGGATCGGCGCCGCCTGGTGGCGCGGGCTGATCGGCGCCCAGTTGATCGGGCTGGTGGCGGCGGCGGGCCTGGCCGGGTTGGTGGCCTTGGCCGGGGGCGCGGCCGGGCCGGGCAGGCTGTCGCAGACCGGCGCCGGGTTCTGGCCGCTGATGGGCTGGCTTTGGCTGGAGCTGGCTGTTGGCGCCAGTATTGGCGCTTGTGTTCTACCCCGGCCGTGGCGGCGCTAAGGTGAACCTAAGCGCTGGTGGCGGCCAGACGGCATCGGGCGCGGGCCGGCGGCTGGCTTGCTGGCGGGCACACTGGGAACTAACCGGGAACTAACCGGGAACTAGACGGTGAGGGAGGGCGGATGATTCTGCCGGGCGCGAAGACGGCGGTGCTGCTGGTCAACTTGGGCACCCCGGACACGCCGAGCCCCCGCGACGTGCGGCGTTACCTGCGGCAATTCCTGTCCGACAAGCGCGTGGTCAATCTCCACGCCTTTGTCTGGCGGGGCATTCTGGAGGGTTTCGTGCTGCCGTTCAGGGCGAGGCGGTCGGCGGAGAAATACCGTTCGATCTGGTTGGAGGAGGGCTCGCCGCTGGCCGTGTACACGGCCGCGCAAGCCGAGGGGGTGGGGCGGCGGTTGGCGGAGCGCCTGGATGAGCCGGTCCGGGTCGAGGCGGCCATGCGTTACGGCTCGCCGGGCGTGCGCACCAAACTCGAGGCCTTGCGCGCGGGCGGGGTTGGGCGCGTGCTGGTGGTGCCGCTGTACCCGCAGTATTCGGTGCCGACGGTGGCCTCGATCATCGATGAGGTCGCGCGCTACGCGCTGCGGTCGATTCACCAACTCGAATACTCATTGGTGCATTCTTATCCCACGCTGCCTGGTTATATCGAGGCTTTGGCGCTGCGCGCCGAGGAGGCGTGGGAACGCCACGGCCGACCGGACTTCGCCGGCGGCGACAAGATGCTGCTGTCTTTCCACGGCATCCCGGTCTCGCTCGACCGCGCCGGCGATCCCTATCGCGGCCAATGCCAGGAAACGGCCGTCGCGCTGCGCCGACGCCTGGCTTTGAGCGAGGAGGATTGCCTGGTCACCTTCCAGTCGAAGTTCGGCCCGATGCCGTGGCTCACCCCGGCCACGATTGACACGGTCGCGCGGTTGGGCTCGCAGGGCGTCAAGCGGATCGATGTGGCCTGCCCCGGCTTCGCCGCCGATTGCCTGGAGACGCTCGAGGAGATCGACCTGCTGAACAAGGGCACCTACTTGGCCGCGCAGCCCGATGGCACGTTTGTGCGCCACCGCTGCCTGAACGACCATCCGGCCTGGCTGGACGCCCTGGCCGACCTGGTCGAATCGCGTCTGTGAGGGCTGGGCGGCCGCCTCAGCCGCGCAGTTGGCGCAGAATCCTGGCCCAGTCCGATTTGGTGGCCTGCTCGAGCTGCGCCAGGCAGTCGTCCTGCCCCTCGATGGTCAGGGTCTGGCTCATGCATTGCTGGTACTCCCACTGATCGCCCCAGGTGACGAGCAGCGGGATGGAGTAAACGGCGAACATTCCGAGCAGTCCCAGGCCCATGGCCAGGTAGACCAGCACGCCTTTGGCCAGCGGCGTCCGCCGCGCCAGCGCGATCCCCCGGATGGCCACGACCAATGAGACGACCATGGCCGCCAGGCCCAGCGCGGGCCAGGGCAGCGGCAGCGTCAGCCCGATCATTGTCACCAGCGCGCCTCCGCCGAAGCCGATGACGTAGCGATTGACCCGGGTCAGTTGCTTCTTCTGCTCCGGGGTGAGGGCTTGGAGTTCGCGCTGGATGCGGGCGCGGCGGGCGGCGCGGTCGCTCTCGGGGCGGCCGGCGGGACCTGGATCGGCCCCGGGCGCGGATCGGGCGGGATGGCGGGGAAGCGGCGGCTGGGCCGGCGATGCCGTCGGGTCGGTTGGCGGCTGGGTTGGCGGCTGGGTTGGCGGCTGGGCCGGCGATGCCGTCGGTTCGGTTGGCGGGTCGGTCAGCGACGCCGCCGGGTTGGTTGGCGGCTGGGCTGGCGGTTCGACTGGCGGCGCTGGGTCGGAAGGTGTTTTGGCGCTGGGCACCCGGCCATTGTCTCGCGCCAACCGCGTCCGAGCCAACTGCGCCGCGCGCCCGGTATGGTGACGGGGTGGGTTTTCGAGTGGTCGTCCTCGCCTCCGGGGTCGGCAGCCTGGCCGAGGCCCTGATCCGGGCCGCTGGCGAGCCCGATTACCCGGCCAGGGTGGCGGCTGTGGGCGCCGACCGCCCGGCGCCCGCCTTGGCGATGGCCCGTTCGCACGGCCTGGCGGTTTTCAGGGTCTTCCCCGGCGACTTCGGCACGCGCGCCGAATGGGACCGGGCTTTGGCCGTGGCGGTCGCGGCCTTCCGGCCCGAACTGGTGGTCTCGGCCGGTTTCATGCGCGTCTTGGGGCCAGATTTCCTGGCCCGCTTCGGCGACCGCACCATCAACACCCATCCGGCCTTGCTGCCAGCCTTCGCCGGGGCGCACGCCGTGCGGGACGCCCTGGCCGCCGGGGCGGGGTTCACCGGGTGCACCATTCACCAAGTCGACGCCGGGGTCGACACCGGCCCGGTCTTGGCGCAGCGCCGGGTCCCCATCATGCCGGGTGACACCGAGGCGGTCTTGCACGCGCGCGTCAAGGTCCAAGAGCGCGAGCTGCTGGTCGAAGTCGTGGCGGCGCTGGCGCGCGGCGCCATCAAGCTCGCCCGTCCCTGACCCCGCCCGGCCCGTCCCTGATCCCGCCCGGCCGTGCCTCCGCCCGGCCGTGCCTCCGCCCGGCCGTGCCTCCGCCCGGCCCGGACCCGCCCGGCCCGGACCCGCCCGGCCCCGCTTCGCCCTGACCCCGCCCGTCCCTGACCCCGCCCGACCCGGCCCCTGCCCGGCCCCCACGGCGCCGCGCCACACTCCCCGCAAAATGAAAACGGTTATCACTTGGCATGTTATGCTGGGCGCCCAGGCATAACGACAAGCCGTTCAAACCCAAACTCGAAAGGAGACGCGAGCCAGCGCTCGCGCAACAGACCATGCATCTTTTAGAGCCCCTTTCAGCCTCCACGCCCGAGCGGCCCCGCCGCCGCGGGACCGCCGCCACAGCGGCGCTGGCCGCGCTCGCCGCCGCCGCCCTGTCGCTGAGCGCCTGCGGCCAGGACGCCGACAGCGCCCAGAAATCGCCGTCCTCCACGCCACCGGCCAGCCCCGAAGAACAGGTCGAATCGGACGCCGGCGAAGTCGCCGCCCCGGCGCCGCGCCTGGCGCTGACCTACGACGGCGGCATCCAAGTGCTCGACGCCCTGACCCTGGAATTGGTGGCCGACCTGCCCCTCGACGGCTTCAACCGGCTCAACCCGGCGGGCGACCAGCGCCATGTCTTCGTGTCCACGGCCGGCGGCTTCAAACTCCTGGACACAGGCGTCTACGCCGTCGCCCACGGCGACCACGCGCACTACTACGCCGCCGCCCCGGTCCTGGAAGACGGCATCGTCGTGGCGGCCGAAACTCCCGGCCATGTGGTCGCCCACGACGACCTGACCAGCCTGTTCGATGACGCCACCGGGCACGTCACCATCCTCGAGGCGGACGACCTGGACGTGGTGACGCGCGAATACGACTCCCCGGCCGCGCATCACGGCGTGGCCGTGGCCCTGCCTGACGGCCAGCTCGTCGTCACCCAGGGGACCTCCGAGGAGCGGACCGGGATCGTGGTGCTGGACGCCTCCGGCGCCCAAGTCGCGGAATCGGCCGACTGCCCCAATGTCCATGGCGAAGCCGTCGCGGCCGAAGAGGCCGTCGCCTTCGGCTGCCAGGGCGGCGCCCTGATCTACGCCGAAGGCGCCGTCGCCTTCGCGTCGGCCCCGGCGCCGGAGGGCCGCATCAGCACCATCGCGGCCAACGAATCGAGCCCGGTGGCGCTCGCCAACTACTCGCTGACCGGCTCGGAGGCGCCCGCGACCAGCGTGGCCTTGATCGACACCGCCGCCAAGGCCGTGCGCACCCTCGACCTCGGCACGCCCTATACCAACTTCACCGTCACCGACGAGGGCGTCGGCTTGGTCCTTGGCGCCGATGGCAAGCTCCATGTGATCGACTTGGCGGCGGCGGCGGAGACGGCGTCGTACCAGGTCATCGACCCGTTCGAGGTCCCGGCCGAGTGGCAGCAGCCGCGCCCGCGCGTCCTCATGGTGGCCGGCATGGCCTACGTCACCGACACCGCCGGGCAGGCGATCCACATCGTCGACCCGGCCACCGGCGAGATCTGGAAGTCCGGCGCCGTCTCGGTGGTGCCGAACGAGGTCGTCGGCGTCAGCGGCGAGGGGGCCGGCGAGCATGACCACGCCGAGGGCGAAGACCACGAGGACGAAGACCACGAGGACGAATAGGCCTCCGGCGCCCGATGCCGCTCGGCCGGTCAGGCGCTGAGGGCGGCTTCCAGCTCGGCTCGGCGGGCGGCCATCCGCGCCGCGCGCTTGGCCTCGCGGCGGTCGTGGGCGCGGGCCTCGGCGCGGTAGAGGACCGGGACCACGATCAAGGTCAGGACGGTCGATGAGACCAGTCCACCGATCACCACCAGGGCCAGCGGCTTGGACAAGAACCCGCCCTGTCCGGTGATCCCGAGCGCCATCGGGGTCAGGGCGCAGACCGTGGCCAGCGCGGTCATGACGATGGGCCGCAGGCGCTTGCGGGCGCCCTCGACGATTGCCTCGTCGAGGGCGCGCCCACGCCGGCGGTACTGGTTGATGAGGTCGATCAAAACGATCGCGTTCGAGACCACGATCCCGACCAGCATCAACAGGCCGATCAGCGAGGCCACGCCCAGGGGCGTGCCGCTGATGAGCAGGGCGGCGAGCGCGCCGGTGGCGGCGAACGGGATCGAGATCAGCAGGATGAACGGCTGCAGCAAGGACCCGAAGGTCGCCACCATGACGATGAAGACGATGGCGATGGCCAGGACCAGGGCCAAGCCGAGGTCGGCGAAGGCTTGGCTCTGCTGGGCGGCGACGCCGCCAACTGCGACGCTCACCCCCGGCGGCAGGTCCAGCTCCTCGACCGCCTCGGTCAGGCGCCCGGAGAGGCCGCCTAGGTCCTGACTCTCCGGCGTCACCGAGACGGTGGCGCTGCGCCGGCCATCGACCCTGGTCAGCGCGGCCGGGACGGAGACTTCTTCGACCTTGGCGATCTGCTCCAGCGTCAGCACGCCGGTGGGGCTCGCCCCCAGGGGCAGGGCCCTCAACTCGGCCACCGAGGTCGCGCCCGGCCCCAGCGACAGTTTGACCTGGACCTCGGCGGCGTCGATCTCGAGGCTGCCAATGGTGCTGGGAGTCATCAGCCCGGCGACCATGCCTTCGACCGCCGTCTCGGTCATGCCCAGGGCGGCGGCCGCGTCGCGGTCGACGGCGATCTCGATGGCGGGGCTGGCCTCTGTCAGGGTGTTGGTGACCTCGATGGCGCCGGGCACTTCGCGCACGCGCGCGTCGACCAGGCGCGTGGCCGAGTCGATCGCGTCCGCGTCGGTGCCCTGGACAATCAGGTCGACGGTGGTCGAACCCATCATCGCCTCGGCGCCGCCAACGGAGATGCCGGTGGACGCCTCGCCGCCCAGGTCGGCAACGGTGGCGCGGACCGCCGCCTCGGCGGCGGCCGAATCGGCCCCGTCCGCCAGCGTGACGGCGAAGGTCGCCTGCGGCGAACTGGAGACCATGCCCATCATCGAGCCGCCGCCGACTGTGGTCTGGACCCCGGCCACGTCTGTTAGCGCTAACAGGGCGTCTTCGATGCGGCGGGCGTCGGCGTCTTGGACGTCGAGGGCGGTGGCCGCCTCGAAGGTCTCGGTCACGGTCAGCGTGTCCCGGCCCATGTCGCCAAGGAAGTTGGTCTCCAGCCTGAGGGCCAGCGCCGAGGTCCCGCCCAGCAGCGCCACCGCCGCCACCAGCGTAATGACTGGGTGGGCCAGGGCGCCCCGGAGGGTCGGCAGGTAGGCGCGCTGCCACAGGCCGCGGCGCTCCTTGGCCTCGGCCCGGGCGCGCACCTCCTCGCGGAAGTCCTCGCCCACGGCCACCGGCGTCTTGACGAACCAGTAAGCCAGCACGGGCACGATTGTTAGCGCTACCAGGAGCGAGGCCATCAGGGAGATGGTGATGGTCAGGGCGAACGGACGGAACAATTCGCCGACCATCCCGCCGACGAACGCCATCGGCAAGAAGACCGCCACCGTGCAGACGGTCGAGGAGGCGATGGCGCCCGCCACCTCGCGGACAGCCCCGATGATCGCCGGAGCCTTGGCCTCGCCATAGGTCAGGTGCCGCTTGATGTTTTCGATGACGACGATCGAGTCGTCCACCACCCGGCCGATCGAGATGGTCAGAGCCCCCAGGGTGAGCATGTTCAGGGTCTCGCCGGTGGCGCGCATGGTGATGAAGGCGACCAGCAGGGACAGCGGGATGGAGACGGCGCTGACCAGGGTCGAGCGCACCGACACCAGGAAGACCAGGATCACCACCACGGCGAAGGCCAGCCCCAACAGCCCTTCCTCGGCCAGGCTGTTGACCGATTCCTCGATGAACGGCGCCTGGTCGAAGGACACCGCCACGCTCAGCCCGGCCGCCTCCAGGGCCTCGCCCAAGGCCTCGACCTCGTCGGTGACCGCGTGCGAGATTTCAACCGTGTTGGCGTCGGGGGTTTTGGTGACGGCGATGGACACAGCGTCGCGGCCGTCCATCCGCGCGTACGATGACGCCGCCGCCGGCCCCAGCGTCAACGTCGCCACATCGCCCAACCGGACGGGCGCTGGGACGGGCGCGACGGCATCGGCGGCGCCGGTGGGGGCCCGGTCGGTGGGGGCCCGGTCGGTGGCGGCCTGACCGGCGCCCGCTTGGGCGGTGGCTGACGCGCCCGCGGCGGCCTGACCGGCGCCCGCCTGGCTGGGTGAGGCGGTGACGAGCGGCAGCCCGGCCAGTTCCTCGACGGAGGTCAAGCGCGAGCCGATTTGGGCCGTCAGGGTGCGTCCCGACTCGGTGATGGTGCCGGCCGGGAAAGCCAGACCGTTGTTCGTCAGGACCGCGGACACGGTCTGGGCGGTGACCCCGGCGGCGGCCATGGCCGGCGTGTCGAGGGCGATCTCGATGACATCGGGCTCGTAGCCGGAGACGTCGACGGAGCGGACGCCCTGGAGTTGCGAGATTTTGGGGACCAGCGCCTGATCGACGGCGGCGGCCAGTTCGGACGAGTCGGCCGGGCCGCTGCCGCTGCCTGACACGGCCAGTTGGATGACCGGGAAATCGTCTAACGAACCGGTGATGACCTGGGTTTCGACATCTTCTGGGAGACTCGGCGCCAGCCGCGTGACGGCGGTCGAGAGTTTCTGGCTGGACACGTCCATGTCGGTGCCGTAGCGGAAGGAGACCAACGTGAAGGTGACCGAGTTCATGGAGGTCGTCTCGATCTCATCGACGCCGGCGACCGACCGGATGGCGGCCTCGACCTGGGTCGCCACCTGGTCCTCGAGGATGACGGCGCTCGCCCCCGGGTAGGTGGCGACAACGGCGGCCATCGGGATCTCGAGCGACGGGATCAGCTCCTGCTTGAGCGACCCGAGGCTGAAGATCCCGCCGATGGTGATGGCGATCGTGGCCAGCGCCACCACGGCGCGATTGCGCAAGGACAGGCGGGCGAGTCGAAACACGGGGGAACCTCCCATAGGATAAGAGCCATCGCCAAGTGGTTAGTCAGCACCAAATCATATCGGTTCGCATGAGGCGAACTAATTGCGCGTGTGCGGGAACGGTGATGATTCAGGGGAGGTGTTCGTGAGCGAGGAAGCCCGGCGGGCGGAACTCCTGCGTGAACTCGAGTCGGTCTACGACAGCTTGCGCGGCGCCGAGCTGCGATCGCAACTCGCCGCCAGGGCGGATTCGATCTTGACCCCGCAACAAATCAGGGTGGTCGGATTGTTAGCGCTAAACGGCCCAATGCGTTCGAGCCAGGTCGCCGCCGCCCTCGGCGTCAGCCGCTCGACCATGACCGGGCTGCTGGACCGCCTGGAAAACGGCGGCCTGGTTGTGCGCGCGGTTGATCCCGCGGACGCTCGCGGCCGCACGGCCGAGGCCACCGAGCGTGGGCGCCAGGCCTTGAGCGAGCTGCTCCGCACCAAGATGGTGGCCCCGGACCGGGTGGTCCGGCGTTTGAACGTGGAGGAGTTGGAGGGCCTGCTGACCGGTTTTCGGGCGGTCTTGCGCGAGGTGCGGGCGCTGGCCGAGTCAGGCGCCGACGCCGTCTGAGCGGAGGGCTCGCGCGAGGTGCAGTTTTGCACAATGTGCAGTATTGCACTTAGTGTAAGCGCATGCGTATTGAGCCGGAGGCCGGCGGCGGGCGCGAGGCCGCCGCCAAAGAACGGCGCCGGGCGCGGATCGTCCAAGTGGCGACAGAATTGCTGGACGAGCGCGGCGGGTCCGGTTTCACCGTCGATGAGGTGGCGGCGCGAGCCGAGGTCTCGCGCCGGACAGTCTTCAACTACTTCGCCTCCGTCGATGACCTGTCCGTGGCGGCCGCGGCTGAGATGCTCGGCGGATTGATCGACAGCCTGCGGCTGCCGGGAGCGGCGGCGGGAGACTCGGACGCGGCCAGCCAGGCGTCATCGGCGGACGGCGAGGGCGGCGACCCGGGACTGCTGGCGGCGCGGGCGGCCTTCTCCGACCTCACCCAAGTGCTTCGGACGGTCGACCTTGTTGGCCCAATGATCCGCCTGACCAGGGCTTTCAGCCCAGTGGGCCCCGAGGACCCGCGCGTGGCCACAGCCGTGCAGGAGGCCCTGTTCCTCATCACCGGCCAACTGTCGCGCGAGCTGAGAGCCCGTCACCCCGGCGCTGACCCGCTGGCGGTCGACCTGCTGGTGTCGATGTTCATCGGCGGAGTGGTGGTGCTCTACGACTATTGGGCCGAACGTTCGGGCATGGTCGAATCCGAGGCCTCGCGCCTGATCTGGCGAGACCTGATTGACCGCCTGGTCGACCGGATCGGGACCGGTTACCTGGCGACCGAGGCCGTCAAGGAGACCCCGGCCTCGCGGGCGCCGCGCTCGCGGGCGGGCAAGGTGGCGATCACGGCGCTGGCTGGCCGGTCCGGCCGGAGCGCCCCGACCGCCGGCGCGCCGAGTGCCCGCGCCCCAATTGCCGGCGCCCCGACCGCCGCCGCCCCGACCGCCGCCAACCCCTGAGCCCCTGTCCAAACCACCCCTGACCGGCCGAGCGAAAGAAGACCCCATCATGGCGCAAGCCCTCTATAGGATTGGGCGCTTCAGCGCCCGCCGTCGGCTGACGGTGATCGCGTTCTGGCTGGTGGCCCTGGCCGCCGCCGTTTTGGCGCTGGCGCTCGGCGGCGGGACGCTGGCCTCGACCTTCACCATCCCCGGCACGGTCACTGCCGAAGTCAGCGCCGAACTGTCGCGCCAGGCGCCCGAGTTGGCGGGCATGACCGGGACCGTCGTCTTCAGCGACGAGGACGGCGAGGCCTTCACGGCCGAGCAGCGCGAACAGATCAGCGCCGCCCTCGCGGACGTCGCCGATGTCACCAAGGTCCGCGCCGTGGTGGACCCCTTCGCGGCCGAGGCCGAGCGCCAGGCCACCGAACTCGAACTCGACCAGGGCCAACAACTGTTGGATCAGGCCCGCGTCCAGTTGGACCAGGGCCGCGCCCAGTTGGAGGCCGGCGTCAGCCAGTGGCAGGCGGCCTTCGACGCGGCCACAGCGGCGGGCGGCGCGGGCGCGGGCGCGGGCGCGGCGGGCGGCGCGGGCGGCGCTGACGGCGGGGCGGGCGCGGGTGGCGGGGACGGCGCCCAGGCGCCGACCGCCGAACAGGCGGCTCAGATTCTGGCCCAATTGGAGGCGCAGAAGGCCGAACTCGACGCCCAGACCAAGGCCCTGGACGAGGCCGAGGCCGAACTGGACGCGCAGGACGCCAACTTGGCGCTGGGGCGCCAACTGCTCGACTTCGCCAAGGAGGTCCGCACGGTCTCAACCGACGGCGGCTGCGCCGTGGCGGCGATCATGTACGAGGACGACCAATTCGCCCTCCCGCAGGAGTCGAAGACCGAGGTCATGGAGCTGTTGGAGGCGGCCCCGCTGGATGGCGTCGAGGTCGACTTCTCGGCCGAGATCGCTCAGACCACCGAAGGACTGCTCGGCCTGGGAGAGGTCATAGGCCTGGGCGTGGCCGCGATTGTGCTGCTGGTGGCGTTGCGGGTGGCGTTCGCCGCCGCCCTGCCGGTGGTCACATCGCTGATCGGCGCCGGGACTGGCGTGGCCGGCACGCTGGCGCTGTCCGGGGTGGTCGACATGTCATCGATCACGCCGGTGCTCGGGATCATGCTGGGGCTGGCGGTCGGGATCGACTACGCCCTTTTCATCATGCTGCGCCACCGCCGCGAACTGCGCTCCGGCCGGGCGCTGGCCGACTCGATCGCGCTGGCCACCGGCACGGCTGGCAACGCCGTCGTCTTCGCCGGCGCCACCGTTGTGATCGCGCTGGCGGCGCTGAACGTTTGCGGCATCCCTTTCCTGGGCGTCATGGGTTGGGTCGGCGCGGCCAGCGTGGCGCTGGCCGTGCTCGTCGCCATCACCCTGGTGCCCGCGCTGTTGTCGCTGTTGGGACGCCGTTTGCTGCCAAAGGCTGAACGCACGCCCGCGCCCGATGCCGTGGTCCCCGACTCGGGCCCGGGGGTCCGCTCGGCCGCCGGGACAGCCGGAGGGGTGGGCGATGGCACGGTTGACGGGACCGCCGCGGCCACGGCCGCTGAGACAACCGGCGGGGCCGTTTCGGAACTTCGCCCGATGTCGACTGGCCGGGCCGCGCTCAGCGTCGTCCTCGCCATCGGCGGCCTTTTGGCGGTCGCCATACCGGTCGGGTCGATGCGTCTGGGCCTGCCGGACGGGTCGGCCGAGCCGACCGACTCGACCTCCTACCGCGCCTTCATGGCTGTGGCCAGCGAGTTCGGGCCGGGGATGAATGGGCCGCTGGTGGTGGCGGCCCGGCTGCCCGCCCCGCTGGCGGACGAAGCCCAGTTGGAGACACAGGTGGCCGTCGCGACCGAGCTGATGGGTCAGGCGGACGTGGTGGCGGTGGTGCCGGCGGCCGTCGGCCCCGCCGGTGACTTCTTGGCTTTCCAGGTGATTCCGTCCCAGGGCCCCGCCTCCGAGTCGACAGAGGACCTGGTGCGCCGGTTGCGCGCGCTGACGCCTTTGGAGGGCGGGATCGAGCTTGGTGTGGCCGGGCAGGCCAGCGGGAACATCGACATCTCGGAGATTCTGGAGGACGCGCTGGCGCCCTATTTGGCTGTGGTGGTGGGGTTGTCCCTGCTGATCATGATGACGGTTTTCCGCTCGGTGCTGGTCCCGGTCATCGCCATGGCTGGGTTTGTGCTCTCGTTCTTGGCGGCGCTGGGCGCGGTCGTGGCCGTCTACCAATGGGGTTGGTTGGACTTCATGTTCGACGTGCACGATCCAGGTCCGGTCTTGAACTTCGTTCCCCTGCTGCTGGTGGGGGTGATCTTCGGCTTGGCGATGGACTACCAGCTGTTCATCGGCTCCGGCATGCGCGAGGCCTTCGCGCACGGCGAGCCGGCGCGGATTGCCGTCATCCATGGGCTGCGTGGCGGCCGGGCGGCGGTCAGCGCGGCGGCCCTGATCATGATGGCCGTCTTCGGCGGGTTCATCTTCTCGGACCTGGCGATGGTCCGGCCGCTTGGGTTCGGGTTGGCGGCGGGCGTCATGTTCGACGCCTTCGTGGTCCGCCTGGTGCTGGTCCCGGCGCTGACGCATCTGGCCGGTCCGGCGGCGTGGTGGTTGCCGCGCTGGCTCGACCGCGTCCTGCCCCGGGTCGACCTTGAGGGCGCAGCCCTCGAACGCGGCCCCTTCAACCCGGCCCGGGCCGCCGACGGCCCTGTGACGGTCCAGTGACGGGCGGCCGCTGTTGGGCGGCCGCCGGGCGGCCGCTGTTGGCGGCCTTGAGAAACGGCGCTGGCCAGCCCCCGACTCTGGCCAGCGCCGGGTGGTGTCCCGGGCCTGCGGCCGGGACGAGCGGCGGCGCCAGACGCCGGGCCTGCCCCCGGCGCCGGCGTTCTGGCTAGTCACGCGACATCGCCTCGGTTGAGTGAGGGTTCTGCCGTCTCCCACCACAGTACCTCGCGGTTGGGACCAAAGCCCCCTCCGCGGCCCGTGACGTTGGTCACATTTCGCCTGCGGCGCCAGCGCCCGGACTGCCGCCCCGAGCCCGGCGCCAGCGCTCGGCCAGCGCCCGGACTGCCGCGCCCGAGCCCGGCGCCAGCGCCCGGACTGCCGCGCCCGAGCCGGGCGCAGCGCCCGGCCAGCGCCCGGACTGCGCCGGAGGCGCCTCAGTGTTAGCCCTAAACTAGGGGTGTGACCAGTCAAGACGCTCCGGCCCGGCGGCCGTCAATGTTCGATGTCGCCAAGCTCGCCGGTGTTTCACATCAGACCGTCTCACGGGTGCTCAATCAGAGCCCGGCCGTGGCTGAGCCCACCCGCCGCCGGGTCCTGGACGCGATCGCCGCCAGCGGCTACCGCCGCAACCAAGCGGCCCGCCAACTGGCGACCGCCCGCAGCGCGGTGATCGGCGTCATCACCCCCAGGACTGAGCTTTACGGGCCGTCGCGTTCCGTCCTAGCCATCGAGGCGGCCGCGCGCGAGCGCGGCTACTGGGTCTCATTGGCGTCGTTGCCGCAGGTCACGGCCGAAGCCATGACCGCGGCGCTGGATCATTTCATGGACCAGTCGGTCGCCGCCGTGGCCGTGGTGGCGCCCAACCCGCAAGCCTTGCGGGCGCTCGAAGAAGCCACCGACCTGCCCCCGGCCGTCGCCGTCACCAGCGGCCCGGCCGCGCCCGGCCTGGCGGTGGCGGATGTGGACCAGTTGGCCGGATCGGAGTTGGCCACCGAATACCTGATCGGACTGGGACGCAAGCGGATCGCGCACATCGCCGGCCCGGCCGACTTCTACCATTCGCGCCTGCGGGCGCAAGTCTGGGCTGAGACCCTGCGCCGCCACGGGCTCGAAGCCGATCTGACCGTCAGCGGCGACTGGTCCGGCCCCTCCGGCGTGGTCGCCGCCACCCGTCTGCTGGCGGCCGGGCCGCCGGACGCCATCTTCGCCGGGAACGATCTGATGGCGATGGGCGCCATGGTGGCGCTGCGGCGGGCCGGTTTGAGCGTTCCCGGGGACGTCGCCATCGTCGGCTTTGACAACGTGCCCGGCAGCGACGTGACCGAGCCGTCCCTGACGACCATCGACCAAGACCATGAGGCGCTTGGCCGCGCCGTCGTCGATCTGCTCCACGCGCGCCTGAGCCGCCCCGCGCGGGCCGCCGCCCCCGAGCCCCAACCGGACGCGGTCCAGCAACCAACCGTGCTGGTGGCGCCGCGCCTGGTGGTCCGGGAATCGGCCTGACCGCCGCCAGCCCTCAAAGACCGCGTGCCAGCCGGTAATAGGCCTGGTTCCAACGCAACCGGTCCCGGAAGGCCGGGTAGGTGGTGGCGGAGTCGATCAGCGCCAACTCCGTCCCCGCCATCTCCGCGAACTCGCCCCATTCGGCCGCGCCGATCGCGGTCGAGATGGCTGTGTGGTGCGGGCCGCCGGCTGTGATCCAGCATTCGGCGCTGGTCGCCAGGTCGGGTTGCGGCGCCCAGACCGCGCGCGCCACCGGCAGGCGCGGCATCGGCGGATGCGTCGCCACCACCTCGGCGCTGTTCCCGACCAGGCGGAAACGGTCGCGCATGTCCGCCAACCCCACCAGAATGGCTGGCCCTGGGTCGGTGTCGAACACCAGCCGAACCGGGTCGGAGCGCCCGCCGATGCCGAGTGGGTGGATTTCGAGGCGCGGCCGGCTGGTCGTCAGCGACGGGCAGACCTCGAGCATGTGCGCGCCGAGGATGCACTCGGCGCCCGGCACCAGGTTGTAGGTGTAGTCCTCCATCAGGCTGGCGCCGCCCGGCAGGCCGGCGCCCATCACCTTGGCGGCTCGCACCAGCAGCGCGGTCTTCCAGTCGCCCTCGGCGCCGAACCCGTAGCCGGCCGCCATCAGCCGCTGCACCGCCAGGCCCGGCAGTTGCCGGAGCCCGCCCAGGTCCTCGAAATTGGTGGTGAAGGCGGTCGCGCCGGCGGCCTCCAGCAGCGTCTTCAGGGCCGCCTCCTGGCGGGCGGCGTCGCGCAGCGACTCGTGGCGTTCCCCGCCCGGCAGCAGTTCCGGCGCCGCGTCGTAGAGGTCCAGGCACTCTTGGACAATGCTCTCGGTTTGGCTTTCCGGCGCCGCCGCCACCGCCGCCACCAGGTCGTTGACCGCGGTTGTGTTCACATCTGAGCCGAACACCAGCTCGGCTTCAACCTTGTCGCCCTCGGTCACGGCCACGTTTCTCATGTTGTCCCCGAAGCGCATGACCGACCCGGCGCGGGTGGCCTGCCAGCCGCAGGCGGCCCGCGCCCAGGCCACGAGGCGCGCCAGCACCTTCGGGTTGTCGACGTGCCCGGCGATGACGCTGCGCCGCACCCCCAGCCGGGCGGTGGCGTAGCCGAACTCGCGGTCGCCGTGGGCGGCCTGGTGGAGGTTCATGAAGTCCATGTCGATGGTTTCCCAGGGCAACTGCGCCTCGGCCTGGGTGTGCAGGTGGGCGAGCGGCTTGGTCAGGGCGTCCAGGCCCGTGAGCCACATCTTTGCCGGGCTGAAGGTGTGCATCCAGGCGATCACGCCCACGCAATCAGCTTCGACATTGGCCTGGGCGAGCTGCCGGGCGATGGCGGACTTGCTGGTCAGCACGGGTTTCCAGGTGACTGTCAGGGGCAGGTCGCGGTCCAGCGCGGCGGCGATCCGCCGCGAGTTCGCCTCCACCTGCGCCAGCGTCTCCGGCCCGTAGAGGCCCTGCGAGCCGGTCACGAACCAAACCTCCATTGGTCTTTCCTTTCTGTTCAGGGGCCGGCCGTCACTGGCCGTAAATGTTCTGGTAGCGCTCGTAGAGCTGGTCGATCTCGGCTTGGGTCAGGGGGGCCAGCGCCCCCGCCTGGCGGGCGATGTGAACGGTGCGCGCGACTTCCTCTGCCATGACGGCGGCTTTGACGGCCGCCTTGGCGTCTTTGCCGATGGTGAAGACGCCGTGGTTGGCCATCAGCACGGCCGGCGAGCGTGAGCCAGCCAGGGTCTCGACAATGCCTCGGCCGATCGAGTCGTCGCCGATCATCGCCAGCGGTCCCACCGGTATTGGGCCGCCGAACTCGTCCGCCATCATGGTCAGCACGCAGGGTATTGGTTCGCGCCGGGCCGCCCAGGCGGTCGCGTAGGTGGAATGGGTGTGGACCACGCCGCCGACGTGCGCCAGGCGCCGGTAGACGTAGGCGTGGGAGGCGGTGTCCGATGACGCCTTGGCCGTTCCCGCCACCACCTCGCCTTGGAGGTCGGTCACCACCATGGCCTGTGGGGTCAGTTCCTCATAGGTGACGCCGGAGGGTTTGATGACCATCAGGTCCTCGCCCGGGACGCGGGCGGAGACGTTCCCGGCCGTCCAGGCCACCAGCCCCCAGCGTGGCAGTTCGGCGTGCAGGCGCGCCACTTCGGCGCGCAACTCCTCGACGCGGGCGCGAGCTGAGCTGGGGATGGTGTTCACTGTTGGACCCCTTTCAGCGGTCTGTTCCCGGCAGCGCCTTTGACCTGCCGCCTCATCGATGTTAGCGCTAACGCGGGCAGACCTCAAGCCGTATAATCAGCTATGCGCCCGGACGCCACCCGTCAAGGAGGATTGGAAATGGCCACATCCCAGCACGCCGCCCCCGGATCGAACAACGCTGGCAGCCCAAGCCGACCGGACGCCCCGGTGGGCGAGCGGATCGCGGCTGGCGAGGGCTGTCTCGGCGTTGAACTGGGCTCGACACGGATCAAGGCCTGCCTGATCGGCCCCGGCGGCGAGGTCTGGGCGACCGGCTCGCACGAATGGGAGAACCACTATCGCGGCGGGCTGTGGACCTACGGGCTGGACGAGGTCTGGGACGGGCTGGCCGCCAGCCACGAGGCTCTGGTCGCGGACGCGCGCCGGCGCCACGGCGTTGAGATCCGGTCCTACCGGGCGATCGGCGTCAGCGCCATGATGCACGGCTACCTGGCGTTCGACCGCGCTGGCGAATTGCTGACTCCGTTCCGGACTTGGCGCAACACCAACACCGGCCCGGCGGCGGCGGCGCTGAGCGAATTGTTAGCGTTCAACATCCCGCTGCGCTGGTCGGCGGCGCACCTTTATCAAGCCGTCCTGGACGGCGAGCCGCATGTGGGCGAGGTCGATTTCATCACCACCCTCGCGGGCTACGTCCACTGGCAGTTGACCGGCCGCAAGGTGCTGGGAGTCGGCGACGCCTCCGGCATGTTCCCCATCGACTCGGCGGCGGGCGACTGGGACGCGCCCATGCTGGCCGCCTTCGACGCGCTGATCGCCGAGGGCGGGCGGACCGCGCCCCGAGGGTCGCTGCGCGACCTCCTGCCCCAGGTCAAACTGGCTGGTCAGGAAGCCGGGCGGTTGACCGAGGCGGGCGCCGCGCGACTCGACCGCTCGGGCCGGTTGGCGGCGGGCATCCCCCTCTGCCCGCCCGAAGGCGACGCCGGCACCGGCATGGTCGCCACCAATGCCGTCGCCCCCGGGACCGGCAACGTCTCGGTCGGCACGTCGATTTTCGCCATGGTGGTGCTGGACGGGCCGCTGGCGCGGCCGCACCCGGAGCTGGACCTGGTCACCACCCCTTCAGGCGACCCGGTCGCCATGGTCCACTGCAACAACGGGGCCAGCGAACTGGGCGCTTGGGCGGGCGTCTTCGGCGAGTTCGCCTCGGCGCTGGGCGCCGGTCCGGCCGGGGCCGGCCTGATCGACCCGGACCGCGTCTTCGAAGTCCTGTTCCGGGCGGCCTTGGAGGGCGAGCCTGACGGCGGCGGCCTGCTGGCGTACAACCTGCTCTCCGGCGAGCCGGTTGTCGGCCTGACCGAGGGGCGGCCGCTGATCCTGCGCACCCCGGACAGCCGCCTGACCCTGGCGAACCTCATGCGCGCCCAGTTGTACGCCGCCTTCGCCGCGCTGGCGCTCGGCATGAGGGTGCTGGCCAGCGAGGACGTGCGCATCGACGCCATCTACGGCCATGGCGGCATCTTCAAGACCGAGGCCGTGGCGGCGCGTCTGCTGGCGGCGGCCATCGGTGCCCCGGTCGGCGTGGCGGCATCGGCCGGCGAGGGCGGGGCCTGGGGGATCGCGCTGCTGGCGCGTTACTTGGAGGCCGCCCAGGCCGGGCTGTCCTTGGCGGACTTCCTCACCCAAAACGTCTTTTCCGATGCCGCCGCCCAGGTCACAGCCCCGCAACCGGAAGACGTGGCCGGCTTTGCGGCCTTCCTGAAGCGTTACGAGGCCGGGTTGGCGATCGAGCGCGCCGCCGTCGAAGCGACCTGACCCGGGCGCGCGGGCCGCGCCCGGGGGCTGTCAGGTTTCCTGGGTGGGCGGGTCGGGAATCGGGCCCGTCTGGTCCGGCTGGGCGAGCCAGTCGGCGGCCGCGCCCGAGGCGGGCTGGTCCGGCTGGGCGGTCAGGCCCAAGTCTGGCGCTGGTTGGGCCGGCGCCTGCTGGGCTGAGTCCGGCGCGGCCGCCTGCGGCGGATAGCTCGGCGCGGGCACGGCGGCTGGCGGGTAGGCGCCGCCCCCGGGCGGCGCCCCGGGCGGCGGGGAGTCTCCGAGTCCAACCCAGGCCTGCAGGCTGCGCTCCCCGGGCGGCGCCCCGGGCGGCGGCCCCATCGGTCGGCCCGGCTCGGGCCGGTTGCGCAAGCTCTTGATGCTGGCAGCCGCGGCCACCATGGCCGCCGTCTCGCAGACCAGGCCCAGCAGGTCGACCAGACTTACGAGGTTGCCGTACCGAACTGTCTGCCAGATGGTCATCAGGATGGACAGCCCGCCGATGATGGCGGCGATGGCCAGCGCCGGGGCCGCGCCCTTGCTGGCCCTTCTGGCGCCCAGGCACCACAGAATAATGAGCAACGCCCACAGCAGGGGATAGACGAACAGTAGGAGCACGACCTGGACGCGGCTGAACAGCGGCCAATCCGCGAAGTACTCGAGGTTCGCGTTCAGGGACGCCAAGTACCATCCCGTGATGATCCAGTGGGACAGCGCCACGAAGCCGATGGGCAGCGCCAGCAGCGCTGCCGCCTGCCGGTTGGACGTGGCGAAAGCCAGGATGGCGAACAGCACCATGCCGAGCACGGCCACCAGCTCGGACAGCATGAACGGCCAGTTTTCCGCGAAGCTCCAGAGTCCGCTGAGCCCGTACCAGTAGCCCCCGATGGCGTTGTCGATGATTGATATCAGCACGGCCACCGCCATGATGCTCCCGGCGGCGATCATGCCGCCGCGGCCGCCGCCGCCCGCCGGTGGTGGGACAGGCGCCCGCCGCGCCGGCGGATAACCAGGCGGCGGGTAACCGGGCGGCGGGTAACCAGGCGGTGGATAGCCGGGAGGGGCGCCGTATTGGGGCCGGGGCGGCGCGTAGACCGGGCGCGAATAGGGGGCGGGCGGCGCTGGTGCGGGCGGCGCCGGGGCGGGCGGCGCGGGCGCCAGGTCCGCGCCGCAGTTGGCGCAGAAGCGCGCGCCTTGGCGCACAGCGGCTCCACATCGTTGACAGAACATGGCTGACCTCCTATTGGATGCGGCCCGGTCGAGTTGGTGCGCCGCTGCCGCGTCTGAACCTACCGAACACCCCAGCGCTGGTCAATGGGCGCCAGCAGAGACGTCGGGACGCGGGCGCCTGGCCCCTGTTGCGCTGGGACGGGGAAGCGCGCCGCTCCGAATCGAAATGTCAAGTAAAAAAATGTTTCACGGGCCGCTCGGCCTGCGCGCACTGGGGTAGCGCCACGTCGGCCGCGCGTCCAGGGACCAATGGACGGGCGGGCCCGCCCCCGCCGCCGGACGGCGAATCCAGACGGGCGCGGTCAGCGCCGACGGACCGTCCGGCCCATGGTAGAAGGGGAAAGATTGGGGCAGTTGGCGCCGCCCGGCGGCGTTCTGGCGCTGGCGCAAAGGGCGGGCGCCAGCCGGAGGCGGCCAGGAGGCGCCGGACCCGAAGGGCGGGCGCGGGCGGAACTCGCCAAGCGCGGGCCGGGCGGCCGTTAGGCCCTGGGCAGGGCCCAATCAGATGCCTAAAGGGCGCCTGAGCGGCACCCCGGCGGCGCCTGCTGCCGCCGGGGATTCAAGGGTCCTCTGGCGCCGTTCGGCGCCGGGCGAGCGCGATCAGAGTCAGAGCTGAGTAGTTCCACTGACATGACTTGGACAGATCCTTCCTGGCCCGCAGGCGTGTCGGCAGAGTAAAAAGCCGTTGGCCACTCGCCCCTTTGACCGGGCGGTCGGGCCCTCTCCGGAGGAGTCAAGCGAAGGAGCTGCTCATGAAATTGAAGAACGGATTGCGGGTGCTGTGGCGCAACCAGCATGAAATCCAAATCGGCTCAGATCCAAGACTCGCCCGAACCTTCTGGATCGAACACCCACGCGAGTTCGATGTCATCCAGTTGCTCGAGACCGACCGCACGGCCGCGCAACTCCGTCGCCAATTGGCCGCCGCCGGCGGCCGCAGGGAGCGGATCGACCAGCTCCTGCGCGAAATCCGCGACGCCGGGCTGATGAACACCACCAATCACGTCACCACCGCTGAGATGCAGGTGCCACCGACCCGCCGCGACCTGCTCGCGGCCGAGGCCGAGACCCGCTCCCTGATCGAGGACGACGGCTGGCAGACCCTGGCTCAGAGGGTCAACCAGCGCGTCAGCATCTACGGCTTGGGGCGCACCGGCGCCCACACCGCCGTCGCGCTGGCCACATCCGGCGTCGGCCTGCTCCAACTGATCGACTCGCGCCCGGTGCGCCAGCGCGACCGGGGCCCAATCTACAGCCGCGAGAGCATCGGCCAGCCGCGGGCCGAGGCGCTGGCCGAGTTCATCCAACGTCAGGACTTGGACTGCGAGACTCGCACGCATGGCCGTTTGTCCAGGCCAGACGTGGCTGTGATGGTCGGGGAGGAAGTCGCCGACCCGGCCCGGGCGGCATTCTTGTCCTCGCACTCGATCAAGCATTTGTCGGTGGTCACGGCCGAGTTGTCGATCACTTGCGGGCCGTGGGTGCCGGAGAGGTCCGGGCCCTGCCTGAGATGCCAACGCCTCTGGGCGGTTGAGAATGACCCCTGTTGGCCCGGCCTCGCCACCCAACGTTTCACCAGGTCAGCGGTGGCCGCCCGGGGCGAGGACCCGAATCTGGCGGCGATGGCCGGCCACTTGGCCGCCACCCAGGTGTTGGAGGGGCTGGCGGGGCGCCGCCCGCCCACGCTGGCGCACACCGTCACCGTCTCCCTGCCCGCCTACGAGCTGGAATGGGAGGAGATCGCCACCCACCCGAAATGCAAGTCGCACGATCCGCGCCCGTCGCGCACTGTCTGCTGGAAGCCGCCGCCGAATCTCCCCCTGCCGCCGACCTGAAAGCCAGCCGCGGTGGGGCAAACTGGGTCTATCCGTACCAGTGACCGATGCCGTCGCCCCGGAGGCGAGGGCTTGGGAGGTCAAGCAGGCGGG
>JAITJZ010000162.1 GCA_031278655.1 Bifidobacteriaceae bacterium
AGGGGTCTGGTCCAGTAGCGCGTGAGCAGTGGCCAAGTCTGTGATCAACACATTGATCCAATGGCCGCGCAGAGCGCCGAGAATTGCTGGCGCCTTTCCGCCTCCGCCGGCCACCCCGATGCGGCGTGGGGCCGCCTTCAGCGCGTCCGGGGAGATCCCGACCACGCTCTCGTTCAGTTTCGACGGGACCAGCCGGCCCTCGGTGTCGAAGAACCGGAAGCAAATGTCGCCGACGGCCCCCGCTGATCGCAGTTCGCTGATCGCCTCTGGCGGGAAAGCGTTCCCCGACTCGAGCGCTAGCGGCGACGGCTCGACAGAGCCGATCCCGACCAACGCCAAGGTGACGTCCTTCCACGCGGCAGTGGCCTCTTGCAGATAGGGCGCGCCCAGCAGCGATGCCGCCTCCTGCCTCGAAGACACGATCCCGGGTGCGTTGAGGAAGACCGGCTCCGCGCCGGTGAGGGAGGACAACCTTGTCAGCAGCCAGTTCGCCTTGGCCTGCTGCGCGGAGTCTGACCGGCCGCCGACCAGTTGGACGATCTGTCGCGCCCCCTGCCCGCGGATGTCCGGCAGCGAGTCCACCATGGCCAGCAGGGTGGCGCTCCAGGACGAGATGCCGATCACTTCATGGCCAAGGACCGTGTTCTCGAGGTACGCCGCCGCCGCCGCGCCGACGACGGCCAGCGCGGACTCGTCGCCCAGCGGGGACTCGGCCACCAGGGCGGCTTCGAGCCCGAAGCGTTGCTCCAGCGTCTCCTCCACATCGGAATGCACGCCCGTCGGCGGGGTAACGACGATCCGCACCATGCCCGTCTCATGGGCGGCCTTCAGAAGCCGCGAGACGCGCGCTTGCGACAGGTTCAGCTTCCCAGCGATCTCGTTCTGCCGCAGGCCGCGCTGATGATACATGTGGGCAACCTTCGCCATGAGGCGCGCCCGATCGGGTTTGGCGGACTCCTCGCGATGGGCTGCCATGTAACCGCCTACTGGAACTGCCGCACCGCCGCGGTAATGCCGGTCGCGGTCAGCCCAAAATGGTTCAGCAGCCATTCCTCTGAGCCAGTTGGCGCAAACACATCCGGCACCCCGAGGATGCGCATCGGGGTTGGGAGACACTGAGCGAGCAGCGAGGCGATCGCCGCTCCGAGTCCTCCTGACACCTGTCCCTCTTCGGCGGTCACGATTCGGCCGGTGTCTTCGGCGCACCTGAGCACGAGCCGCTCATCCAATGGCTTCACCTGCGGCATCGACACCACCCGCAGGGAGAAACCCTCCATCGCCAGTTGGGCGGCCGCGTCGAGCGCATGGTGCAACACTACTCCATTGGTTATGACCGTCGCATCGCTGCCGTCGCGCGCAATCCGACCTCGCCCTGGCGTGAATCTGTAGTCAGAGTCGAAGAGGCTTGGGACCCTCATACGGGGGATTCGGATGTAGACAGGGCCCTGGTGCTCGTAAGCCCAGCGGACAGTCGCAGCCGTCTCAACGTCGTCAGCAGGGATGACTATCC
This sequence comes from Bifidobacteriaceae bacterium, assembly GCA_031278655.1. Classification (GTDB taxonomy): domain Bacteria; phylum Actinomycetota; class Actinomycetes; order Actinomycetales; family WQXJ01; genus JAIRTF01. Next base: position 1,511 of record JAITJZ010000162.1, read on the forward strand.
CGATCTCGGGGATGGCCCGCAACCACGAGATGTCCTCAACCGAATGGTGAGTCGGGCCGAGTTCGCCGTAGGCCATGCCAGGAGACTGGCCGCAAAGCTTGACATTGTTGCGTCCATAGGCGGCGTCTACCTTGATCTGCTCGGTGGCTCGCCCGGTCAGGAAGCTGGCGGCAGCAGACACGAACGGGATCCGGCCGGAGCCAGCGAGCCCCGCTCCGACCCCGACCATCGTCTGCTCAGCGATGCCCACGTTGAATGTGCGCTCGGGGAATCTCTCGCTGAACCCGCCCAGGTTGGACGACCCCAGCGAGTCGTTGACCACGGCGACGACCCGCGGGTCGGCCTCCGCCAGTTCGATTAACGTGGTCGCGAAGGCGTCGCGGCAGTCGTGGAGGGTTTCGCTCAATAGGGGTGTGGTCACTTGCTCAGCTCCATTACGATTTGCCTCACCTGGTCGGGACTGGGCACCTTGTGGTGCCATGCCACGACATCGGACATGAAGGATATGGGGTGGCCCTTGACGGTCCGGGCCAGGACCAGTTTGGGGCGGCCGGAGGGTGGCGCCTCGAAGGCACCGAGCAGCGCGTCGAAATCGTGCCCCGGCACTTCGACCACGTCCATGCCGAAAGCTCTGCCTTTGTCAGCCAATGGCGCCAGCGCCGTCGTCTCCCGGGTGCTTTTGCCCTGCTGGAGGCCGTTGACGTCGGTGATGATGGTGAGGTTTTCCAATCGGTGGTGGGCTGCTGTCATCATCGCCTCCCAATTGGACCCCTCCTCCAGTTCGCCGTCGCCGGTCAGCACGAACGTGCGCCGGTGTGAGCCGTCGAGCTTGGCGGCCAGCGCGAAGCCGACCGCTATAGGCAGGCCGTGCCCCAGTGGGCCGGTGTTGGCCTCCACGCCAACCACCTTGTTGCGGTCGGGGTGGCCGTTCAGTTTGGACAGCGGCCTCATGAATGTCTCAAGGCTGGCGGGGTCGAGCAGCCCGAAAGCGGCCAGCGTGGTGTACAGCGAGCCCGCCGCGTGTCCCTTGGATAGCACGAAACGGTCACGCTCTGGGTCGCGCGGATTGGCAGGGTCCAGCCTGAGCACGGCGAAGTAGAGCGTGGTCAAGATGTCGAGCGACGAGTAGTCGCCGCCGATGTGACCTTGGCCGGCGACGGCGATCATCTCGGCGTCGCGGGCGCGGATCGCGCGGGCGATCTCAGCCAGCTTCCGGACGGTGTCGGCCCTGGGGGTTCCTCGCGGTATTGGCCCGAAGACCGGAAGGTCGACATGCGGCACGACGGTGGGGTTCATGCGCGCCGCGCCCCTCGGTCCAGGTCGTTCTCGACGTTCACGGCAAAGAGCGCGTCCTGCGCCAAGCGCAATGCCGCCAATGCGTCTTGTCGCGCCTGAGCGGCGGCAAGCGCTTCCTCGTCCAGCGAATCCAGGGCCCGGTGGATTGTCTTCAGGAACCGGATCGACAGCCGCGCGTTCTCCACCGCCTCCTCCCGGAACGGGAACTGGTCGAGCTGCCAGACACCCTCCCAATGGTTTTTCCTCAGGACGTGGAAGTATTCGAAGGCCTCGATCCAGTGCAGCGAGCCGACCATGAGGTCGTCGTCCCAGCTCCGGAAGTTGTCGTTGACGTCCATCCCCCACAGCAGTCCGTGATCGATCAGCAGTTGGGCCGACTCGGCCGGTGACTCGCCGCCGAACAGAGCGTGGCCGAAGTCCAAGAGGACCCCCACGTTGTCGACTTCCATACGCTGGATCCCGAGAATGGTTCGCGCGGCTGAGCCCCAAAACATGTGGGTGCGCGGCTCGCGCGGCTTGTACTCGATGACGAAACGCAAATCCTTATGGTCCCTGGCGAGGTCGCGCATGCCTTCGACCGCCAGGCGGCTCAGTTCGCGGTAGTCGGCCTGGAAGGGGTAGTCGAAGCCGTCCTGGCCGGGCCAGATCTTGACGT
>JAITJZ010000163.1 GCA_031278655.1 Bifidobacteriaceae bacterium
AGGGATGCCGAGGCCAAATACGCAGCTTCTGAACGTTTCATGGTGGACAACCAACACTATGACGTAGGGTCGCAGTCAACCCCACGCCTACCGAAAGGCGCCGTAGGCAACCTAACGTCCTGGTAGAACGTCGGATTCTCAATCGTACGAAACCCGCCACGTCATGGCCCCCAAAGCCCAAAAAACCTCCGATCGCGGCGGCAGGGCGAAGGGGCTGGGCGGTGGTCGAAGTGACCGACGGACGGGACGGTGCCGTCTGGGGTCACTTCCGGCGCCCCGCCCGCGGCGCCCCCGGCGCGACCGGCGCGACCGGACGGGGTCGCGCGCCGAAGCGGTCCGACGCGCAACCCGAAGGGGAGCCCGTTCGGCCCAGACCGGCTCCGCCCCACCAGCCCGTCATCCCAGGCCGGCCCGATCGCGCACGAGGCGTCAGGCCCTTCGTGTGCGAATTCCGCCCGGCGCCCGGGCTCAGCCCAGGCCGGCGCGCACCGTCCGCGCGGCGGCGACCAGGTTGCGCAGGGACGCCTCCGTCTCCGCCGGGGCGCGGGTCTTCAGGCCGCAGTCCGGGTTGACCCACACCGACTCGGCCGGCAGCGCCGCCAAGATGGACCGCAGGCCGGACTCGATCTCCGCCGCGGGCGGCACCCGCGGCGAGTGGATGTCGTAAACCCCCGGCCCGACCGCCGTGGCGAAGCCCGCCTCCTTCAGCGCGCCGACGATCGAATGGCCGGAACGCGCCGCCTCGAACGAGATCACGTCCGCGTCCATCGCGTCGATGTCCTGGACGATGTCCTCGAACTCCGAGTAGCACATGTGCGTGTGGATCTGGGTGGACGGCGCGACCGCGCTGTGGACCAGCCGGAAGGCCGGGATGGCCCAGTCCAGGTAGCCGCGGCGCCAGTCGGCCCGGCGCAGCGGCAGCTTCTCCCGCAGCGCCGCCTCGTCGATCTGGATGATCCGCACGCCCGCGGCCTCCAGGTCCAGCACCTCGTCGCGGATGGCCAGCGCGATCTGGATCACCGATTCCGCCGGCGCCACGTCCTCGCGCGGGAACGACCAGTTCAGGATGGTCACCGGCCCGGTCAGCATCGCCTTCACCGGTCGGTCGGTCAGCGACTGCGCGAACCGGATCACCTCGACCGTGATCGGCTGGCGGCGCTTGACGTCCCCCCAGATGATGGGCGGCTTGACGCAGCGCGTCCCGTAGGACTGCACCCAGGCCAGTTTGGTGAACAAGAACCCGTCCAGGTTCTCCCCGAAGTACTCGACCATGTCGCCGCGCTCGAACTCGCCGTGCACCAGCACGTCCAGCCCGATCTCCTGCTGCAGCGCCACGCACTGGGCCGTCAACTCCCGCAGCCGCGCCTCGTAGGCCGCCCGGTCGATCTCCCCCTTGCGGTACCGCGCCCGGTTCGCCTTGACCTCCCCGGTCTGCGGGAACGACCCGATCGTCGTGGTCGGCAGCGCCGGCAGTCCCAGCCCGGCGCGCTGCTCGACCGCCCGCTCGGCCCGCGCCGGGCGCCGCTCGTAGTCCGCGTCGGTCAGCGCCGCCGCCCGCGCCCGCACGCCCTGGTCCAGCCCGGCCCGATGCCGTGCCCGCGCCTCCCGGTTAGCCTTCAGCAGGTCCGCCGCGCCCGGCCCTCCCTCGGCCCCAGTCGCCCGATGCCGTCCGCTCGCCTGACGCTCCCCCGCAGCGTCGGCCGCCGTCCCCGGCGCCGCGTCGGCCTCAGTCGCCCGATGCCGTTCGCTCGCCTCCCGCTCCCCCGCGGCGTCGGCCGCCGTCCCCGGCGCCGCCTCGGCCGCTGGGTCGTCCTCAGCCGCGCCGGGCGCGGCTTCAGTCGCGAGGCGCCGCAGGTCGTCCAACTCGACCAGCTTCTCCTGGGCGAAGGCCAAAGCCGCGCGCTGGTCGTCGGCCAGGGCGCTCTCGACCGCCACCGTGTAGGGGACGTGCAGCAGCGAGCACGAGGTCGACAGGGCCAGGCGCGGCGCGGCCTGCCGCAGCTGGGCCACCAGCGCGAGGGTCTGGTCGTAGTCGTTGCGCCAGACGTTCTTGCCGTTGACCACCCCGGCGAAGAGCACCGTGTCCGGGCTGAAGCCACGGGCGCGGACCAGTTCGATGGTCCGGTCCGACTCCACGAAGTCCAGCCCCACGCCGTCGAAGTCGAGCGCCAGAACCTCGTCGTAACAATCGCGGATGTCGCCGAAATAGGTCTGCAGCAGCACTTTGACGCCCGGCCGCGCGGGCGGACCGCCGGGCCGAGCCTGTCCGGCCCGGCCCGCCCCGTCCAGCAGCGGGTGGTAGATCGCTTGGAACAGGGCGATGTCCTCCGCCGTCAGGTCGGTCACCAGGGACGGCTCGTCCAATTGGACCCATTCGGCGCCGAGGGCCGCGAACCGCGCCAGCGCCTCGCCGTAGACCCGGACCAGGTCCTCCGCCCAGTCCCGGAGGTCCTTCTGGCCGGTCGGCCGGGCCAGCTTCAAGAAGGTGAACGGACCGATCAGCACCGGCTTGGCCGCGATCCCCAAAGCGGTCGCCTCGCTGAACTGCGCGAAAGGCGCGTCGGAAGACAAACCCAAGCGAACGGCATCGTCCAACTCTGGGACGAGGTAGTGGTAGTTGGTGTTGAACCACTTGCGCATCGACAGCGCTTTGGCGTCGCCCTGCTCGCCCTGGTAGCCGCGGGCCATCGCGAAATAGGTGTCGAGCGGGCTGAGGCCGAGGCGCCGGTAGCGTCCGGGGACGGCCCCCAGCCAGACGGCGGTGTCGAGCAGCCCGTCGTAGAACGAGAAGTCCCCAGTCGGGATCAGGTCGATCCCGGCCTCGCGCTGCGCCCGCCAGTGGATGGCGCGCAGCTCGCGGGCGCCGTCAAGCAACTCGTCTTGGGTGACCTGGCCGTTGAAGTAGCGCTCGGTCAAGAACTTCAGCTCTCGATTGGCGCCGATCCGGGGGTACCCCACCACCGATGTGAGCAATTCGATCCTCTCCTTTTGGCCCGCCGGGGCTCCTCGTTCGGGTGGGCGGCCAGGCGGTGGTCCGTCCGGCTGCCCGACACTAGCAGACCGTCGGTTCTAAAGCTGTGGGCATAGGTGCCGGAGCTTGACGCGGGCGTCGGCGGTGGTGAACTGCCAGTCGAACTGGCGCTGGTCGGCGTTGACGGCCGCCTGCCAGGCGCCCAGCTCCCGGTTGAGCGTGTAGATGTCGTCGATGCGCCGCCCGAGGCACTGCGTGAGCCACCGGGGTGTTGGGCGGGGCGCGCGCCGGCGAGGAGTTGGAGCGGTTTCTCGTCCATCGCGACCAGGGGCCTGGCGGGGTCGCGGCGGCGGGCGGAGGCGGGTTTTGCGGG
>JAITJZ010000164.1 GCA_031278655.1 Bifidobacteriaceae bacterium
CTGGGGCTGGACGCCTCCGCTCGCGCCGACTACGCCGGCCTGCTGGAACACGCCGCCGGGGTGGGCAATATCCGCTCCGGGACGCGCGGCGGCCTGCCGGAGGGCTACGTGCCCCTGACGCCGGCACAGGCGGCGCAGACCGAGGCGCTGGCCACCGCCCTGCGGGCGGCCTCGAACCAGGACCCCGAGGGCGTCGCCCCTGACCCTGACGCCACCGGCGGCGCCCAACCTCCGTCCGGCGGCGCCAGTGGCGCTCAGCGGCTGACCGCCGCCGCGCCCGCAGCCGGCGTTCCAGACGCCGGTTCCGGCGGTCTGCCCACCGACCCGGCGGCGTCCGCCGCCGCCCAGGTCACGACCAATCAGGCGGCGGCCACAGCTGTGACCGCCGCAGCTGCGCCGGCCGCTCAGAACGCGCTCGGCATCAGCCTCTCAGCCGGGCTGGCGGGCCTGACCGCCAGCCCATTCTTGCTCCGCCGAAGGCCGGCGGAGCCACTCTGAAAGGAAATTCAATGTCAATCACAATCCAACGCGGGCGTGGCGGCCTGGCCGCCGCGACCGTCCTAGCGATGGCGGGTTTGGCCTTCTCGGCCCCAGCCGCTCACGCCGACCCGGTCGACCCTGACACCGAGACGTACACGCTGAACCGGGCGCTCAACGGCACCGGCTCGGACACCACCCAGGACCTCAACAACGGCCTGGCGGCCGTCGTCAGGGATGTCTCAGGCCAACTGATCCTGGGTTCTTGGGACGCCACCGTGCCGGCGACGCAAGGTGACTTCATCGTCACCCACACCGACGGCACGTCGATCCCCCGGCCGAACGGCTCGGGCCAAGGGCTCGCCGCCCTCAAGGCGGCGGTGGGAGGGACCACCTTGACCAACGCTCGCGGCACGTCCTCTGGCCCGCTGGACAGCACCGACCTGCAGTTCGCCCGCTCGTCCAGCGGCGTGGCCCCCAGCACGACCGGCGCTTACTCCTATGTGCCGCTGGCTGTTGACGCGGTCACCTACGCCCTGGCCGGCGCCAACACCACCCTGCCGCGCAACCTGACCGTGGCCCAGTTGACCGCCATCTACTCCGCCAATAACGGCGACATGATCACGGTTGGCGGCACGACCTATGTGATCGGCGACGAAGGCTACGCCGACGCCACCCTCCACCCCTTCCTGCCCCAGACCGGATCGGGCACGCGCTCGTTCTTCCTGGCTCAGTTGGGCCTCAGCGAAGGCAGCATTGGCTCCGCCGTCAAGTGGGTCTACGGTGCCCAGGAGGCCATGGTCCAGGAGCACGACGGCAGCGTGCTGGCCGCCGTGCCGAACTCGATTGTGCCGTTCTCAATCGCGCAATACATTGCCCAGAGCAACGCTGACAAGTTGTCCGCGGCCTACAACGTGCCGGTGACGGACCGTCGCCACAGCGCCGCCTTGGGCCAAGTCAACGGCGTCTCGCCGGTGGTGGGGGGCGTCCTCAACACCGCCTTCCCGGTCAAGCGGGCGGTCTTCACCGTGGTGGAGTACGCCGCCATCGCCGGCAACGCGAACCTCGCCTACGCCTTCGTTGACGACCCGTTGACTCCGGGCGTGATTGAAGGCGCCGCCTATTCGGCGGAGTCTCCGAATGGCGAGTCCTTCGTCATCGAAGACTTCGGCTTCGGCTCCCTCATCGACCGCGACACCGAGGTCAACGGCGTCGTCATCGACGGCAACACCTACAAGGCGGGAGACGCCGCCTCCTACCGGACCGACTAGCAGTGGCCGGTGGGAAGCCAACACCGCTGCCCGCCAACCAAAGAACCGCTTGCCCGGCATCAGTCCTCCGGCCGGACAAGAAAACCCCCACCCAAGTCTCGCGTGTGAGCCGGGTGGGGGCCGGGCGCCAACCAAGGCGCGCCACAGTGGGGGACGCTACCACAGATGAAAGGCAATTCAATGTCAAGCACCATCAATCGTCGCAAAGCCGCCCTGGCGGCAGGCGCGGCCGTGGCCACAGCGGCCGCCGGTCTGCTCCTAGCAGCTCCAGCCGGGGCCATCGACCCGAGTCTCGACCCGGACAACCGGCTCGGTGACCTGATCCTCGACATCCAGTCGGGAGCGATCGTCACGCTCGGCGGCCCCCAGGTCGTCAGCACCGAGATCGGGTGCCCGGAAGGCTACCGGGGAAGCTCGCGCGTCCTCTTGATCAGGGCCGACGGCTCCTGGGATCCGATCAGATTCCCAGGCGTGGTCAAGATCGCAGCCGACCCGGGCACGGGCCTCGACGGCGAGCCGATCGTCCGCCTCGGCTCGTCGGCGTCACGCTGGATCACCGCCAACTATGCGCGCTCTATGTTCGAAGGATACGACGGCGTGGGCACCTACATCGTCACCTGCGATCCCGGCGAGGCTCCTAACGGGAGCTACCCAACAGCAGCCGACGGTGTCGGCACGTCGAAGTACTTCTCGATCGACATCGACTTCCAGTTCGGCGACGGCAGCGACCCGACCTGGGCAGTTGTCCCGGCCGGCGCCGCGGCGACTGACGACTCCAAGTCCGACATCAACGTGGTTGTGCCCAAGGTTGAGGAGCCTCCCGAGCCTCCGACCGGTCTGAAGATCTCGGTCAAGCCCGGCGCGACCACGCTGACCGGCCCGGCCACCCGTCTGGAGGACCAGGTCTGGACCGCCACCGGCACGCTCGATGACGTCACCGTGAACGATGACCGCCAAGACGCCGGCGCGTCGGCCTGGACGCTCAACGGCAAGGCTTCGCCTTTCCTGGAGACCAACGGCATGACGCCGATCGCCGCCACCAACCTCGGCTGGACCCCGAACAAGGTCTCCGGGGCCGGGACCGCCGGCGCGGCCGTGGCGGTCGGTGTTGGTTTGGCGACCGACAAGCCGTTGGCGACTGGGACGGCATCGGACACGGCCAACGTTGAAACCACCGTCAACGCCGCGTTGACGCTGGACGTTCCGGCTGCCTCCGAGGACGGCTCGTACAAGTCGACCCTGACGCTGACTCTTATCTGAGGCAGCCCCTGGGGCGCGATCAACGATCACGTCCCATTGCCCGCGTCGACGCCTCCGGTGTGAAACACGCCGGCCGGGCGCGCGCGACAACAAGGCCGGGGCGGTGGGCGCGGCGGCCCGCCACCCCGGCCAATCCGCCCGGTCAACCCCCGCTTCGCATCACACATGGGGGGTTGGCCGGGCGCCCGCACGTCCCGCCCAGATTCAATCCGACCGCTTTCGATCCCACCGCTTCGGCCGGGACCGCCGCCCCGGCCGTCCACCAACACCGACCAAGATTCCCGTTGCCGAGTTGAAATAGAGAGGAATCAGATCATGACCCTTCGACAGTCCACCGGTGTTCGCCCGCCGCTGGCGCCGCGCATGGCGGCCGTGTTGCTCGGCCTGGCCCTCAGCGGCCTGGCGGCGCCGGGGAGTGAGGGCACGGCATCGGCGGCCCAGGCGGCCCCGCCGCCAACCGCCGCCCAAGCGCCCACCGCCGCCCAAGCGCCAACCGCCGCCGGCGGGCTGGCCCCCGCCGACGACGCCTCCGGCAACATCACCTGGGGCGTCCAACCCTCCGGGCCGGACGGGCCGGACGGGCGCAGCGCCTTCGACTACCAGGTCGCGCCCGGCACCACCATCAGCGACTGGGTGGCCGTCACCAACTACTCCGACCAAGCGGCCGACTTCCGCGTCTACGCGGCGGACGCCACCACCGACTACGACACCGCCCAATTCACGCTCATCGGGGCGGAACAGGCGTCCACCGACCTGGGGGCGTGGACGGCGGTCGACTCGGGCGCGGCCGAATGCCGCGACTCGAACGACGAAGCCGAACAGGAATGCGCTCATCAACTAGGCGTGCGCGTCACCCTCGCGGCGGGCGAGCAACGCCGCCTGCCCATCGCCATCACCGTGCCGGCCGACGCCACGCCGGGCGACCACTCCGCCGGGGTGGTGGCCTCGTTCGAGCAGGCCTCTCCGGACGACGCCGGCACCTTGGTGCTGATGGAGCAGCGCGTCGGGACGCGGGTCTACCTGCGCGTCGACGGCCCGCTCTCCGCGGCGGTCGGCGTCAGCGGCGTCACCGCCGGATACAGCGGCTCGTGGAACCCGATTGGGCGGGGCAGCGCCGCCGTCGGCTTCGACATCACCAACACCGGCAATGTGCGCCTGTCCGGCGCGCCCGTGGTCGAGTTGACCGGCCCGTTCGGGATCACCCTGACAACCATCACGCTGGAGCCCGTGGCCAACCTGCTGCCCGGCGCCAGCGGGCACGTCAGCACCACCCTGCCGCGGGTGCCGCCACTGTTCTGGCTGTCCGCCCGGGTCACCGTCTCGCCGCTGCCCGGCGACGGCGACGTCGGCGCCGAGGGGTTGGAGCTGGCGCCCGTCAGCGGTCAGGCCGTCACCTGGGCCGTGCCCTGGTCAGCGCTTGGGCTGGTGGCGCTCCTGGCGGGCGCGGTTTGGCTGGTGGTCTGGCGCCGACGGCGCTCGCGCCAGCTTCTCGCCGCCGAGTTGGCCTCCTACACAGAGCAGCTTCTGGCTGGGTCTGGCGCTGGGTCCGGCGCTGGGTCCGGGTCCGGCGCTGGGTCTGGCGCTGGGTCCGGCGCTGAGCGGGGCGGGGTGATGGCCCGATGAGCCCGCGTCACGGGTCCCGGTCGGCTGGCGGCGCGGTGGCCCCGGCCACGGCGGCGGCCCTGGCGGCGATCATCTGGGTGTCGCTCAGCGCCGCGCCCGCGCCGGCCGGCGACTCAAGCGACTCCGACGTCAGAGTTGTGGTGCCGCCGGTGGCCACCGCCACCGGCTTTGAGATTCCCGATGACGTCCCCACCACCGCGCCGCCGAGTTCGGCCTCGCCCACCAGCCCCAGGCCGACAGCGGGCGGGACCGGCACCGGCTCTGGGACCGGCACGGGCTCCGGGACCGGTTCCGGGAGCGGTTCCGGGAGCGGTACTGGGAGCGGTTCTGGGAGCGGTACTGGGAGCGGTTCTGGGACTGGCTCTGGGAGCGGTTCTGGGACTGGCTCTGGGACTGGCTCTGGGACCGGCGATGGCGATGGCGATGGCGGCGCGGGCGCTTGCGTCCAGGTCGAGCCCGCCCTGCCGCTGGCACCCGCCACCGACGCCTGGGCCGCCGCCGTTGACAAGGACCTTTACCTGCCCGGACACAAGGTCACGGCCACCGCCTCCGGTTTCGAGGCCGGTGAACGGGTGCAGTTGGCGTTGTTCTCCTACCCGCGTTTGATCGGGAACTTCACCGCCGATGACGAGGGGCAGGTTCAGGCCGTTTTCGCAGTTGCCGATGACGCCGCGCCGGGCACCCATTCGATCCAGTTCACCGGCTGGTGCGGCGCCGTCACCGCCCGGGCGGACGTGCTGGTCGGCTCGCCAGCGGCCCCCGCGCCCGGGAAGGGCCTCCCGGCCTGGGTGTGGTGGCTGCTGGCCGTGATCGTGGCCTTGGTGGCGGCCTGGACCCTGAGGCGCGTGATCCGGTCCATGCGTGAACGGTCCGCCGGCGCCGAGGCCACCCAACCGTGACCGTCGAAACCGGCCGCTCAACCCCGCCGCCCCCGGCGCCGGGCGGCCCCGCGGCGGTGCCCGCGCCGGTGAGCGTGCCGGTGAGCGCGCCGGTGAGCGCGCCGGTGAGCGCGGCGGTGAGCGCGGCGGTGAGCGCGCCGGGGGAGACGGCATCGGGCGAAGAAACGTTCGGGGCGGCGCGGAGGGAAGCCCCTGCGGGGGCGGCGCCGGGCGAGCGGGCGGCGGCGAAGGCGAAGCTGAGCGCCAGACGCCGCCGCCCGCGACTTCCCCCACCGGAGCTGGCGCGGCGCGAACTGGCGCCCAAAGGCGTCCGCTGGTGGGTCGGCGCCGTGGTCACGGCCATCTCGGCGCTGGCGCTGGCCTTCGTCGCGCACGCGGCTGTGTTCTCACACCTGCAACACGGGCGGGCTCAGACCCTGGCCTACCAAGACCTGCGCTCCGCCTTGGCCAAGGCCGAGGCCCCGACCGGGCAACTCGACATCAACGAGGAGCTGACGCCCCTGGGCACGCCCGTGGCGCTGCTCGAAATCCCCGCCATCGGGCTGAGCGAAGTGGTCCTTGAGGGGTCAACCGCCTCCGTGCTGCGCGGCGGGGCCGGGCACCGGCGCGACTCGGTCATGCCGGGCCAAGTCGGCACCGCCGTCATCCTCGGCCGCCAGGCCACCTACGGCAGCCCCTTCGCCGACCTCAAGAGCCTGGTCCCCGGCGACCAGATCACACTGACCACCGGTCAAGGCGTCGCCACCTACCGGGTCTTCGCCCTGCGCCGCGCCGGGGACCCAATGCCCGAGGAACTGCGCTCCGGCCAGGGACGCCTCGAACTGATGACCGCCGACGGCCTGGCCCTGGCCCCATCCGGCGTGCTCCACATCGACGCCGAACTGGTGACTCAGGCGCACGACTCGTCGTCAAGAGTCATGGCTTACGCAGCCCTGCCCGCCGCCGAGCGCGCCATGGGACAGGATCACGCCGCCTGGTTCATCGCCTTCTTCATAGCCGTGTTCTGCGCCGCCCTGGCGGGCGGCGTCTGGTGGCTGTGGCGGTCCTGGGGCAGGCGCGAGGCCTGGCTGATCGGGCTGCCGGTGCTCCTGGCCCTAGGCGTGACCGCCGCCGATTCCATCATGAACGCCCTGCCAAACCTTCTTTGACCACAAGATTCGAGGAGCTGAGATGACCGCATCCGCCGCCAACCTGACCGACACAGAACCGCGTCCCGCCGCCCTGGCGGGCGCGGGCGAGCCCGCGCCCGCGCCCGACGCGCCGGCGAATGCCGCCCTCGCGCCCGCTGGCGCCTTGGCGCCCGACAGCGCTCCCGGCCGCGCCCTCGCGCCTTCGCGCGCGTCGGCGCCTGACAGCGCCTCCGGCCACGCCCTCGCGCCTTCGCGCGCGTCGGCGCCTGACAGCGCTCCCGCCCCCGGCTCTGCCGCCGCGCCTGGCCCGGTGACCGAGGACCTGACCGCCGCCCAAACCGCCGTGCTGGGTCCGGTCGGCGCGAGCGCGGGCCCGGGCACGGCATCGGGCAACGCCGGCTTTGGCGGCGCGCCGGGCAACGCCGGGTCCGCGCCCAGCGTCCCGATGCCGTTCGCGGGCGCCGGCGGACCGGTGGGCGCCCCAGCGGTCGAACCGTTCCCCGGGCCAACCCAGACGCTGTCCGCGATCGAGGCGCAGGCGGTGTCGGCCTGGTTCGGGACGCACAAAGTCCTCGAACGGGTGTCCCTGACCATGCCCGCCGGGCAGGTCACAGCGCTGATCGGGCCGTCCGGCTGCGGCAAATCGACCTTCCTGCGCATCCTCAACCGGCTGCACGAGTTGGTGTCCGGCGCGGCCCTGGCCGGATCGGTGCTGCTCGACGGGCACGACATCTACGACCGCGCGCACAAGGTCCAAGAGGCGCGCAAGGACATCGGCATGGTCTTCCAGCGACCCAATCCCTTCCCGGCCATGAGCATCTACGACAACGTCCTGGCCGGCCTGCGGCTGACCGGCCGGCGGGTCGGGCGCGAGGGCCAGGACCTGATCGTGGAAACCTCGCTGACAAGGGCCGGACTGTGGGCCGAGGTCAAGGATCGGCTGCGCCAGCCGGGCGGAAGCCTGTCCGGTGGGCAGCAACAGCGCCTCTGCATCGCGCGGTCCCTGGCCGTCAGGCCAAAGGTGCTGCTGATGGACGAGCCGTGCTCGGCCCTCGACCCAACCTCGACGCGCGTGATCGAAGAAACCATGGGCGAGCTTCAGAAGGAGGTCACGATCGTGATCGTGACCCACAACATGCAGCAAGCCCAGCGCGTGTCCCAGCAGAGCGCCTTCTTCCTGGCGGCCGAGGGCGCCCCCGGCGTGATCGTGGAGCACGGCGACACCGACGCCCTGTTCAACTCGCCGCGCGACCAGCGCACCGCCGACTACGTCAGCGGACGCTTCGGCTGACCCCCCAGGGCGATTCTCCAACGTGGCG
>JAITJZ010000003.1 GCA_031278655.1 Bifidobacteriaceae bacterium
GGCGAAAATGGCCTCACGGCGGCGACTCCGCGACCGGGCGGACGGCGGCCACGGCGTAAGCGTCCGGCATCCAGGCCGGCGCTTCGACCGCGAACTTGTCGATCAGCTCGAAGCCGGCCAGGTCGTATGAGTGCAGGATGAAGCCGCCGTCGGCGTCTTCGCCCAGGGCCACGAGCCGGTCGGCGCTGACGGCGATGTGGCTGACGCCGGCGGCCAGATCGCGGCCGGTGACTGCCTGCGTCACCGGGTCCACGATCGACACGTGCCGGAAGCCGGAGAGCGCGCCGAAGCCCGGGTTCATGAACGTGTGCGCCACGTAGACCAGCCCGTTCGCGGCTAGGACCTGGAAGGGCAGCGGCGCGCCCAGGTCGATCAGGCGAGCCTCCATGGTGTCCAGGTCGACCGCCGCCAGGCGCGTGTCGGGCTGTTCGGCCTCATCCATGGTGATGGGGAACCACAGTTTGCCGCCGGCGACGGCCGTGGACCAGGCGGCGGCGCCCGCGGGCGGGCCGTCGATCACGTGTCGGCCGATCTCCGCCAGGGTGACCGGGTCCGAGACCACGATCTCGGTCCGCCCGGAGGCGTCATCGATCAGGTGCGAATAGAGCCGGCCCTGATGCTCGACAGCCACATCGAGGCTGGTCGCGGGGTAATCGGCGGCGCCCGTCTGCTCGCCGGAGCGGTTGATCGAGCGCAGCTCCGAGACCGCGTTCAAGTTGTTGTTGGTGACGTAGCCGCCGTCTCTGAGGGCCAGGTTGAGCACGGCCGGCCGGTCCACGGGCGTCAGTTCGACGTCGCAGGTGGCGAAGTCGAGCACGATGACGTTTGTCTGGTCGTAGTTGACGTCACCGGTCGACAGGGCCACCAGTTCGCCGCCAACGTAGAGGGGCGCTTGTGTGTCGGCGCTGACGCCTTGGGCCGGCAGCCGGATTTCTGCGGCCAGGCGGTCGTCCTGGTACAGCTGGACGCCGTTGTCGGGGAATTGGACGCTGGTCCAGAGCACGCCGGCGGTGAAGGAGTCCGGGCAGGCACCAGCTTCGGGTCCGGCGCCGGGGGCGCCGGACCCGCTGGAGTCGCAGGCGCTGAGGGACGCGGCCGTCAGCGCCGCCACCACCAGGCCGCGCCGGACGCGGCCAGCGGTCGCGCCCCGGCTCGCCCGGTCGCGGCGCCGCGCGGCGGCGCGGACCACGCCCAAGCCGGCGGCCGGGGTCGCGGCCAGGATTGCCGCCGGGATTGCGGCCGGGGTCGCGGCCGGGGTCGCGGTCAGGATTGCGTGTAGATCGTGGTGGTCTTGGGCGTCGAGATCAGCTCGGTCGGGGCCACCGCCTTGGCGCCGAGGATGTCCCAGGCCGATGTGTTCAAGTCGATCCCGTACTTGTCTTTGAACGCCGCCCAGACCAGGTGCGCGCAGTAATACCGGCTGCGCAGCGAAGTGTTGAAGACGTTGTAATTGAAGGGCTTGCCGATCTGCGTGTAAGTCCATTCCGCGGCGGCGGCCTCCTGGGCGGGGGTGGCGGCGATGACGTCCAGACCGGTCACTTTGGTCCGGGCGCTGTACCAGTTGTTCTTGCCCTTGATAACGCCGTCGAAATTGGCCTCGACCACGTAGTCGGCGTCGTAGACAATGGCGGCGTGGCCGAATCCGAGCCCAATCCCAAAGGTGCTCCATGACGGGTCTGTGCCCACCATGATGACGCCCTTGCGGGTGGGATAGGTTCCGGAGGTGGCGCCTTCGGCGCCGGCGACCGGCGAGCCGAGGACCACCAGGGCGCTCAGGGTGAGCGCCGCGATCAGCATTGTCACGAGTTGCCTTGGCCGGGTCAGTGTCATCTGGGGGGACTCCTTCCAATTGGGGCTGCGCTGCCTGGGCGCGGGCCTCAGGCCCGCGCGCCGCCGGGCCGCCGTTCCGGCCCGGTCCCGCGAAAGCTTATTGCCTTCGGCGCCCGCCCGGCAACAGGGAGCGCTTAACGCAACGCCCAAGTTACTGAAATCCAAACGTTTAGGCTGGTAGAGGGCATTGCCATGGCAATTCATCCCATGAATCTGGGGTAGACTTGTGGGAGGCCCCCGCAAGGGGCCGAACCTCACACTTCGACACTGAAGACACAACAGACGAAGACCAAAACACTGGACAAGACACTGAAGAAACGGGTGATGGCGGGTGTTCCAAGTAGTCATTCACGGACGCGGCGGACAAGGCGTGGTGACCGCGTCCGAATTGCTGGCCCGGTCCGGCTTCGCCGCCGGCCAACAGGTCCAGGCCATCCCCAGCTTCGGCTCCGAACGCATGGGGGCGCCGGTGGTGGCCTACACAAGGTTCGCGGACTCCAAGATCCTGACCCGCGAGCCGATCCTCAACCCCGACGCCGTCATCATCCAAGACCCCACCCTGCTGCGGACCATGAACGTCTTCGAGGGGCTGATCCCCGGCGGCTGGGCAGTGGTCAACACGCGCGAATCGCCGAACGAGGTCCGCCAAGCCTGCCCGGACGCCCCCGCCGAATCGGGACATCTGGCGACCGTGCCCGCAGACGACATCGTGCGCGAATACCTCGGCCGGCCCATCCCCTCGGCCGCGCTGCTGGGCGCCTTCGCCGCCCTCACCGGCCAAATCACCCTCGAGGCGCTGGCCGCGTCGATCAACCGGGCCTTCAAAGGCAAGGTCGCCCAAGGCAACATCAACTCGGCCAACGTGGCCCACCAATGGGTGATCGACCATCGCGGGCTGGAGGACGCCGGGGCGCCGGGCGGGATAGCCCACGTCGACGTCGAGCGCCCATCAACCGCCGAACTGCCCATACCCGTGGCCGGCGTCCCGGAGATGACCAATGCTTGAGTTGCTGGAGGGCTCGCAGGCGGTCGCCCGGGCCGTCGCCCTGACCCGCCCGGACGTGGTCTGCGCCTACCCGATCTCGCCACAGACGCACATCGTCGAGGCGCTCTCGGCCATGGTCCGCGACGGGCGCCTGAAGAACTGCGACTACATCAACGTCGAATCGGAATTCGCGGCCATGTCGGTGTCGATCGGCGCCAGCGCGGCCGGCGGGCGCGTCTACACCGCCACCGCCTCCCAGGGCCTGCTCTACATGGCCGAAGCCATCTACAACGCCTCCGGCCTGAAACTGCCGATCATCATGACGGTGGCGAACCGCGCCCTGGGCGCGCCCATCAACATCTGGAACGACCAGTCCGACTCGCTCTCACAGCGCGACTCCGGCTGGTTGCAGTTGTTCGCGGTCGACAACCAGGAGGCGATCGACCTGCACATCATCGCCTACAAGATCGCCGAGGAATTGTCGCTGCCGGTGATGGTGTGCATGGACGGATTCGTGCTGACCCACGCCACCGACGTGGTCGAATTGCCGACCCAGGAACAGGTCGACGCCTTCCTGCCGCCGATCGTCCCGCTGGAGAAACTCGACCTCAAGAACCCGCGGTCGATGGGCATGATGGCCGGCCCGGACGTTTTCACCGAGACCAAGTACCTGGCCCATCAGGCGATGGTCGGCTCGATCAAGGTCATCCGCCGGGCCGCCGCCGATTTCGCGGCCGCCGCCGGCCGCGAGTCGTGGCAACCGATCCGCGTTTGGGGCCCCGACGAGGAAGACCGCCCCGCCCGCCAGGGCGAGATCGCCGTCATCGGCATGGGCTCGGTCATGGGCACCACCCAGGCCACCGCCGCCCACCTCTGGGAACAGGGCGTCAAGACCAGGTTGATAACGCTCGGCTCCTACCGCCCGTTCCCCGACCGCGCCGTCCGCGAGGCGATCGGCACCGCCGACCGGGTGGGGGTGTTGGACCGCGCGCTGATGTTGGGCGTGGGCGGGGTGCTCTCGGCGGACGTCCGGCGGGCCATGGCCCGGTTGGCCATCCCCATGCACTCGGTCGTGGCCGGGCTCGGCGGGCGCTCGATCACCGAACGCTCGCTGGTCAAGGTCTTGCGCCAGGCCAAGGCCGGGGAGTTGGGGGAGTTGGAGTTCATGGACCTGAAGCAGGATTTGGTGGCAGCGCCCGATGCCGTCGCCCCGGCCCCAGCGCCGGCGCCGGCCGGGGACGCGGCCGGGCCGGGCGGCCTGGCGAGCGCGGCCCAAGGCGGGCAAACCGCCCAAGGCGACCAGACGACATCGGGCGGCGCTACGGCGGGCGACCACACGGCATCGGACAAAGGAGGGCGCTGATCGTGGCCAAAGTGCATATCCCGTTCATGCAAACCGGGGCCCTGGCCGTTGGCGGACGGCTCCTTGACGAGGACGAACGCTCGGTCCAGGCGTGGCAGGACCGGCCGTCGACCCTGACCCACGGCCACCGCGCCTGCCAAGGCTGCGCCGAGGCGCTGGCCGCGCGCTGGGTGCTGGACACGGCCATGGAGGTGACCGGCGGCAAGCTGATGGTCGCCAACGCGACCGGCTGCCTGGAGGTCTTCTCGACGCTTTACCCCGAGTCGGCCTGGCGGGTGCCGTGGGTGCACTCGCTGTTCGCCAACGCGGCCTCGGTCGCAACCGGGATCGCCGCCACCAACCACGCCAAGGGACGCGACGACATCCGGGTGATCGCCCAGGGCGGCGACGGCGGCACCGCCGACATCGGCATGGCCTGCCTCAGCGGCATGTTTGAGCGCAATGACGACGTGCTTTACGTCTGCTACGACAA
>JAITJZ010000096.1 GCA_031278655.1 Bifidobacteriaceae bacterium
AGCCTGGGCGGTTGGCCACCAAGTGGTCGGTCATGTCTTGGAGGATCTGGGCGCTCCAGTGGACGGCCACGATGTCCTGGTCCGCAGCGTACAGCAGGTAGTCGCGCAGCGACCTGGAGTACAGGACGTTCGCGTCTGCGACGACGACGCGCAGCCCAGTCGGCAGTGGGACCGGGACCTCGGTCACTCAGACAACCCTAGATCGTTCTCCAACTCCGAGAAGCGGACAAGCGCTTCGTGCCGGCGTTTGCGCTCGCGGGCGTGCCACGCCTTGACATCTGCCACTGCGATCCTGTGGTGAGAGCCGACTTTGCGGAACGGCAACTCTCCCTGGTCCATCAATTTGCGCACATAGGGCCGCGACACGCCCAGCATCTTCGCGGCGTCCTCCGGGCTGACCTCCTTGGGGACCCGCGAGAAGACGATCTCTTGACCGTTGACCTGAGCATCGACCACTTGGGCGACAAACTCCACCGTCTCGCGCGACAGTGACAGCGAAAGCTCGTCGCCGTCGCTCTCCAGGGCACGGTGGAGCGCCTGACGGTCACGTTGCAGCACAGGACTCATAACCACCTCCGAAATGGGTCCAATTGAAATAACTGTAGCGCATCGGGTGCCCTGCGGGTCACCGGAACTTCTCTCGCGTCCAATGGCGGGTGCCGCTCAATGGATACTTCGACCGTTTTGAGCCGCTGTTCCGGTGTGGTTGAGCCACCGTGCTGGTGTTCGTGAGCCACCGCGATGCTCCGTGGTGAGCCGTGGCGCTGGAGGTGCGCCGCGCTGTCCCCGACGTTGGGCGCCCGCCGCGCGGCCCGCCCCTGTGGCGTTGGGGCGGGGCGGCTTGGGAATCCGCAAGGATGGCGAGTGCCCTTGTGGTGGCTCGCCCCGGCGCAGAGACGGCTCAGGCCCGACAGTCTCGGCGGCTCAGCGCCAACAGCGCGATGGCTCAGCGAAGGCGGAAAGCCGGCTCTCCGCTAACGGAATATGCACGGGCGAGGTTTTCTGGTCGAACAGGTCGCCGTAGGTGTCCACCGCGTCGCGGATGCCCGACGCCAACAATGACACGGCGTGCAGGGCCTCGTTGTCGCGGGCCATGCTTGACGAGAGGGTCTTGTACGCGGTCTGGAAATAGCTGAGCAGGTCGTGCAGGGTGGGGACTTGTTCGTGCGGCACGCCGATCACCCGCAGCCGCCCCAGGTTGGCGCCCGCGTTGCGGTACCACATGCGTTTGTCCACATAGAAGTCGGTCAACTTGTCGCGCAACTGGGCGCGCACGATGGCGGCGTCCCGGCTGGGCGGCCCGATCAGCCAGAACAGTCGCGCGACCAGCCGATCCAGATGCCGGGCGTAGGCGTCCAACTCGGTCCCGGCCGGGCCGAACACCTCCATCAAGTTGACAGTCGAGCGCGACAGGTCGACTCGGGCGACCACCTCCGCTCCAAGGTTCAGCGTCGACTCCAACACGTCGGCGCGGCGAGCCGGGTCGAGGACGATGTGGACCACATGGGACCCGGCCGCCACATGGGTGGCCGACATCAGCTTGGTCCAGGTCAACGCGTCTTTGGAGCCGATGACGGCGTGGGAGTCCATTTTGGCGGGGTCGATCAGCACCGCCCCGGCCGAATAGTCGCCCACCTGGGTGCCGACCGGCGTGATCAGCGCCGGCGCCGGCTCCAACGCCTCGTTCAAGTCGGGCACGTCGGTCAGCGCCCCGGTCACCAGCGAATACGACCCGCTCAACTCGTCAGAGGTGAGCCCCAACCGGGACGCCCCGTCAGCTATCGCGCCAGCCACATCCGAGGCGGACTTGCGAGTCTTGCCGCCCATGGCGCCGCCGGCCGGGTCCAACAGCCGAGACAGGCGTTTGCGGACCAGGCCGGGCGCGGCGTGCAGAGCCAGGGACGTGAAGCGTTCCTTGTAGTAAGCGGCGGTGTAACGCACGTAGTCGTCGAGCTCGCCCAAGGTGGGGGCGTAGAGGATCACATGCCAGGCGGCCGCGTGATAGCTGGAGCCCTCCACGATCTGGGCGGCGACCTCTTCGATGTCGGACGCCATCCGCGAGGTCGCCATCCGATGCTCGGTGGACGCCTGGTTGCCCTGGGTGCGAGCCTCCCTCTTGGCCAGCCCGGTGGCCTGCTCGGCGCTAGAGATGTGGGAACGCACCCACGACTCGCCGCGCCGCATCTGCGGATAGACCACCACCGCCGAAGTCCCGGGGCCGCCCACGGGCGGCAGGACCCCGACCCCCCAAAACCTCGGCAGGGACTCGCCTGCGAACGGTTTGGGGATCAACGACAACACCGCGCCGTAAACCCACACCTGGTCGGGGTCGAACGGGTCGGCGGTGCGGAAGAAGTCGGAACCGACACGCATCGTGCCGGGCCGCATCACATCGGCCAGGTCGTCAAGCATCACCTGGTCGGCCGGAGTCTTCGGGAGTTTCGGTTTACGGGTCATATGTCTATAACGAGCGTGGGAGCAGCATGCGCACGATCAATCCACAAAGAACCCCAGGTGAGGGCCGCTCGCGCCGGGGGGCGCGCTACGACCCGCCGCAACCCGGTGGAACAGCGGCTGGGGGAAGACGTCGGTTGATCGCCGGGCTATCGGCGGCCTTCCAGGGAGATTCGGCTCTGCGCGGCAATGAAGTTCAGGGCGTCTGTCACAATCGGCTCGGCCAGGAGCGTGTCGATTTGCGTCCAAGTGCCGAGCCACCGACCCATCGGCTCATCCATCATGGCCGTGATCGCGCGGGTGTCGTCGAGGATCTGCTGCGGTGTGGCTCGCTTGAGCGCCTGTCCGGGGGTCTTCTGACCGACAAGCGGGAACCCGAACACCACCGGCTCGCAGTGGTTGACGCGATTCCTCGCCCAATTCAACCGCTGCGCCAGGGCATGGACTTCTGCTCTGACGTGTGGCGTGGCGGGCTGGTCGGCCTGGAACGCGGCAGACAAAGCAGGAACCCACAACCCGGCTTCCTTCTGACCCCGAGGTCCGCGCGCCAGCAACTGCACCCAGGTGCCCAGCATCGCCTGAGCGACCACCCCGCCCGCGGCGGGTGTCCGCCTGCCGACGGTGGCGTCCTGCTTGGCCCGGCAGATCGCGCTCAGAGTCGTTGGGTCCAGGACCGCCAAGAACGCCGCCTGGTCGAACCACCGCTGGCCGAACGTGGCTGACAACGCGCGGTGGATCGTCTCGCGCAACAGCACCTCGGCTGCCCTGAACACCGCGTGGAAGGCCGACACCAGTTCAGAGTCGAGCAGGTACAGCTCCACCACCGCACTATGCCGCCCGCCCGGAACCGCTTTGCGGAACTTGCGCAACCGTTCGGAGGCCAGCGACGCGATCACACCGGGGGCGTCAGTGGGCGACGGCGCCGTCTTGCCTCAAAGTCAAATGCCCGCGAAGGGTGGCGCGTGCCTCATCTGAGAATGTCCGCGAAACGGGGTTGGGGGTTGCGTGCTGCGGGGGGCGGGTTCCGGGCTAGAGGGGCTGCCCGTCGGGGAGGGGGTCGTCGTCTTCTTCGGGGTCTTCGAAGCGCGCGGGGTAGGAGGTGATGCCGTCTTCGATGTCGGCGCGGCGCTGGTCGAGGTCGGGGTCGGCCATGGAGCAGCCGAGCGCGTTGGGGATTTGATCCCAGTTCCGCCGGTTGGCGGGGATGGCGGCGATCAGCGCGGTGATCCGCTCGTCGATGGTGGCGCGCAGGCAGGCCAGCCCCCACAGCTCCCGCCTGCCGGCGCTTGTCGGGTCCTGCCTGTCGGCGGCCAGCGAGGCGACCGCCAGGTCGATGGCGTGCCAGGTCTCCGGGCCTGTCTCAACTCCGCTCACCGTGTCCCAGCATCCCGTGCCGCCCCGCCGCCCGGGGCGGGCCGTCAGGCGGCTTCGCGGCGCGTGTGGGTGGCGGCCCTGGCCGAGTCGATCAGCTTGTTCTGCGCCTGGTTGATCCGCCGGGTGATGGCGGCCGGGTTGAGGTCTCGGTGGCGGGCGGCCAGCCGTTCGGCTCTCGGCCCGGCGCGCAGCGCGGCGGCGTCCAGCACCCGCTGGTAAGGGGTGCGCGGGGAGTCGTAGACGCGGCGTTTGCGGCCCGAGGGCCGCTCGTCCCAACCGGTCGCTTTGACACACGGCAGGAGGTGGTTCTGCTTGTCCATCACATCGGCCCACAGCTTGTTCAACAGCGCCATCTCGGCGTCCGTCTCGTAGCGGTAGCGGAACGCGTGCTTGCGCACCCACGCGCCGTTGCGCTGCTCGACATGGGCGTTGTCGTTGTGCTCATAAGGCCGCGACCGGGTGATCGACGCGATCCCCTTCCGCTCGCACCAAGCGATCAAACCCCAGTTCAGAAACTCAGAGCCATTGTCGAAATCGACCCCGAGGATCGGCCACGGCAACTGCCGCACGATCCACTCCATGCCTTTCTGCATGTGCAGGAACGACTTGTTCCTCACCGTCCTGATCGCCGTCCACCCCGTGAACGGGTCGGTCGCGCAGATCGTCGCCAAATAGTCGCCCTGGGTGGTGTGACCGCAGTGCGCGACCGTGTCGACCTCCAAATAGCCCGCCACGGCCGGGAACCCGTCCATCGCGGTCCGCAAAGGGATCGACGACCGCAGGATGCGCGACGGGCTGGTCGTCGACTTCGCCGCCGGGTAGCGGGCCTCCCTGAACGGCCTGAGATACCGGTCGATCGTCGCGCCCGACATCGCCCGCACCTCACCCAACACCGCCTCGCTCACCCGGTCCGCGACCCTCCCCAACTCGTTGAACCTGACCAGCCGCTCCAACAGGTCACCCATCGCCGCGGCCAGGTACTTCCCGCACGGCTCCCCGGCCAACACCCACACCTCCTGAAGAACCTTCAACGCGTCATACGAGTACTTCCTCGGCCGCGGCCTGCGCTTGACCGCCGACACCGGCCCGCGCCGCATAGACGCCTGCCTGATCGCCCGGCGCGCGTGGTCCCTGGTCCAATCCGTCGCGTGGACCAACTCGTCGAGAATCGCGCCCTTGCGCGCCTTCGAAGCCCCCGCGTACTCCCGCGCGTACTTCTTCGTGATCTGCCGCCTCGCAGCCATCCCAAGCTCCCGTCTCATAGCAAGCCAGGCAACCGCGCGCCACCCCGAAACACCCCGCGCCACGCCGCGCCACGCGGACATTCCCAACTGAGGCAAGCACACCCGCTCCCGGACCTTTTACGTGAAGCATGACG
>JAITJZ010000099.1 GCA_031278655.1 Bifidobacteriaceae bacterium
CGGCTTGGAACGCCGACCCGGGCAGATCATCGAATCGATCAACGCCACCTTGAAGACCCACCTCGACATCGAACGCCACCGAGCCAGAACCCCGCGCTGGCTGACCACCCGCGTCGGCGTCCAACTCCTCGCCCTGACCGCCGCCATCTGGCCGGGCGAACGAACCGGCGCCCCCGCCCTCCGCCCACTCACCGCCTACGACCACTAAACAACCCCCGGAATCAACGATCTAGGCCCGCCGCCCGACCTGCACGTATCCGAGGGCGCCCCGCTAGGCCCGCCGCGCGCGGCGGTCAAGCCGCAGGAGGCGCGGGGCGAATTTGGGCGGAGGATGTTACCTTTTGGGGCGCTGGGCGGAATTATTGGTAGCGACCCCCCGATCTGACCCAAGGGAGACTCTGGTGCGACCCGACGACCGACTGGCGATCAGCCCCGCGCCGCCCGCTGGCGCCCACCAAGCCGACCATTCCCACCAGACCGACCCGGAGTTCTTCGCCCTCGGAGACCACCTGGAAGGCGATCCCGGCGCCCGGTCGCTGGTCCGCACCGAGACGGCGGTCGAGCGCCACGGCGCCATGGTCTTCGGGGTGGCGGTCACCCACACCGCCTGCCGGGGCGACGCCGAGGATGTCTTCCAGGAGGTTTTCCTGGCCTATCACCGGACGGCGCCGCGCTGCCGCGACGAGGAGCACCGCAAGGCTTGGCTGCTGAGGACCACGCTCAACATCGCGCGGCGCCTGGCGGCGTCATCCTGGCGCACACGGGTGGTGCCGCTGACGGCGGACGACCCGCCCGCCGCCACCGCCGTCAGTTTCACCTTCGCCAGCGAGCGCCAGGACGCCATCTTCCGGGCGCTGGCGACCTTGCCGGAGGCGACTCGCACAGTGTTACACCTGTTTTATTTCGAGGATTTGCCGGTCGCTGAGATCGCCAGCCTGCTCGACATCGAGCCCGGCGCGGTCAAGATGCGTTTGAGCCGCGGGCGCGCGGACATGCGCGACCGCTTGAGAGGGGAGCTTTTCGATGACTGACCCGATTTTCCGCGACATGCGCCAGCAGTTCACGCCGCCGCCGGAGTTGGTCGACCGCCTGCGCGGCCGTCTGGCCGCCGATGACGCCGCGGCCAGCGGCGACGGGGCGCCAACCGCGCACGCGGTCCCCGGCCGAAGCCCAGGCCTCAACCAGCACCAGGCCGCCAACCAGCACCAGGCCAAGCGCCGCGCCCGCCGAGCCGCCGGCCGCGGCGCCGGCCCGGCCCACCGCGCCGATTTCGCCAGGCCACCGCGCCGCGTCAGCGTGCCGCTGCTCTCTGGGGCGGCCTTGGCCGTGTTGGTGCTGGCCGGAACGGTTGTCTACGCCACCGTCAAAGGGCCGAGGCTGACGGCCGAGCCGCTCCCGGCGCCCACGGCGCAGGCGGAGGACTTGGTGTCGAGCCCTGCCGACTACGCCGCCGTCTACGCCGCCCTCGAAGGCGTCTGGCAGTCCGGGGATCTGCAAGGCTATGGGTTCCTCGCCAAGGCCGAGAGCGGCGGCATGCCGGCGGCCGAGAGTGGGGACTCAGCCGCCCAAGGCCAAGCCGAACTGGCTTACACCGACGACTCCTCCGCTTACACCGGCACCAATGTCCAGGTCGCTGGCATCGATGAGGGCGATCTGGTCAAGACCGATGGCGAACACATCTTTGTGGCCTCGCTCTCAAACCTGCCCTCAGACCCGTACTCAGACCCGTACTCAGACTCGGACTCGGACTCGTACTCGTACTCAGACTCGTACTCGGCGGAGCTGGCCGACATCTCGGTGGTCAAGCCGGACGGCGAGGGCACCCGGGTGGTGGCGCGGATCGACGTCGCGTCGCAGTTCGGCGACGGCCAGGCGCTGAAGCCGCCGAACTCGCTCGTCATCGCCGATCTGATGCTGTTCAACGATGTGCTGGCGGTGGTCGCGCACCACAATCAGGCCACCATCGCCGACCCGGCCGAAGACCCGGCCGAAGACCCGGCCCAGGACCCGGCGCCAGGGGCCAACCTCTCCCCCGAAGAACAGCTGAAGCTCTTGTATGACGGCCCCACCATCTTCAAGACCGCTGTACTGTTGTATGACGTGTCAAATGCTGAACAGCCACGACTCCTCACCAAACTGGAGCAGGACGGCAGTTACCGGACCTCGCGGCTGTTGGACGGGAAGCTGCACGTCATCTCAGACCACTGGATCCAGGACCGCGACAGCACCGACCCGGACGACCCGGCCACCTTCGCCCCATCGATCGCCGCCGACGGCGACAGCCAGGTGATCGCGCCCGCCGACCTGGTGATCTGGGATCCCCCCACTGGCACGGAATACGTGGTGATCAGCGCCATCGACCTGGCCAGCCAGCAGCGGGTGGCCCAGAAGGCGATCCTCGGCGGCGTCGACACCCTCTACATGAGCTTCGACAACATCTACCTGGCCCACACCCGCTGGCAGGATCAGCCGAACCTGCTTGGGCGGCTCGGGCTCGCCCTGGAAGGCTACCTGGCCACCGACGCGGACTCATCCGCCGCCCAGGCCGTCTTCACCGACCTGATCCGGGTGCGCCTGGCCGGGAGCGATTTCGAGGTCGCCGCCCAAGGCAGCGTGCCAGGCACCCTGGTGGACCAGTTCGCCATGGATGAGCACGAGTCGAATCTGCGCGTCGCCACAACCGTCTGGCCGACTGACTCCAGCGAAGCCGTCTCCAGCCTCCACGTCCTAGGGCCAGACCTGGCGGTGATCGGCCAGATCGAAGAATTGATGCGCGACGAGTCGATCCAATCGGTGCGGTTCGACGGCGAGGTCGGCTACGTGGTGACCTTCCGCCAAACCGACCCGTTGTTCACCATCGACCTCGCCGACCCGGCCAACCCCAAGGTCATGAGCGCGCTCAAGATCGAGGGCTTCAGCGCCTACCTGCACCCCTGGGGCGAAGACCGGCTGATCGGCATCGGCTACGCGGGCGACGCCGACGGGCTGACCGACGGCATGCAACTGGTGTTGTTCGACGTCTCCGACCCCTTCGACGTCAGCGTCGCCGCCTCGCTGGCCGTCCCCTATGACGACGCGGACGCCCTCTGGGACCACCGCGGGTTCTTGGCCGACCCGACCAACTCCCTGATCGGTTTCCAGGTCCGGGACTGGGGCATGCCGACCGGCACGCCGGGGCAGGCCTTCGCCTTCTTCAGCGTCAGCGGCGACGGGTTTGAGCAGCGGTTCAGCGTCGCCCTGCCAGACGACTGGTACGCGACGCGCGGGCTCAGGGTGGGCTCCGATTTCTACGTCATATCCAGCTCGGGCCTGCGCGTTCTTGACGGCGACTCGTTCGCCCAGCTGGCGGAGTTGGACTTGGCCTCCTGATCCTGGCAGCGCCGGGCCCGGGGCTCAGGGCCCGGCCGGCCAGACCGTCACCGCGGTGGCGCCGGTCCGCGCTGCCGGTGGCGTCAGCGCCGAGATCATCTGCCCGGCCGGGTCGGCGGCGCTGACCGTCAACGCCAGCGCTCCGCCCGGCCCGTCCCAGCTGAAGGCGACGGCCGCCGTGGTCTCGTCGCCGCCCATGGCCGCCAGGTCGAGCGCCTGGCTGGTTTTGGCGGCGACCGCGACCGTGGTGGTCGCCCCGGCCTGGCCGAGCAGGTCGATCGGCGTCAGTTCGAGGTTGGTCGCCTGGTCGGCCGCCACCACCAGCCGGATCGCCAAGTCGCCGCCCGGCAGGGTGACGTAACCTTCCTCGCCCGATGCCGTCGCCTGGGTCCACGCGAATTCTTCCGGTCCGCCGTCCTCGCCCGCCGCTCGCAGCGACAGTCCGGCCGCCACGACCGGTTGGTCGGACTCGATGACGGCCACGTAGCTCCCGCCCGGCAGCCCGCCCAGCGACAGGTCGGTGACCACCCCTGGGTTGAGGACGGCGTCTTCGAGCCCCGGCAGGCTGGTGGGGCCGTCCGGCCCCCACAGTTCGACGTTGACCAAGGCCGGGTCCGGCCCGGTGTTCAGCACCCTCAGCGCCGAGGTCCTGGCCGAGTCGAAGGTTGAGTCGGTGACGCTGAGGCCGGGCACGGTCACGGATGTGGCCGGGGCACCGCCCGGCGCCGCCAATTCGACGCCGCCTTGGGTCAGCCCCTGGAGGCGCGAGTGCTGCAGGAACACCGCCAGCTCGCCGCCGGAGGCGGTGACGTGCACCGCCAGACGGGCCGCCTCGCCGATGAATCCCTCCAGCAGCACAGCCCGCTGGGAGGATTTCGGCACCACCAAGCCGCTCAGGCCGACAGCTTCGACCGGGCCGGCGCCGTCCCAGACCTGGAGGTCGGCGCGCACGTCTTTGAGCCCGGGGTTGACCAGGATGAGGCGCGCGGACGAGCCGGTCTCGGTCGAGCCGGCCACCACCCAGGCCTCGGTGGCGGGCGCGACGCAGGCGGCCGCGGCCACGCCGCGCAGGTCGCCGTCGGCCCAGTGCTGGAAGGTGGCGCCGGCGGCCATCGGCTCGCCCGCCGGGTCCTCGGCGTCCGCGAAGGCGGTCAGACTGATCGGCGACTCGCCCACGGTGGCGCTGCTGATGGCCACGTCGCGGCCAGCGGCGTTCAGCCGCGCCGCCGCCGAGCCCTCGTCAAGGGCCTGTTCCAGGCCGCCTGCGGGGCTGGCCACCAGCCCCCGGGTGATTGAATCGACGGCTGTCGGAGCCGGATCGAAGCGCGGGTCGTAGACCACCTGCCCCTCGCCGTCGCCCGGCAGCCTGAGCGCGCCCGCGCAGACGACCTCCGCGTCCCCCGGGGGCACGTCGATGACCTCGGGCGCGCCCGCCTGGGCCGCCGCCGGCGGCCAACGCCGGTCGGCCACAATCAGCCCGGCGCTGGCGCCAACCAGCACCACGGCCATGACGATGGCGCCGATGCGCCTGATGATTCGCATCAGCTTTCCTCCCTGGCCCCGGCCTGACGGCGGATCGGCAGCGACAGCAGCGCCGCCAGGGCCAACACCACCGCCTGCGCCAGCGCGAAGCGCCAATCCGCCTGGTACCAGACCCGCAGTTGGCCGGCCCCGGCCGGCACTTCGAAGACCTGGCGCCAGTCGTCGCCGGCCACGGCCGCGAGCGGTTGGCCGTCGAGCGTGGCGCGCCAGCGGCTGTCGGCCCGTTCGGCCAAGACCAGGCGGCGCCCGTCCGCCCCGTCCGGCAACTCGACCCTGATGTCGGCGCCGCTGCCCGAGTCCAGGGCGACGGCATCGGACTGGGAGGCGGCGGACCCGGGGCTGACCAAGTGCAGGCGGGCGGCGGCGTCCACGCTCAGCCCCTCCAACTGCAGGTCGGCCGGGGCCACCCGCCAGACCACCGCGCCCTCGTCGCCCTCGCGGACGCGGGTCAGGCCGGGGGTCGCGTCCATGGCCGCAGCCAGGGCCGGGTCGTCCCCGACAAGGATGAAGCCGATCCCGAAGCCAGCCAGTTCGGCGGCGGCGGCGCCGGGGTTGCGGGCGGCGATCCCGGCCAGCACCCGCCCCACCGCCCGGTCGGCCGCGTCCGGCCCCGCGACCGCGCCGGGCAGGCCGCTGAGGCGCCGCCCGCCTTCAAGCCCCGCCGATGCCGTCACTTGCCTCCCAGCGCCCCGCACGATTTCCCAGGTCAGGGCACCGTCAGCGCCTGCGCCCACGGTTTCGGCGACCAGCGCGTAGGTGGCCATGGCGCTGGCGGATTCGGCCACGACGATGGGCGGCATCGGGTTGGTGGCCGTCCGGCGGACATCGGATTGGTGCAGGCGCTGCCAGGCGTCGACGGCGCTGGTCAGGGCCGGTCCCGCGAGCAGCGCCACCAGGCCGAGGGTGGCCAGGGCGGCGCTGGCGGTTTGGCGTCCGCCGGCGCTTTGGCGCCCGCCCGCCGCCGTCCGCTGCCGCTCCCCGACCAGGCCGCTCAGGCCCGCCGCGCCCGCCGCCAGCCAGCCGGCGGCGGCCAAGGCGCAGACCCCGCCCGTCCAGGCGGGCACGGCCTCAAGGCCGTCGACGCTGACGGCCAGCCGTTCCAGGCCGAAGACGGCCACCCCCGCCGCCAACGCCAAGAACCAGCCGAAGCGCACCGCCCGGCCGGCCGGGCCGCGCCGAAACAGGGCCAGGGTGGCGGCCACCACCGCGCCGCCGGTCAGCGCCGCGGCGCCGACCAGCGCCCATTGATCGGGCAAGAACCAGGCGTCCTGGGGCGGCGTCGGCCAACCCAGCCAGGCCAACCAGAACGGGGACTGCTCGTAGCCGAGCGCCGGTCCTGGGTCGGTCAGCAGCGCCCGCCAGGCGCCGTCGGCGCGAGCCGCCCAGATCGCGGGCGCGAACAACGCCAAGGCGGGCAGCGCCACCCAGATCAGGCGGCCGCGCCGCCCGCGCCCGGCCAGCGCGAACACCACCACCAGCGCCAGCAGGGCCGGGGCCAGCAGCGCCGGGCTGCCGGCGCCGGCCGTCGCCAGGGCCAGGCCGGCGAAGGCGGCGGCGGCCAGCGAGCCGCGGGCGGCGGCGGGGGCGACCGCTCCGCCGATGACGGCCGGACGGACGTCGAGCCGGTTGACACCGATGGCTCTGGCCACGCCCAGCATGGCCCAGGGCAGGGCCGCGTGCGCCACGGCCGCGCCGACGCGGCCATCGGACACGGCCAGCCAGAGCGACGGCGCCGCCCAGTAGAACAGCGCCGCCCAGGCGCGCAGCCAGACCGAGCGGCTGGCCGCGCCAGCCGCGAACCAGGCCCCCAGCGCCGCCACCAGCGGCGCGGTCAGCAGCAGCAGTTTGACAGCGGTGGCCCCGTGGCCCAAGCAGATGAGGGTGGCCACGGCCAGCACGGCGTCGAATGGGTCGCCGGGGCCGGGCTGGCCGAGCCCCTGGGTCAGCCAGCCGCCGCCCACCCGGCCGGCCAGCTCCCAAGCGGAGGCGTCCTGGAGCCCCAGCGCGCCGCCTGTCAGCGCGCCCGGCCCGATCAGCCGGTACAGCGCCAGGCCGCTGACCGCCGTCACCACCAGCATCACCGCTGTCAGCATGCGACGGCGGCGCGAGGCCAATTGGCGCTGCTCCGCCATCTCGATTTCCGTTGGCGCCAGCGCCTGACGCCTCAGTTCCGCGTCGCTGACGCGACGGTCGCGGCGGGCTTGGCGGGCCTCGGCGGCGCTGATCTGAAGCGGGGCCAGCCGCCTGCGCGGCAGGCGGCGAGTGCGTCCGGCCACGTAGCGCGCCCTGGCGACGGCGTCGAACCTGGTCAGGACCGCGATCGGCGCCCACAGCTCGTCCACGGCCAAGCGGAAGTCTTTCGCGGCCAGACGCCAGCCGCAGCGCCCGATCGCCACCGCCACGGCCAGGACCGCGACCGGGATCAGCGCCCAAAGCGGGGCTTCGGCCAGGGCCGTGAAGATGAAGGCGCGTCGGCGCGCGCCGTAGGAGCGGGCGGTCGAGGCGGCCCGTCCCCGGCCGCGCCGCCGCGCGCCATCGGCGGCCGAACCCCGGCCGGTCCCAACGTCATCGGCGGCCTGTGCCTCGCCCGGCCCCACGTCATCGGCGGCCCGTCCCCGGCCGCGCCGCCGCCCCGGCTCGCGCAAACCCCTGTAGGCGGCCTGCTCGTGCTCGATGACGGCGGCCGGCTCGACCACCACCCGGTGCCCGGCGAGGCGGGCGCGGCGCGAGAAGTCCAGCCCGTCGCGGAACGGGCCGAGTGCGGGCGTGAAACCGGACAGGGCCTGCCAAACCTCGCCTCGGACCAGCATCCCGGCGCTGCCGACCGCCAGCACGTCCTCGAGCCGGTCGTATTGGCCCTGGTCCAACTCGCCGTCCTGGCCGTAGGGGATGCGCCGCCCGAAGGGCGTGGTGGTGACCCCGACCTCGCCCAACCGGCTCGGGTCCTGGGCTTGGACCTGTTTCGGCCCAGCCACCGCCACCGACGGCGACATCTCCAAGCGGGCCACCAGGTTGGCCAGGCAATCGGGCGCGGCGTAGGAGTCGTCGTGGAGCAACCAGATCAGACCGGCGAGCGAGCGTCCGGACAGCCCGGCCGCCACCGCCTGACCGAAGTTCTTGGCCCGGACGGCGTGGACCACGCTCAGGGCGGCGCGGGGCACGCCGCAGCGGATGGCCATCTCGGCGATGGCCGGGTCGGCCTTGGCCCCGGCGTCCACCACGATCACGCTCTGGGGCTGGAGGCTCTGGCCCGCCAGCGCGACCAGGGCGCGCGGCAGATATTCTGAGCGGCCCCTGGTGACGACCACGGCCACAACCTCGACCGGGCTGAGACCGCCGGCCAGCCCTTCCGCCGGGTGGATCGCCTGGTTGTTCGCCGGGCTGCTTGCTTGGTGGCCAGCCTGGCGGCTTGCTTGGTGGCTTGCTTGGTGGCCAGCTTGGTCGCCTGCCGGGCCGGATCGAGGAACGCGGGGCCGGGCGCCGTGTTCCGGTTGTTCTGACAAAGCCGGCCGAGCCGGCTGGGCTGGCACGGTCACAAAGACCGGCGCTGCTTCAGGCGACGCCGTTCGCGCTCCGAATAGCCGCCCCAGATGCCGAAGCGCTCATCGTTGGCGAGGGCGTAATCGAGGCATTCGGCCTGCACTTCGCAGGCCGCGCAGATGCGCTTGGCCTCGCGGGTCGAGCCGCCCTTCTCCGGGAAGAAAGCCTCGGGGTCGGTTTGCGGGCACAGCGCCCGCAGTTGCCAGCTGAGCGGCCCGGAGTCGTCCTGGCGGGCGAACAAGTCGAGCACATTCGAGCGCGGGTCGACAGCGCCGGATTCAAGGGTCAGAGCGCCTTCGCCCAGTACGTTCCACACCTGTTGTCTCCTCGCAGCCGACGTCCTGTTCACTAAATGGTGACAACAATGAAATTACAGCTTGGTGATCTTGGCAAGTCCCGAGGTCACAATGTTCACACGGCCGCCACGTTTGACGCCCATTTGGCCCTCGAAGGTAGTATGCTAACCCGCCGCCGGCCCGGACCCGGGCCCAAACGCGGGTCCAAACCCGGCCCCCGGCGCCGCCAGGATGACGCGCCCCTTGCCCCGCAACCGCAGCGGCCCCTCAGACGCCATGGCGAACAACGACTGCCCGCGCGACAGATGCAGCGAGCCCAATTCCGTGAAAGCCGTCACCTCGCCCTCCAGGGCCAGGGCCACGCGCGGCCCGGCCAACGCCAGCTCGAGCGGCCCGCCCACCCGGATGTCCGCCAATTGGAACGAGGCGACCGGCGGGCGCAACATCCGCACCGCCCCCTGGCGCGACACAGTTGGGCGGACCGGACCGCGCCCCGCCCAGTCGATCGTCGAGGCGAACCGCTCCGGATCGGTGTACTTGCCGGTCAACCCGGCCCTGAGGACATTGTCGGAAGGGCCCATCAACTCGACCGCCAGCCCGCGCAAATACGAATGCGGCGTGCCGGGCGGCAAGAACAGCGCCTCGCCGGGCGCCAGCGAGAAATGCGACATCATCAGCACCACCGCCAAGGCGCGATCCCCCGGATAACGTTTGGCCAGCGCCACCGGCAAGGCGTAAGGGCCCGGATCGTCGCCGGGGGCGGCCAGTTGCCGCCGACAGGCGGCCGTGAACTCGATGACGGCCTCGGGCGCGGCCGCCGTCAAGGCGATGTCGACGGCTGCGCGGACGCCGTCGCGCTGGCCCGGGGCCAGCGCCTCGGCCAACGCCTGAGCCAACGCCGAGGCCCCGGCCAGCGGCTCCAACGAGGCCCTGATCTCATCCGGGCGGCGGAAACCCGCCAGCAACTCGAAGGACCCGAGGGCGTAGACCATCTCCGGCTTGACATTGGGGTCCTTGTAGGTGCGGTTCGGCGAGTCGAGCGGAATCCCGGCCGCCTCCTCGCGGGCGAAACCCGCCCGCGACTGCTCCGCGCCCGGGTGGACCTGCAAAGACAACGCCTCCGCCACACCCAGAATCTTCAACAGGAACGGCAATTCGCCGTCGCCCGGCCCCAGGCAGGCGACCGGGTTGCGGGAGATGACATCCCTGAGCGAGGCGCCGGCATCGTCCTCGCCCCGGGCCACGGCGGCCGATGCCGTCGCGTGCGCCCCCAGCCAGACCTCCGCCACCGGCCGGCCGGTGGCCGCGAAGCCGAGCAGGCGCGGCACCTGGTCGACTGAGCCCCATGGATAGTCCCGCAGAACGTGGTCCAAACGCAGCACGGTAGACAAGCGTAAGGGCCAGGGCGGTGTCCGGACTACGCGCTACCCTGTTGGCGTGGACTCACCTTCGCGGCCGCAGGCGCTGACCTCCGCCGATGCCGCCGCGCTGGCTTCGCGTCACGGCTTGCGCAAGCTCGGGGCCCGTCCGCGCCTCGGTCAGTACAGCGCCTCGATTTGGCGGCGGCGCGACTTCACCTGGGAGCTGGCCCGCTCGGACGCCTACGGCAAGAACCAGGGCTCGTACCTGGGCCAACTCTGGGGGGTGCTGAAGCCGCTGCTGCAAGTCGGCGTTTTCTACGTGGTCTTCGGCATCATCATCACCGAGGCCTCGCGCGGCGTCGAAGATTTCCTGTCTTACCTGGTGATCGGCACTTTTTTGTTCGAGTTCATCGCCTCCGGCTTGAACAACGGCGGGCGCGCCATCGCGTCGAAGGTCAAATTGGTCCGGGCGCTGGAGTTCCCCAGGGCGGTGCTGCCCATCTCCGTGACCCTGACAGAAATGATCATGATGTGGCCGGCGCTGGCCATCATGGTGGTGATCGTGCTGGTCAAGGGGCACACTCCGACCTGGTCCTGGTTGACCCTGATCCCGGCCGTGGCCCTGGTCTACCTGTTCGTGCTCGGCTGCGGCTTCTTCTTGGCGCGGGTCGTCTCGGCCACGCCGGACCTCGGCAACTTGGTCCCGATCCTCACCCAATTGGCGCGCTACGTGGCGGGCGTCTTCTTCCCCCTGGAGTTGCTGGCGGCCGGATTCGGGCTGCTCGGGCAGATCGCCATCTACGAGCCCTTCGCCGTCTACCTGCGCCTGGCCCGCTCGGCCATCCTGGCCGAGGTCACGGCCTCGCCATTGGACTGGTGGCTGGGCGTGGGCTACGCCCTGACGGCGGCGGCGGCCGGCTATGTCTTCTTCTGGCGGGCGGAGGCGCGCTATGGCCGGGACTGACGACATCGACTTCTCGCTGGACGAGGCCGCCTTCGCGGACGCCCCGCCCGCCAGCGGCCGGACCGGCGCCAGCGGCCAGGCCGGGACCAGCGGCCCCGGCGGAACCGGGCCAGACGGCATCGGCGGCCCGGGCGCCCCGACCCTGGTGGTGGACCACGTGCATGTGCGCTACCGCGTCTTCGGCGGGCGCAAACTGGGCGCCTCGACCGGCTACAAACGCTCCCTCTACCGCCGCCTGTTCGACCGCGCCTCAGGCGCGGTCGGCTCGGTCAGCGAGGTCCACGCCGTCCGCGGCGTCTCGTTCGTGGCCCACCAGGGCGAGTCGATCGCCATCGTCGGGCGCAACGGCGCCGGCAAATCGACGCTCCTGCGGGCCATGGCCGGCCTGATGCCGTATTCGGAGGGCGCCGTCTACGCCTCCGGCCAATGCGCCCTGCTGGGCGTCAACGCGGCGCTGCTGACGGCCCTGACCGGCGAGCGCAACATCATGCTCGGCGGGCTGGCCTTGGGGCTGACCCGGGCCGAGGTCCGCCAACGGCTGGACTCGATCGTTCAGTTCGCGGGCATTGGCGAATTCGCCCGCCTGCCCATGAACGCCTACTCGTCCGGCATGGCCTCGCGCCTGCGCTTCGCCATCTCGACCTCGAAAGTGCCGGACATCTTGATGATCGACGAGGCCCTGTCGACCGGCGACGCCGAATTCCAGCGCCGCTCGCGTGACAAAATCCTCGAGGTCAAGGAACAGGCCGGGACCGTTTTCCTGGTCTCGCATTCGGCCAAAGCGGTCGAGGCGATGTGCCAGCGCGCCCTCTGGTTGGACAAGGGCGAGCTGGTCATGGACGGGCCGACCGGCGCGGTGCTGGAGGCCTACAAAGAAGGCCGGGCGCCCGGCCGGGAAGGAAACGATGACTGATCCGGATTTGGTGGTTGTGGGCGCGGGGCCGTTCGGCCTGACGGTGGCCCGGGTGGCGGCCGAACGCGGCCGGCGGGTGGCTGTGGTCGAGCGGCGGGAGCACATTGGCGGCAACGCCCATTCGTCGGTGGACCCGGCCACCGGCATTGAGATTCACAACTACGGCGCCCATCTTTTCCACACCTCAAACGAGCGCGTGTGGGATTTCCTCGGCCGCTTCACCGACTGGACCGATTACACCCACCGCGTCTTCACCCGCCATCGCGGCGAGGTCTACCCGCTGCCGATCAACCTCGGCACCATCAACCAGTTCTTCCGTTCGGCGCTGAGCCCGGACGAGGCCCGCCGCCTGATCGCGGAGCAAGCCGGCGAGTCGGCGCCGCCTGGCGTGGGCGGAACCGGCGTGGGCGGGACTGGCGTGGCTGGGACTGGCGCGGCTGGGATTGGGGGCGCGAGCGGCGGCGCCCAGACGGCATCGGACATCGGTCTTGAGGCCAAAGCCGTGTCGCTGATCGGCCGCCCCCTCTACGAGGCCTTCATCCGCGACTACACGGCCAAACAATGGCAGACGCCGGCCGACCAACTGCCCGCCGCCGTCATCGGGCGCCTGCCGGTGCGCTACAACTACGACAGCCGCTACTTCTCCGACCGCCACCAAGGCCTGCCGGCCCAGGGTTACGCCGCGCTCTGGTCGCGTCTGGCGGACCACCCGGGGATCGAAGTGGTCTTGGGGCAAGACTTCTTGACGCCGCCCGATGCCGCTCGCCTCAGCCGCGCTGCCTGCGCCGGCCAGGTGCCGGTCGTCTTCACCGGCCCGATCGACCGTTACTTCGGCCACGCCGCCGGCCCCCTCGGCTGGCGGACCCTCGACTTCGCCTGGGAGCGCCCCGCCACCGGCGACCACCAGGGCTGCGCGGTCATGAACTACGCCGACCTGGCCGACCCCTGGACCCGGGTGATCGAGTTCCGCCATTTCCACCCCGAACGGGACTACCCGGCCGACCGGACAATCATCGCCCGCGAGTTCTCGCGCCTGGCCGAGCCCGGCGACGAGCCCTACTACCCCGTCGCCACCCCGGCGGACCGCGACCGGCTCGAACGCTACCGCGAACTCGCCTCCCAGGAGCACGAGGTCTGGTTCGGGGGCAGGCTCGGGCGCTACCAATACCTCGACATGGACATGGCCGTGGCGGCGGCCCTGACCCTGGCCGACAAACTCGTCCCAGCGGGCTGCTCGCACGGGCTTGACCAGCGCGAGTAGGATGGCCCTTGGGCTCCCCGCAGAAAGGATTCTGAGGCGCATGATTCGGTTAACGGTGCAGACACCTGGCTGGCCCGAGGTCTATGAGGGCGCCGGCGCCCAAGAGGTCGGCCAGCAAATCATTTCCAAGCACGGTCCCACCCAAGGACCGGTGCCTTGGGAAGACAAAATGGATGATGGTTGGACTTTCCCCCGATTTGTCATCACCGAGGAGTTGCAAGAATGGGCCGCCGAAGCCACCGGCGTCACCCCCGACAGGATTCGCATCGAGGACATATGAGCGGCAGCGAAATGGGGGCGGGCGCCGGTCGCCTGCACCAAATCGTCACAACATTGCCCTTACAGAGTGGGAATACCTATGCAACCCTAGGTGTTGATAATGACGCCAGCCCGGTGGCGGGCTAACCTGGCTGGCACGGTCGGCCCTGCCGGGGCGGGCGGGGCCGACCATCTCTTTTCCCCACCAGCTCCCCCGGCCGGCATTCCGGCCAGTTCTGGTTCTGGCCAAGCCCAGGCGCGACCTGGCGCTATGCATCGCACGCCGTTAGCATCCGGCTCATGCACTTGATCCGCCAAACCGGTCAGCCCCGCCAGGCGCCCCAGCCGCCTCAGCCGCGCCCGGTCCGCCTGGTCCTGGCCCTGGTCATGGGGCTGCTGGTGGTGGCCACCGGGGCGGGATTGGCCTGGCTCTGGCCGGACCGCGACGCCCTGCCGGAGCCGATAGCGTACCTGGACGAGACGGCATCGTGGGTCTACGGCACCGTTGTCAAGGTCGACCCGGACGGGCCGCCAATGGTCGAGGGCGGCGAACCGGCCGCCGTCTTTGTCGAGGTGGCGGGCGAGGACGAGCCGCAGCCGATCCACCTGTCCCCGGAGGTCCCGGCCACGGAGTTCGCCGCCGGCGACCGCCTCAAACTGATGCGCTTCCCGGCGGCCGCCCAGACCGGCTCGCCGTATGTCTTCGCGGACTTCGTGCGGACCGGCCCGCTGGTGGCGCTGGCGGTGGTGTTCGGGTTGGTGGTGTTCGCGGTGGCGCGCTGGAAGGGCCTGGCGGCGATCGCCGGGCTGGTGGTGTCGCTGCTGCTGATCTGGCAGTTCTTGTTGCCCGCGCTGATCGCGGGCAAGAACCCGCTCCTGGCGGGGTTGGTGACGGCCAGCGCGATCATGTTCGTCGTTGTGTACCTGGCCCACGGCATCTCGGTCAAGACCACCACCGCGCTGCTGGGGACCTTCGCCGGGGTGGCGGTGGTGGCGGCGGCGGCCTGGTGGGCCATCCCGGCCGCGCACCTGACGCCGGCCATCCACGAGGGCATGAGCCAGATGCGTTTCATCGCCCCCAGCGTCGACCTGCGCGGGGTGTTGCTCTGCGGCATGGTGCTGGCCGGCGTCGGCGTCCTCAACGATGTCACCATCACCCAGGCCTCGGCGGTCTGGGAGTTGCGGGCGGCCAAGCCCGCCGCCACCCGCCGCCAGGTCTTCGCCCGTGGCATGCGGATCGGCCGCGATCACATCGCCTCGACCGTCTACACCATCGCCTTCGCCTACGTGGGCACCGCCTTGGCGCTGTTGGTGCTGGTCAACCTCTATGATCACGCCGTCGCTGACGTGCTCACCTTCGAGGAGGTGGCCGAGGAGCTGGTCCGCACGCTCGTCGCGTCGATCGGCCTGGTCCTCGCCATCCCGCTGACCACCGCCATCGGCGCCGCCCTCGCCGCCCCGCCCCGCCGCCCGCAGCCGTCCTCGCCGCCCGACCCGCCGCCCGGCCCCGCGCTCGACCCGGCCCCGCCGCCCGACCCGCCGCCCGGCCCCGCGCTCGACCCGGCCCCGGCGCCCAACCCGCCGCCCGGCCCCGCGCTCGACCCGGCCCCGGCGCCCAATCCCCGCCCAGACCGCTCGGACCACCCCGACAAGCCCAACTCGCCCGATGCCGTCGCCCCGGCCAGCGCTTCCGACTCACCTCCCAGCCCCTGAGCCAGGCGACCCCGGGAGAAGCGCCGCGCCGCCGCGCTTGACCAAAGACGGGCTGCCTGCTGGCCGTCGGCTTCGCCCGGTAGACTCAGGGCATGACACCGAGGCTCGCGGACTACATCGCTGAGGGCAAGACGCTGTCTGCCGATGAGCGCGAGATCGCGGCGCTGGCGCTCCAGCAGATCGGCCACGCCGAGCAGGCTGATGCGGATGCGGCGTGGGACGATGAGATTGACCGGCGCGCGGGCGAGATCATGTCCGGCGAAGTCGAACCCGTCGACGGCGAAGAAACGCGACGCATGGCTCGAGCCCTGCTGGCGGCCCGCCGCCAGTGACGCCGTCTGCTTGGCGCGAGCATCCGGCGGCGCGCGAGGAATACCTCGAGGCTCTCGTCTGGTATGAGCGTCAGGACCCCGGTCTCGGTGAGCGATTGGCTGAGGATCTCGACAGCGGCGTCGATTTCATCCGAAAATGGCCGGATGCCGCCCCGATCTACCGCGGCCGCCGGCGAGTCCCCCTCATCCGACGCAAAGGCGTCGAAGTGTTCCCCTACGGAATCGTCTACTTCGTCCGCGACGGCGAGGTAATCATCATCGCCTATGCCCATGAAAGGCGGCGCCCGGGGTACTGGCGAACCCGTCTCGAGAGTCATCGACCACTGGACAGTTGATTCGCCCGGACCGCCCAGACAGCCCAACTCGCCCGATGCCGTCGCCCCGGCCAGCGCTTCCGACTCACCTCCCAGCCCCTGAGGCGCGCTGGCTTCGGCGCGACCCACCCCCGAGCCCGGCGCGCGCGCCGGGCTGTTCAGACGGGCTCCACCAGGAGCGACCGGGCCGCCTCGGCCGCCCCGCCGAAGTCCAGGCGAAGCTCGCCCGCGCCAGCCGCCCACGACCATTCCCAAGCCGGCAGCGTCGAGGGAAATGCCTGGCGGACAGTCACTTTGCCGCCCGCGAAGGCCGGCAATGAGAGCACGGCGCCGTCTCGGCTCGGGTCGCCCCCGGGCGAGCCGGCCATGGCCGCCCGTCGCCAAACGTGGATCAGCGCGCCTGTCGGCGCCAAAGAGCCGATGGCCACAACCGGGTCTTCCCACTGCGGCAGGCCCAGCGGCCACAGTGGCAGGCCAGCCCGGTGATGGGCGGTGAACGAGGGATAGATCTTGGCCGCCTCGCGCACCAAGCCGAGGGCCGCCGGCTCCAACCGGTCTAGCTGGCCGGACAGATACAGACGCCCCGACAAGCCCGTCACCAGTGTGAACGCCACCTGCTCGAGTGTCATTCCCGGCTGCGGGTAGGCCCAGTTGGCGGCCTGTTCGGGCGCCATGGCCATGGGCGCGCTGGCCGCGATTGGCGGATAGAGCCTGTAATCTTGCTGGTCAGACGTCGATTGCAGGTCGTAGACGGAGAGCATGGCTTGGTCCATGCGCTGAGCGCCGGATGAGCAGGCCTCAAAGATGACCTCTGGATGGCGGGCGCGCAAGGCCTCGAACCAGGCCAAGTGGGCGCGGGCGTGCTCAAGCAGGCCGTCGCCAGGACCGGCGGCGTCGGCGTCGTCAGGTCCTAAGCCGGGGGTGACGTTGTAGTCCCACTTGAAATAGAGGGCCCCGAGTTCGCTGATCAGCCGGTCGAAGACGGAGTCAAGGTAGTCGCGCGCGAGTTGGCAGCGCAGGTCCAGGAAGTAGCGTTCGTGTTCCACGATCCGCCGGCCTGCCCGGTGCATGAAGCAGGCTTCGGGCAGGGCGGCGGCCTTTGGCGATCTGACGCCCACCACTTCGGGCTCGATCCAAAGCCCGGGGCGCATGCCGGCGGCTCGCACACGCTCGAAGACACCCGCCAGTCCGGGCGGCCCGAAGCGGCGCAGCGACGGCTCCCAGGCGCCGACCGATGGCCACCAGTCACCGCCGTCGTCATACCAGCCGGCATCGATGCAGAAGACCTGGGCGCCGACCGCCGCGGCCGAGTCCACCAGCGGCAGGACCTTGTCCGCAGTCGGGTCGCCCATCAAGGTGTTCATGTAGTCGTTGTAGATCAGCGGGCTGCCTGCGTCGGCCCCGGTTTCTAGGCGAGACGCCCGGCGGTGCTTTGTCAATTCCCCGATGGCCCCGGCCGGGATTCCGGGCCGTCGCCCGGGCAGGCCACCGATGGGTGGCGATTCTTCCGCCAGCGCGAAGGACACGGGCACGGTCGTGAATGTCTCGCCTGGATCCAAGCGGCGAATCCAAGCGTGCTGCGGGTCGGAAGGGCCCATCAGGGCCAGGTAGTAGTCGTTGGCGGCGGCGTTGACCTCCCAACGCCAGGGGGCGTTCGCCTCCAGTTGCCAGAACAGCGCCCGTCCGGTGCCCTCGATCCCGCCAACCGGCACGAACTGCCCCGATGACCAGGTCGAGGTCGATGTGATGGCGTACATGCAGCGGCTGTCTTGTCCGTGCAAGGTCGGGTTGATGTCGGCCAGACCGGCTTGGGAGTTCAGCTCTACCGGGTACCACCGTGACTCGGCGCACCATTCCGAACGGGCCTGCCAAGCGCGGGCGCCCGCCAGCCGGCCCAGGTAGTCGCTGAGACCGCCGATGACGATCGACGTGACGGCTTGGAGCAGCACGGGCATCGCGCCCAGATTCGCCACGGTGGTGGTCGCGCGGTAGGCGCCGACTCCGTCGCGGCGGGCTAGGCGCGTGGTGACGGCCAGATCGGTGGCTGAATCCCGCTGGACGACCTCAAAGACTTCCCACAGCCCGTCGCGGGTGACGCCGTGGCGCACCGGCCGCAATCGGCTGCCGATGGCGGTGCCGGCGGCCCGCAGTGAATTCGGCGCCCGGCCGTGCCCCACCGCCAGAATCTCGACCATGGGCGGATGGCCGGCTGTCTCCGGCGCCGGCGGCGTGGGGGGCGCGGTCCGCGCAGATGGCGCGACTGGCGACAGCGCCGCCGGCGCCCCGGCGTCCAGGGTCAGGCGCAGTTGGGCCTGGGGAGAGCCCCAAATCACCTCTCGCACGGGTCCCCCGCGGCCGGAGTGACCGGCGCATCCTGGAGGCTGGCTGCAAGCCGCATGATCAACGATTATCACCAACGCCCATGCATGTCAAACTTTTCGGGCCACGATTCAATATAACGAAACTATATCGCCTGCGTGGCGGCGGTTGACATCCGCTGACACGCCTGGCACGATCAAATGATAGACGTTTCTCACTAGGTATCGGCTCGGGCCGTTGGCTCGCCTTCTAAGCACCGGCGATCCGGCGGAACGGGCACAACTTAACCCGACAATCAACGATGAAAGGGCAACCCAATATGAGAAAGCATCTGCGGGTGTTGGCGCCGCTGGCCGCCATTCCGCTGATATTGACCGGCTGCGGCGACGACGGCGACGGAGGCACCTCTACCAATTCCGACGGCACTGACACCCAGTCCACCGGCGAAGCCATCGAATTCTGGACGGCCTGGACCGACGGCGCCGACACCGAAAAGGCGTCCCTGCCCTTGATCGAGCAGTTCATCGAGGACACCGGCTGCGAAGTCAACCAAACCAATTTCACCTATGACATGCTGCATGAGAAGGTCATCGCCGCGGCCGCCGGTCAGAACTTGCCCGATGTCGCTTGGGGGCTGCCGGAGTACGTGGCCGAGTTCTACAAGCTGGGCATCCTCGCCGACCTCAG
Organism: Bifidobacteriaceae bacterium; assembly: GCA_031278655.1. Lineage (GTDB taxonomy): Bacteria > Actinomycetota > Actinomycetes > Actinomycetales > WQXJ01 > JAIRTF01. The sequence continues at coordinate 18,870 of JAITJZ010000099.1, forward strand.
CGCCGACTGGGACACCTGGGCGGACAAGGACAAGGTCGGCGAGTCGATCAAGGCGGCAATGGAGATCGACGGCAAGATCATCGGCTTCCCCTACGAGGCGACCGCGCGGGCTTATCTGGTCCACGACGACCTGCTCGCCGAGGCGGGCGTCGAAGTGCCCGCCACATGGGAAGAAGTGCTCGCTGTTGGCTCGAAGGTGCAAGACGCGACCGGCGCCTCGTTCTACGGCCTGACCGGCACAGGCGTGCGCTCGCCGCAGGAGTTGGTGGTCTATCTGGCCCAGGCCGGAGTCGAGATCGCCGTGGCGCAGGGCGATGGCCTGTACCGCAACACCTGGAACGACAACCCGGACGAGTTGGCCGAGGCCGCCACGGTGTTCAAGTTCTACCAGGATCTGATGGCCTCTGGGGCGGTCAATGCGAACTCGGCCACCTACGGCTGGGAGGAGACGGATGAGAACTTCGCCACCGCTCTGACCGCCAGCTTCGTGACCGGCAACTGGTTGAGCGAGCGCGAGTCCACCAACCCGGAGATGGGTGACGTCTCGGTCCACCCGGTGCCGCAGCCGGCGGACGGGAAGCCCGCCACCTACATTGAGGCCAAGCCCCTGATGGTGTTCAACACTTCGAAGAACCTCAGTTGCGCCACCAAGCTGGCGATCGCGTTCACATCCGAGGAGTGGCAGAAGGCGGCCTTCCCGGCGCGGTCGGCGTTGTCCACGGTCTCGACCGACACCAAGTGGTCCAAGGACTTCTCGGCGCTGCTCGCCAACGGCATCACCTTCCCGCCGATTTCGATGGGTGAGGTGTCGCAGAACATGATCGACTCCCTCGCCAGGGCTCTGCAAGAGAACGAGGCGCCGGAGGCGACGGCGGCATGGTTGTCCGATGCCGTCAACAAGTCTTTGGAGAACGCCGGAGAGTTGGGCACGCCGTAAGCAAGCGACGGTCCTGCTCCACACGCGCTGACAAATGACAATCGACGGCACGGCCACTCGTCCCGGGGCGCTCAACACAAGGCGTCCCGGCCCGAGGGGCCGTGCCGTCACCCGTTCCCGGGCGGATCGGCGCTTCGCCCTGGCGGCGATGAGCCCCGCCTGGATCTTCATCGGCGGCCTGATCGCCTACCCACTGGTCAGAGTCCTGATCGACGCCTTTTCGAACGCCAATCTGGTGAACCCGGCGGTGTCCGGCTTCGCCGGCCTGGGCAACTTCGCCACCGTGACGGCGGACCCGCACTTTGGCGGGGCCGTCCAGCACACGCTGGTGTGGACTGCCGGCTCCGTGGTCGGCGAATACGCCATCGGTCTGGGGTCCGCGCTGCTACTGAACCGGCCGATGCGAGGACAGGGCGTCTTCCGGATGATGACGTTCATCCCCTGGCTCGTGCCCATCATTGTGGCGGGCCTGACTTGGGGATGGATGCTCAACCCTGACTTCGGCATCGTCAACCGCGTGCTGGTCGACATCGGCGCCGTCGACACCCCGATCAACTTCCTGGGCGACCCGGACTGGGCCATGCCGACTTGCATCTTCGTCAACATCTGGCGGTCGTTCCCCTACTACACCATCTCCTTCTTGGCCGCCTTGCAGGCGATCCCGACCGACCTCTACGAGGCGGCGGCGATCGACGGCGCCTCGGCGCCGCGCCGTTTCGCCTCCGTGACTTTCCCACACCTGCGTTCGGTCTCACTCATCATCGTCTTCATCCACATCGTCTGGACCGCCGTGAACTTCGACTTCATCTGGGTGATGACCGAGGGCGGCCCGAATTACGCGACCAACACCCTGCCGATCATGATCTACCGCTACTCGATGAAACAATTCGACGTCGGCGCCGCTTCGGCGCTGTCCACCATGATGCTGATCGGCACGACTCTTGTGTTCGTCGTCTATTACCGCTACCGCCGCAAACTGTCCGAGGAGATCGTCGGGTGAACGTGCGCGCGCGCAGACGCCTCGGAAATCTTGGGGCCTACGCCCTGCTGGCTTTGCTGGTTGTGTATTGCATCTTCCCCTTCTATTGGATGCTGAGTTCGGCCCTCAAGTCCAAGACCGAGTTGCGCGGCCGGACCCCAACGTTATGGCCGCACAGCTTCACGCTCGAGAATTTCACCCGCGTGCTGGTGGACCACGATTTCACCACCTATGTCCGCAATTCGCTGATCGTGTCGCTGTCGGCCTGCGTCTTGTCGCTGCTGATCTCGATCCTGGCCGGTTACGTGTTCAGCCGTTTCTTCCGCATGCGCGCCGTCAAATTCACCAATTTGGCCATGCTGGCGTCGCAAATGATCCCAGGCGTCCTGCTGCTGGTTCCGCTCTACATCATCATGCGCAATCTGCATATCTTGGAGTCATATTTCTCGCTGATCTTGGCCTACACCACCTTTGTCATCCCGCTGTGCACTTTCATGCTGTCCAGCGCTTTTGACTCGGTCCCCATTTCCTTGGAGGAGGCCGCCGAATTGGATGGTTGCGGGCGCCTGCGCACCATCAGCACCGTGATTTTGCCGGTGATGCTCCCGTCGATCGTCTCAGTTGGGCTCTACGCCTTCATCAACGCCTGGAACGAATTCATGTTCGGCTACATCTTCATCTCGACCGAGCGCTACCGCACCATCACGCCCGCCATCATGCTGTTCAAAGGCACTAATTCGGTCGACTGGGGAGGGATGATGGCGGCCTCGGTCATCGCGGTGGTGCCGGTGGCGCTGATCTTCGTTTTCTTGCAGCGGTATTTCATGGCCGGCCTGATGAGCGGCGCCGTCAAGGGTTGAGGGGGTACTATGCCGCGCATGAACGGCTTCCCAGCGCGCCCCACGCTGTCCGATGTCGCCGCGCGGGCAGGGGTCTCGACGGTCACGGTTTCGAGGGTCATAGACGACTCGCCTAAAGTCGCGTCCCGGACGCGGGCTCGCGTGCGGGCGGCGATGGACGAATTGGGCTACTTCGGCAACGCCGCCGCCACGCAACTGGTCTCCGGCAAGGCCCAAGCGGTCGGTGTGATCGCCTCCGACACGGCCGAATACGGATACGCCAGCGTCATCGCCGGCATTGAGCAGGCGGCGCGGGCCCTCGACATGGCCGTGCTGATCGCCGTCATCGAGGGTGACGGCGAGGACTCCGCCCGCAAGACCGTCGCCACCGTGGCCGCTCACGCCTTGGCCGGCGTCATCGTCATCGACTATGACGAGCCCGCTCACGCGGTGGCGCGCGCGTTGCCGAGCTACCTGCCGTCAGTTTCCACCACCGCCCCATATCACGGGCCGGACCTGCCTTTGCCGCATGTCATGATCAACGAGTACGACGGGGCGGTCGACGCCGGCCGCCACCTGATCGCGCTCGGCCACCGATCGATCTTCATCTTGGGGCCGCCGTCGAGCGAGCCGACCCGGCGGCGCGTCCGCGGCATCGAGGACGCGCTCGATGAGGCCCATCTGCCCCACTATCCGGTCATCCGCTGCGCGGATTGGCACCCCGAGGCCGGTCACGCGGCCGCGGCCGAAGTCCTCACGCGCTACGGCAACGAAGTGACGGCCATAGCCTGCGCGAACGACGAGATCGCCTTGGGCGCGATCCGAGCCATCGGCGAGGCCGGGTTGACCGTGCCGCACGACGTGTCGGTGGTCGGATGCGACGACAACCCGATCGCCGCCTACGCCCTGCCCGCGCTGACCACCATCCGCCAAGACTTCGGGCGGTTGGGGCGTCAGGCCTTCAACCTGCTGGTCGAGTTGGCTGCGGGGCGCGAGGCCGGACCCGCCGAGGTCATCGACGCGACCCTGGTGATCCGCGAGTCAACCGCCGCCCCGAATCCCAGGCGCGGCCGCTGGCCCGCCCGCGCCTGAACCCGGTCACCCGACCGGCGTGCCATTGGCCCAACGGTCCTTCAGCCGTCTCCTGGCCCAGTGGAAAAGCAGGGCGCCGAGGGCGACAGCGGCCACGGCCAAGGCGGCCAGCTTGCCGGCGTCCGAGCCGGTGTAACCGATCTGATCTTCCCCGGCGCCGCTCGGCGTGGCGCCCAGAGAGGTCCTGGCGCCACTGGGGCCGGCCGTCGTGGTCGGCCCGCTGGCGGATGCGCTGGGTGGCGCGCTGGCCGTCGCGGACGGCGACACGTCATCGGGCACCTCGAAGCCGGTGGCGCTTGGCAGCGGCGTGATCTCAACCGCCACGTCGACGTCGTTGTCGCCGACGAAACCCGCCCCAGCCGCGCCCACGCCGGCCGCCACCGCCAGGGCCAGCGCCATGCCCAGGCTCAGCGCCAGCGCCCCGAACCGCCGCCGCCGAACAGGACGGCGGGGGCGGTCTTGGCCCAAGCGCCGCCGCGGGCGGCGGCGTTCAGCGCTGGTCGGCATTGTCCTGCCCACCCTCCCGGTCCTGAAGGGCCTCGGAGCGGCCGCGCTCAACAGCCTCGGCGACCAGTCGCCCAATCCGCGCCCGGGACCGGCGCCGGCCCGCCAGCAGCGAGGCGGTCACCAAGGCGAGTCCCAGCAAGACCAAGAGCTGTGGCCAGGGAATAGCCGTGGCCCGGAGGCTGAGCGTGACGGGCGCCACCGCCGGGCCGCCGCCAGCGGCCTCATCAGCGGCCTCATCAGCGGCCAAGCCGGAGATCGCGGGCGTGACGGTCAATTCGACCCGATTGCGGAACAGCGGCCAAGCCGGACCCACATCCAGGACGACCGCCCGCGACTCGCCGGGAAAGAGGTCGCCCCGCTCGGCGGGCTCGCCACCGCTGACCTGGTCGGTGAAACCGAGTTGGACGTTGCCGGTGTTGGCGGCCTCGTATTGGACCGTCATCCGCCCCGGTTTGAACGGGTTCCAGGACAGCTGGTAGCTGGCCTTGGCGCCTTCCACGGCCAACTCCGGCCTCAGCTCGCCGGTCACCCGGATGATGACTCTGAATCCGATTCGGCTCTCGACCCCCAACTGCGCGCCGCCATCGTCGCTGGTGGCCGTGGACAACACCGAGGCGGCCACGCCGGCCGGGTGGTCGCCTGGCGTGGCGTTGGCGGGCACCGCGATGGTGAACTCAACCACCGCCTCCTCGCCGGCCGGAACTTCGACCTGCGGCTGGATGTCTATCCAGGTGCCGGCGTCGGTCGAGGGCTGACCCGAAGACAGCATCCCGAAACGGCCTTTCGCGTTGAAGTAGCCGTCTGCGGCGGACAGTTTGAAAACCGCGTCCGCCTGGCCCAGGTTGCGCACAACCATCCGCTCGGCGGTCATCGAGCCGGCGGCGGCTTCGAGTTCGATCCAGGCCCGCCCGTCCGGACCAGACTCGTCGGCCGGGGAAACTGCCCACGTCACAACCGGTTCTGGATCGGAGGCGGCGCGTGCCGCCGCGACCGCGCCCACCCCCGACGCGGACACGGCGGCGGCCAGCGCCGCCGCCAGGCCTGCTCGGAAAGACTTCATCACTTCGGCAACCTCTAATCCCGGTCGGCTGGGCCGGGGCCGCGCGCACCGGTCCAGCCGCCGTCTTGAGTCACTCGAACAGCGACAGCGTCAGCGTCGAGTGGTAGGTGCCCGAGGCGGTGGTGGTGGGGACGCGCAGCACCAGATCGGCGTTCGCGCTCCACTCGTCCTCCGCCGCGACATCGGCGGATTCGGAGACCGAGGCCAGCATCTCCTGGCCGACCAAGCCGACGTTGTCCGGCGGGGCCGGGTCGGTGGTTGTCCGGGGATCCATGACCGTCGGGATCTCAGGGCCTTCGGCCACAAAACCAAGTGCGCCGCCGTTGACCAAATGCGGCGTCCAGCCCAGGTGCCCAGCCGCGATGTCCGGCAGGCCGGCTGGGTCGGACACGAAGTCGCTGGCCGTGCCCTCGACCCACCACCAGGCGCCTTCTGGGATGTCGTCGGCGTCGCGTGTGTCCGTCACGGTCACCGTCGGCAGCGTGCCGACGAACTGGCGCGCCAGGGCCGTCGACCCGGACTCGGTCAGCGTGGCCGAGTTGGCCGCCACGCTCATGGCCAACGCCCCCGGCTCGGACAGCGGGCTGATCACAACCCTCACGTCCACGTCCTCCGGGTCGTCGACCGGGTCGGCTGCGGCCATCGAGGCTGTGGCCACCATCGCCAAGACAGCCACGCCCGCGCCGCCCAAGGCTTTGCGCATGAAATTCTTTCCTTTTGTCATTTCTGGAGTTTCTCCGTTTCTTTGTTCCCGCCATCGGTCAGGCGGTTGGGAATGTTGCGAAACGGTCTTGGGGGCGCCTGCGGAAGCGCCCGGCGCCCCCAAGACCGAGGGGACTTCAGCAGCCGAAAGACTCATAGGTGACGTTTCGCGCGACCGTCACCTGGTCATCTCCCGCGCCGGAACTGATCACCAGGCCGATTTCGCCCGCCGGCACGGTGGTCATCCGGGTGGTGTACTGATAGAAGGCGCTCTTGCCAGAGCCCACACCGGCGATGGACTTCGCCCCGAAGATGCTGGCGATGGCGAGATCGACCGGGGCGGCCTCGTTGTTGAGGGCCGTCACAGTCAGGTACACCTTGCCGGCCGCGCAGCGCGCCCCGACCACCACATCCACGTCCAGTTCGGCCGCCGGGGCGGCGATCGCCAGCGTGGTGGCGACGCCCGCTTGCAACGGCGCCACGGTGATCTTGTCGAGGTAGGCCGGAGCCGCCGTCCCCCACGGGGGCAGCACGGTCCAGGTCGACCACGGCTCCATCAACGCCGCCGACTGCAGCTTGAGGGCGCCGTCAGACGAACTCAGGTGCACATTGACGGTCCGGTTCCAGAAGCTCTCCCAGTGGTTTGTGTAACGCATGCCGCTGGAGCCGACCTCTTCATAGCCGTCCGTCCCGTTCTCAGCGATCGACAGCCGCACGTCCACCACCTGCGGGTTGTAGGAATGCGACCCGGACACGTTCTGGTTGGAATAGCTGACGGTGACGGCGTAGTCACCCTCGGCGGCAACCTTCTGATCGCGCGCGACCACCACGTAGTTCTCAGCCCCTTGGCCCGCGCCCGTGACGTAGGCGCCGCCGGAGGCGTTGGTGCCGGCGTTGGACGGGCTGGCCACAACCGTGGCGGCGCCGTTCAGCGTCGCCGCCTCGGCTTCGATGGTGGCGGCGTATTGGCTGTCAGCGGCAGCGTTGCGCACCGTGGCCAGGCTGGCGACGGTGGCGCCCTCAGGCGAGCGGACCTCGATCTCGTTGATGCCCTCGGCCAGGTAGAGGGTGGCCGCGGAACTCCAATGCCCCGCCTCTTCGGCCTCCAGAGTGGCCACAGCCGTGCCGTTGATCGTCAGTTCCACCGACGATGCCGCCTCGGTCGACCACTCGACGCTGACGTCGTGGTAGCCGGCCTCCCAGGCCGTCACATAGAGGTCTGAGCGCGCCTCGTCGCCCGCCAGCGCCACGGCGCCGTTGTTGAACGCGAGTTCGTCGCCGTAGACCATCTCGCCGCCGTAATGCCGCCAGGTGGACGCCGGATAGACGGTGGGCTCGCCATCGGTCACATCGGTCAGGATGAAGCGGTCCAGGGCCACGTCGGCGTGCGGCAGGGCGGTGACGCCGCCATCCTGCGACGCGCGCAGCGACAGGCTGTGGGTTCCGGCAGTCAACTGGATGTCGACGGTGTCGGAGCCGCGGTACCACCACTGCGCCCGGGAGGCGCCATCGTTGCCGAGGTTGGCGGCGTACTGCACGATCTGGTTGAGCGTGTTGTCCACGTACAGGGCGTGGCGACCGGCGTAGCCGTCGCCAGCCCGGATGACTTCCAGACGGTAGGTGCCGTCCCTTGGCACGGTCACATTCCAGGTTGCGGTGGCTGCGGCGGTGTTGAACCAAGCCACGTCGGCGCCGCCGGAAGAACGCCACAACCCGCTGCCGTAGGAGGCCCAGGAGCGGGCCGCGGCCGGCAGGCCAAGGGTGGTGGCCTCAGCTTCGATCTCGTGGGTCCAAGGCTGCGCCAGGGCCGCCTGGCCAACATCGCGTCCCTGGTCGGGCGTGATCAGCACTTGGTAGGCGCGGTCGAAGTAGGGCACATCGATCACGATGTCGTCCAGCGAGCCGTCCTCAGCCAGCGCCGCGCCGTCTGCGGCGTAGACAACCCGGGGGTCGCCGTGGACGCCTTCGGCGCCGGTCAGCCCGATCTCGCGGATTTCGATGTCGACCGCGTCGCCGAACTCAGCTGGGTCCAGCCCGCTCAGGTCCAGTTGGAACTGCCCGGTGGAGGTCCCAGCGACCAGCACGGTCGCCTTCTTGTTGGCGTGGTCGATGGCGCCCAGCGCGTGCGTCTGGTTGGCCGCGTTCGAGGGGGTGGTGGTCGCCACCGTCTCCGAGCCTTCCAGGTCGCCGTACCACTTGAACGCCCACCAGCCGCCGTTGGCCCCGTTGACGCCGGCCACGTTGTCGGACAGTGTGCCGGCCGCGTTCCAATAGGCGGTCTGCGCGTCGACTTTTTCATTCTCGAAGTTGATCAGCCATTGCATGACCCGGCCGGGCGTGCTCATATCGGTCAGCGTGCCCCACTCCGAGATGTTGACCGGGATCCAGTCCAGGCCGAGTTCTTCGAGGATGGCCTCGTATGCACGCATATGGGTTGAGAAGTCGGTCAAGCCCGCGTCGTTGAGCTCATGCCAGATGAACACATCCGGCAAGGTGTCGGTGTCCCGCATGCAGGTCAGGGCGTCGCGGGTCTGGGTGGCCTTCCAGCCAGTCCAACCGCCGCCGCCCAGCCAGGCCTTGCCCAGGCCGTGCTCGGCGTAGACCTCGTTGATCTTGTTGTAGATCGCCACCCAGTCATCGCAGAACGTGGTGCTGTTGCCCCGTCGGACGGTGGTGTTGTAAGTCGATCCCGAGTAGTACTGCACGCTTTGCGACCAGCGGCTGTACCAGTTCGCCTCCGACTCGTTGTTGGGGATCAGCAGGTACTGGCCGGGGTAGTCGGCTTCTTCGACGATCCGCGTGGTGACGAACTCGATGATCTCGAGGTAGTCCCAAACCCCGTTGGGATCCGGATTGGTGAAGTTCCCGTTGCCGCTGCCGCCAGTCTCTGTGCTGCCGGTGAACTGGCCGGTTTCCTGGTCGTAGGTGCGCACGTCGCCCGGACGGTTCGAGCCGTTGTAGTACCACTCGGCGTAGAAGTCCTGGATGTAGGGCGAGAGGTACTCGCCGTGCTTGGCGAAGAAGCCGTCCTCATAGGACAGCATGTCGCCGGTCGG
>JAITJZ010000153.1 GCA_031278655.1 Bifidobacteriaceae bacterium
ACGGTGGCGCAGGCTGCCTCGACGGCGGCCGCGCCCGAGGCTCAGCTGGACGTGGCCCCGGCCGTGCTGGAGAAGTCTGGCCTGATCGGCCCGTCCGAGCGCAAAGACCGCCGCTCCCGCGTGGCCGGGATGACGGTTGCCGCTGGTGATCTCTACCTTTGGGGCTGGGGCATTTGCGGGGCCCAAGGCAACCGGGACCTAGAGGACGAGAGCCGCTGCGTCTCGGCCTACATAGACATGTTCACGGGCGACATTCCGGCCGACAACAAGGCGCCCTACTTGGTGGATGGGCTGCCGCGCGGCGCCATCGTCGAGATGACGGCCGAGAAGTACAACTTCAACGCCCTTGACAGCGAGGGCTACGTCTGGGGCTGGGGCTCCATCTCCAACGTCGACGGCACCGGCGGTTCAAATGAGTTCAGGAACACCAGCGGCAAGGACGATAACCAGAAAAAAGGCATTGGATATGGGGCCTCCTACCCGCCGAAGCGGATCAGGATCGGCACGGCTTGGGATGGGACCTGCCGAGATGTCGACGAGGACACGATCTTGAGCAAAGGCCAATGCGAAAATCCAACCACCGGGCGGGGCAATTACCTGGGGCAGAACGACCCCGTGATCATGCTCTCGAGCACAGAGTTCGCGGGCGCAGCCGCCACAGCTAGCGGGAAAGTTTACTCCTGGGGCGGCAAGAACTGGGGCGGCGTGGCCGAGGGCGCTGAGACCGAGGGCGACCACAGAAACGGCAAGAACCGATACGGCGCCGTTGAGGTGCGGTTCCCAGGTTTGAGCGCCGAGGAACGGCTCTTGCCGGAGAACCAGCCGGTCCAAATTCTGGGCGGCTATCAGACCTTCTGGATTTTGATGGCCGGCGGCGACGTCTACTACTTCGGCGGCAACGAAATGAGCGGAAACCTGGGCTGGGACTCGGAATATGAGCGGCCCGAAGGTGACAACCCGAGTGAGTTCTCCGGCAGAGCCGACGGCGAGCCGAAGGACGGGGAAGGCCAAATCGCTATCAAGTCGACCGCTTTGTCGGACTATTTCCGGTCCAATTACAAGGCTGCGGGAAAGGACGGGTTCATTGTTCAGGTCCACTCAGGTCAGGCCTTCGGCACCGCCCTGTTGTCCAACGGCCGGGTCTTGACCTGGGGAAGCGAAGACTCAGGCCTCCTTTACCAGGCCGGGGCCATCGGCCGAAAGTGCTACCCGGGCACCACCGGCAACTCGACCGCCAAAGAGAAGGTGCGGCTCGCGTGTATCCACAGTCCCGGAGAAGTCGACTTCGGCGGTTTGTCTGACACACCGAGGATCGTCAAGCTATCCTGCTCCTTCATGGGTGTCGCGGCCCTGGCCGAAGACGGCACCCTCTATGGCTGGGGCGGGCGCCACACAAGCTGGGAGAACTTCCCAGACAGCTGGAAAGGCTGGTACGGCTTCACCGGCAGTGACTACGGGAGCAAGAGCGTGTCATCACCGGTGTCCCATGAGGTCTTCGACTTTGTCGGCAGTCAACTCGTCGGCGCCGGCGGGGTGGTTCGAATAGCCACCGGCGTCACAGACTTCCAGAATGGCCAGGGTTACACCCTGTGGTGGGACAAGAGCGGCAAACAATGGGGGCGGGGCTGGAACCGGATCGGCGCTGTTGGCCACACCGGCACCAACTGGGGCTTCATTAACTTGGCCAACCGTTCGCGGGACGAAACGCGGACGCGGTGGGTCTGGTTCTCCCCGCCTCAGTATGAGGAGTGCTTCACCGAGTACACCAGCGGCTGGAAGCAAGCAGACCTGACCGACGCGGAAGCGGAGAACATCAGGTTCTGGGAGCACGAGGACCCCGACAGGCCGACGAATAGGAACAGGACTGACATTGTGTACAAGGGGGTAACTTACAACTGTTCGGAGTTGAACGAGAAAAACCCGAACGGCACCTGGAAATACAGGTTTACCCTAGAACAATGCATAGCCGGATTGTGCAAAGGCCCGTGATGACCGCGGACCCGGCCACAAGCGTGCCCTCGGCACTTGAACAACGCATGGAAGGGAAAATGAGCACCTGATGCGCACACCAACATCTCTGGCGCCAGCCGGTCTGGAGGAACTGACCGACTTCGCCAGCTTCCCCAACTTGGAGCAAATCGGCGTTCTCCTTCTGGTGCTCGCCCTGATCGGGCTGATTGTGCTGATCGCCATGCTCTCCGGCGTCAAGGCCCTCGGGTCGGCGCTGCGAGAGCTGGCGGCGCAATTGAGCCAGGCTCAGCCGGCGCCTGCCATGGTCGGCGCAGCGCCGCCGGCGGGCGGTCAAAGCTACGGGCCGCCGCCGGAGGTCGCCCAGCCGCGACCGGTGACGCCGGAACCGTCCGAGCCGTTCGCGGCCATAGTCGCCGAGCCGCCGCCCGCTGAGACCGGGCTGGCCTTCGCCGGGCCAGCGGCGCCCGTCGAGCCGGCAGTTGCGGCTGAACCGGTCCCGGCCGAACCGCCACCGGCCGCGCCCGAGGTGGCCATACCGACCGCCGCGCCGCCCCAGGCCATGCCGCCGGTGGGCGGCGAAGCCCTGCCCAAAGCCCTGAACACGGCCGCTCGGCGCGAGATTTCGCTGGTCGGGCGGGCGCTGAAGATTCTGGACGAGTTGGAGCAGTCAGAGACCGATCCGGACAAGCTGTTCTCCCTGTTCGCGCTGGACAACCTGATGGCCCGGATGCGCCGGGGCTCAGAGACGCAGATGATCCTGGCCGGACGCGATCCCGAACGGTCGGTGCGTGAGGCCTTGAGCGTCTCTGACGTTGTCCGCACCGCCTCATCGCAGATCGAGCACTACGAGCGCATCCGCATCTCACTCGACTGGGACCCGATGATCCGGTCCTACGCGGTGGTGCCGGTGGCCCACCTGATCGCCGAACTGCTGGAGAACGCCACCACCTTCAGCCCAGAGGGCACCGCCGTCGAAGTCGGCAGCTCCAACCACTCCGGGGACGTGGTGGTGACCGTCTCCGACACCGGCGTCGGCATGAACCCGCAGGAACTGGCCGCCGCCAACAAGATGATGCAGGCCGGAGGAAACCCGGACGACCTGACACATGGCCGCCTGGGCGTGGCCGTTGTGGCCCGGCTGGCCGCCCGTCTGGGCGCGGCCGTCAGCTTCGCCCCCGGGCAAGGCGAATCTGGGACCGGCACCACAGCGATTGTGCGCATCCCCTCTCACCTGGTTGACGAGCGCCCGCAGGCGGCCCCGGCCGAGGAAACGCCCGCCGCCGAGCCGGCCCTGCCGCCCCAGCCCAAACTGGAGCCGTCAGCCGTCACCGAGTCGCCAACGCCGGAGGAGTCCTTCCAGCCGGTGCGCCTGGAGGCGCCCGAGGGCGGCGGCCTGCCCCGGCGCAGCGCCCGCGGCCAGAGCGCCCAGGCGCCGAAAGGCGCCCAGACGCCACCCGGCACCCAGACAGGGCAGCGGCCCCAGACAGCGCCAGGCGCCCAGAGCGCGCCGCCAGCCTCGCCGCCGCCCGCCGCGCCACCGCTGCCGACCCGCACGCCAACCTCGGCCCGGGGGGCCGAGGCAGGTCCCAGCCCCGATGGCGCCCCGGCCGTCACCCGGCGCCCGGCGCCACCCGCCCGAGGCGCCGGCGCCGGCGCCGGCGCCTCAGCCTCGCGCACAGACGCGATCGTGCCGCTGGGCGCGCGCTTCTCGCCACTCGGGTCTGGCGCCAGTCCGGCCGGCTCATCATTGCCGCGTCACTCCGCGCAACCACCCGCCACGGCCACCCCGGCCGGCCAGACGGCATCGTCCGTCGCTGGGCCACCCGGCCCGGCCGAGCCAGCGGCGCCGTTCCCTTTCGGAGGCGCCCCGGCGGGAGCAGCCCAGCCGGCGGGGCGTGAACCCAAGTCCGCGACACCCGCGCCCCCCGGCGCCTCGGCCACGCCGCCGGTGCTGCGGCGAGCCGCCGCCACGCGGGCGCCCGCGGCCGACAGATTCCCGCCCGTGCCAGCCACGCCAGGGGTGAGCGCCCCGCACACCACCGCCCCGCCTGGGGTCATCCAGCCAGCGGCCGCGCCGGGACTGCCCCGCCGCGCCGCGCCGCCCCTGGCGGCGCCCGCCATGCCAACGGTTCCCCGGCCCACCGGCGCCACCAGCTTCCAGCCGAGCGGCACCATGACACCGGGACCGGCCATGGGCATCCCCGACTTGAGCAGCCCGATCGCCGGCTCAGCCCTGGCCCTGAAAGCCTCCATCCAAGAAGAGGCGCTGGCGGAACTGGCCGGAATCAACGCCTACAAGCCGGAGCGCACCGAATCAAGACCGGCCTCGAGCCTGGCCCGGCGCCAAACCGGCCAGTCGGTTTTGCCGGCGCCGGCCACCGCCCCGGCCGGACCGCCCAAAGCCCGCGACGCGGACAAAGTCCGCAACGCGCTCTCCTCCTTCCAACTGGGCACCCGGCGCGGGCGGAGCGACGCCCGCGCCCCAGCGGGAAAGGGATGAGGCCAGCGATGAGCCAACAGCCCAAACCAACCTCAAGACCCCAAGACATGTCCATTCAAGGAGAACTCAGATGACGACCAACTATCAGACCGGGGAGAATAGGCAGGATCTGACCTGGCTCCTGGACTCGTTTGTCCGTTCCACGCCAGGCGCCCGCCTCGGCGTGGTGGTGAGCGCGGACGGCCTGCTGATGACCATGTCCGGCGGGGCTGACAGGACCGTCGGCGACATCATGGCCGCCATCTGCTCCGGCATGTCCTCGTTGGCCCGGGGGGCCGGCCGCGAACTAGGCATCGGGCGGGACCGGCAGTCCGTCATCGAATACGAAGAAGGCTTCGTCATGCTGATGTCGATCTCCAACGGCTCGGTCCTGGCCGTCCTCTGCGAGCCTGACTCCGACGTGGGCCTGGTCGGTTACGAGATGGCGACCCTGGTTGGACGCGCCGAGTCCTTCCTGACGCCGCAACTGATCGCCGAAATGCGCGACGCCCTCCCAACCACCGGCACGGTGCGGGGTGGCCGATGATGCCACCCCCCTCAGGACGACGACCCGCTCCGCGCCGAACGGCCGGAGAAGTCGGCGGGCTGACGGAGACCACCTTCGAGGCGCTGACCGCGCCCGCGAGGCAGACCGTGCCCGCGCCCGGCGCAAGCGTCAGCCGCGCGCCGGCCCGGCCGCACGCCGCCGAGCCGCCAGCCAGCGGTCCGGTCGAGGTCGCGCGCCCGGCGCGGGCGCCGGTCCCGGCCGCGGCGCGCCGGCGGCCCCGGCGGGTGGTGATTGACGAAGAATCGCAGGTGTCCCTCTCAGTCGAGGAAGTATCCTCGGTGCGTCCCTTCGTCGTCACCGGGGGACGCACCCAGGGCAGCACCGACACCCGCCTCGAATCGATCCTTGAAGTCGCCAACCAGCAATGGCTGGCGGACAAAGGCAAGAAACTGTCACGCGAGGAATCCGCCATCGTGCGGCAGATCGCCACCACCTACCTGACGGTGGCCGAGGTCTCCGCGCACCTGAAACTGCCCGTCGGGGTGGTCAAGGTGCTCGTCTCCGACCTCGCGGAATCCGGCGTCCTGGTGGTGCATGACACCATGGCCGGCGGCGGTGGAGTTGATTCTGGCGGCCCCGTCTCACGTGAACAAACCCTTGAGCTACTGGAGAGTGTTCTAAATGCAATATCCAAACTATGAGCCAAGCCAAGGCGGCACCGTGACCAGGGCCAAGCCACCGACCGTCGTCAAGATCGTCGTGGCCGGCGGCTTCGCCGTGGGCAAGACGACTTTCATTGGCGCGGTCTCGGATATTGAGCCTCTGAACACCGAAGCCGACATGACAGAACACTCCTTGGGCGTGGACGACGCCGGCCGCCGGGCCGCCCAAAAGGAGACCACCACCGTGGCCATGGACTTTGGGCGGATCGCCCTGGGCGATTCGCTGTGGCTGTATCTGTTCGGAACCCCCGGCCAAGAGCGTTTCCTGTTCATGTGGGACGACTTGGTCCGAGGAGCGATCGGGGCGGTGGTCCTGGTCGACACCGACCGTCTGGACCAGGGCTTCACGGCCGTGGACTACTTCGAGTCGCGGGGCATCCCCTTTGTCGTGGTCATCAACTGCTTCGACGGGATAGCCCGGCACGCGCTCGAGGATGTCCGCGAGGCGTTGGCCGTTGGCCCGGACATCCCCGTCATGTATTCCGACGCGCGCTCCCGCGAAGCGGCTAAACAGGCCCTGGTGGCGGTGGTGCGCGTGGCTATGGATAGGTTGCGCAATGCTTGATCGCAAGACCCGGATAGGGCAAGAGCGGCGCGTCGGGGTGGACGAGCTGTTCTTCTCCTGCACCGACCGAAAAGGTGTCATCACCGCCGCCAACTCGGTCTTCGCGCGGCTCTCAGCCTTCCCGCGCAACGAGTTGATGGGCGCCCCGCACAACTTGATCCGCAACCCGCTGATGCCTGGCGGCGCCTTCAAGCTGATGTGGGACACGCTGCTGGGCGGCAAGCCGTTCGCCGCCTATGTCAAGAACCTGGCCAAAGACGGTTTCGACTATCAGGTCTTCGCCACGGTCACGCCCATGGGCTCCGGCTTCCTCTCGGTCCGGTCCTCGCCCCGCTTCGACCCGCTGTGGAACGCCGCCCAGTCGCTCTACGGCCAAGCCCTGCCGATCGAGCAGAGGGCCAAGCACGATGGCGCCAACCGCTCCAAGACCGCCACCGCCGGCCTGGTGGGGTTGGCGGGGATGCTGGCGGACGCCGGCTTCCCGTCCTACGAGGAGTTCATGTACACCTCGCTGCCGGCCGAGACCCAGACCAGGGTCTCGCTCTCCGCCCGCCGGACCTACCGGCCGGAGGCGCACGGCGACATCGCCGACATCCTCAACAACGCCGTCAACATGGACGAGCACATCGGCGAACTGCTGGGGCGGCTCGACTCGCTGCAGCGCCTGGCCGAGGCCCTCCAGGCCGGCTCCAAACAACTCGGCGGCACCGTCGCCACGCTGGCCCAAGTGACGCAGGTGGCGTTGGACGCGTCCCAGCGCGTGGCCGTCCACGCGCCAATCCTGGTGTCGACCGCCAACGCCATGACACAAGTTGGCGCCGGGGCCGAACACGTGGTGGCACCGCTGCCCGAACGCTTGGCCCAGGTTCGGCTTGGCGTCATGGAGTTGCGCTTCCGCATCGCCTTGGCCCAGTTGCACAACGACATGGTCATCAACTTCGCCCTCGAGAACTTGGACGGTTTCGCGCCGCCGGAGGGCTTTTTGTACGTGCCGTTGTTGTGCTACGCCTTGGCCGATGACGTCGAAGCGGTCTCCTCGGGGCTCGAGGGCGCCCAGCAGGTCCTGACAGACGTCGGCCGCCACGTCGAATTGGCTGGGGCGAGTCTGGGGCAATTCCAAAAGTTCCTGTCAGCATGGCGGATTCAGGTGCCCAGGTACGGCGTGTCCAACCAACTGGGGCCGCTGGTCGGGCCGATCGACGGGCAACTGCACCGTTCGCATGAAGAACTGAGCGCGCTGCGCGAACTGGCGAAGGTCTGCGTCGATGAGGCGCGGCCGTTCGACCGCGTGCCGATGGAAGAAATCCTCGGCCGCATCAACGCCGCCTCGCGGCATCTGATCAGTGACAACTACGACCACACCCAAGCCGTCTTCAACTCGATGGGGCTGGTCATGCCGAAAGGTGTCCGGTGAGCGCTCTAGAACAGACCTTGCTTTCGCGCGGACTGGTCTCCCGCGACCAGCTTGACCAAGCCGTCCGCCAGCAGACCTTGGACGGGGTGACCCTGGGGCAGGCGCTGGTCTCGACCGGCGCCCTGACCGAGGAAGACCTCATCCCGGTCCTGGCCGAGGCCGCCGGCCTGCGCTTCATCGACATCGACGTCTTCCCCGTCGACGCGCGGGTGGCGGCATCGGTCCCCGCGGCCGTCTGCCGGCGCCACCTGATCCTGCCGGTGGCCCGCGAAGGCGATGCCGTCCTGCTGGCCATGGCCGAACCCGGCAACATCGTGGCGCTGGACGACGTGCGTTCCTACCTCGGCTCGGCCGTGACGCCGGCCGTCGCCCAACGCGGCGCCCTGGAGCGGGCCATCCGGCGCTGGGTCCGCTCCGACTCTGAGATCGACTCGATCGGCCAATCCATCGACTCGACCGTCCGGGAAGAAGAAAGGGACCTGGGCCCTGTCGGCGAAGCGGTGGCCGAGGACTCCCCGGTGGTCCGCTGGGTGCATCTGCTCATCTCCCAGGCCATCCACGACTCCTGCTCCGACATCCACCTCGAGCCGGAAGAGCACGACCTGCGCGTGCGCTACCGGATCGACGGCGTGCTCCATGAGATGCAGAGTTCCCCCAAGTCAATCCAGTCGCAGGTCATCTCCCGCATCAAGATCATGGCCAACATCGACATCGCCGAGCGGCGCAAGCCGCAGGACGGCCGCATCTCGATCGCCATCGACGGCGGCAACGTCGACCTGCGCGTCGCCACCCTGCCAACGGTGTGGGGCGAAAAAGTGGTCATGCGGATCCTGAACACCGCCGCCGTCGAAGTCGACCTGCGCAAGCTGTCCTTCTCCGAGGCATCCTTCGAGCGCTTCAAGGCCTCCTACACCAAGCCCTACGGCATGATCCTGGCCACCGGCCCCACCGGGTCCGGGAAGTCGACCACGCTCTACGCCGCCATCAGGGAGATTTCCCGCCCCGATGTCAACATCATCACCATCGAGGACCCGGTCGAATACCGCATGACCGGGATCAACCAGATTCAGGTCAACCCGAAGGCCGGCCTGACCTTCGCCTCGGCGCTGCGCTCAATCTTGCGGGCCGACCCAGACGTGGTCCTGGTGGGCGAGATCCGCGACGGCGAGACCGCCAAGATCGCCGTCGAGGCGGCGCTGACCGGCCACCTGGTTCTGTCCACGCTTCACACCAACGACGCGCCCTCAGCCGTGACGCGGCTGACCGAGATGGGGATCGAGCCCTTCCTGGTCGCCTCGGCGCTCGATTGCGTTGTCGCCCAACGCCTCGCCCGCCGGCTTTGCGAGCGCTGCCGCGAGTCCTACACGCCGAGCCAGGCCGAGGTCGACATGATGCGGGCGGACTGGGTCTTCAAGGAGCCGCCGCCAACAAAGCTCTACCGGCCCAAGGGCTGCGCCGCCTGCGCCCAGACCGGTTTCAAGGGCCGCATGGCCGTGCACGAGGTCATGACGGTGTCAAAAGAGTTGGAGCACTTGACCGCCTTGCGCAAGTCAACCCGCGAACTCAACGAGCTGGCCCGCGAGCAGGGCATGATCTCGCTGCGCCAAGACGGCTGGGGCAAGGTCGCCAAGGGCATGACATCTGTTGGAGAACTCCTGAGGGTGGTGGCATGAGCTATGACTGGAGCCTATCCGGCCGAAGCGGCCGGCATTGACCTGATCCAAGCGCTCGAAGAAGCCGCCGCCCTGGGCGCCTCCGACCTGCACCTGACGGCCATGCTGCCGCCCATCATCCGCCAAGCCGGGCAACTGACGCCGCTGCCCGGCTACGTCGCTCCGGGCGAAGACGTCCTCTACGAGCAACTGATGGCCATGATCAACCGCAATCAGCAGCAGCGCTTCGAGCACGATCTGGAACTCGACTACTCCTACCAGGTGCCGTCCGGGCGCATGTTCCGCTGCAACCTGTATTGGGACCGGGGTTCGATCACCGGCGCCTTCCGGGTCATCCCGGACAGGATTCTGCCGCTGGAGGAACTGCGGATTCCCGGCGTGGTCAAGACCTTCGCCGGCCTGCCCCGCGGCCTGGTGCTGGTCTGCGGCCCGACCGGTTCCGGCAAGTCCACCACCCTGGCGGCAGTGATCGACCTGGCCAACCGGACACGCTCGGGCCACATCTTGACCATCGAGGACCCGATCGAGTTCCAGCACACATCCAACCGCTGCCTGGTGGCGCAGCGGGAGGTCGGCGTCGACACCCTGTCCTTCAGCGAGGCTTTGCGCCACGCCCTGCGCCAGGACCCGGACATCATCCTGGTCGGCGAGATGCGTGACAAAGAGACCATGGAGATCGCCCTGCGCGCGGCCGAGACCGGCCACCTGGTCTTCGCCACCCTCCACACCCAAGGGGTCGCGCAATCGATCAACCGCATGGTCGACCAATTCGACGCGCTCCAGCAGGAGCAGGTCCGGAGCCAATTGGCCATCACATTGCAAGGCGTGCTGGCGCAGACTCTCTGCCGGCGCGCCGACGGCAAAGGCCGGGTGGTGGCGACGGAGTTGTTGCGCGCCACGCCGGCGATCCGCGCCCTGATCCGCGAGAACAAACTTCACCAGATTTACTCGGCCCTGCATTCGGGCAAAGACGAGGGCATGCACACCCTCGATCAATCATTGGCGGAACTCGTCCGCCAGGGCGACATCACCTTCGAGGAGGGCCTTGAGACGGCCCGCTCGCCGGAAGAGTTCGCCCGCCTGCTGGGCCGGACCACGCGCGTCCCCCAAGGCGCGTCTGGGCTCAACAGCCCCTTCGGAAGGATGTGACCCCCCATGGCCGGAACCAAGACCTACGAATACACCGTCATCGCCAACGGGTCGACCCACAGCGGCAAGATCGACGGGCCCGATCAACAGACCGTGGCCCGCCACCTGCGTGAGAACGGGCTGACCCCGATCGCCATCGACGAGGTCTCCAAAGTCGGCCTCAACATGGAGATTTCCTTTGGTTCCAAGCGGGCCAAACCCAAAGACGTGGCCATCGCCATGCGCCAGTTGGCGACCATGGTCAACGCCGGCCTGTCCATGTTCAACTCCCTCAACGCCATCATCGACCAGGCCGGCTCCCCGGGGCTGACCCTGGTCCTGCGCGAAGTCGCCGCGGACGTCGAATCTGGATCTTCGCTGGGTGAGGCCATGGCCAAACACCCGCGGGTGTTCTCACCTGTGACCATCGCCATGATCAAGGCCGGCGAGGCCGGCGGCTTCCTCGACACCGTGCTGGTGTCGGTGGCCGAGCAGATGGAGGCCGAGCTGCGCCTGCGCCGGGCCGTGACCTCGGCCATGGTCTACCCAATAGTGGTGCTCAGCTTCGCCGCGATCATCGTGGTCATCATGCTGCTGTTCATAGTCCCGGTCTTCCAGGACATCTTCAGCTCGGTCGGCAAGGACTTGCCGCTGCCGACGCTCATCCTGGTCAAGACCTCGCAAGTGATCAGGATCGCCGGCATCCCGCTGCTCGCAGCGGTGATCGCCTTCGTGGTCTGGTGGAACCGGCACAAGAACGACCTCTCCGTTCGCCAGAAAGTCGATCCGATCAAGATGAAGCTGCCAATCATTGGCGGACTGATCCAAAAAGTGGCACTGGCGCGGCTGTCCCGCTCAATCGCCACGATGACCTCGGTCGGCGTGCCGATTGTCCAGACCCTCGAGATTGTGGGCGAGACGGCCGGCAACGTGATTGTGACCGAGGCCGTCGAGCGGGTCAAGATGGAGGTCATGAACGGCGTTGGGCTGGGCAAGGCGATCGCCGCCGAACCCGTCTTCGGGTCGATGATCGCGCACATGGTGGCCGTCGGCGAGGAAGCCGGGGCGCTGGACCAGATGCTCGAGAAAGTGGCCGAGTTCTACGACGACGAAGTCTCCGCCGCCACCGCCTCCATCACTTCGATCATCGAGCCGGTCCTGATCGCCGTCGTCGGCGCCGTGGTCGGCTCCATCCTGATCTCCTTGTACCTGCCGATCTTCGAGCTGACAACCGGCGCCACCATCGAGTAGCCGCCACCTTTGGCTGGGAGGCGACCAGACGGCATCGGCGGGGTGTTGGGTTGTTGGACAACCCTTGAAATCGGGTGTAAGCTAGCTCGTTGCGCCGTTCTGTGCCTCATGCCCATTTAACGTTTGAGCTTCAGCGCTGCGCCGCGTGCTTTTTTGACTCCGGGAGGGATCTTGGCTGCCTCGCGCATCCCACGTTCAACAGTAGACGCTAACGCACCGCTCAGTGGATCGGACCGAATTTCGTTCGCCAAAATCCACGAGCCCTTGGAAGTGCCCGACCTCTTAGGTCTCCAACGAGACTCCTTCGACTGGCTGATCGGCAACGAGCACTGGCGTGCCCGCTTGGCGGCCGCCCAGGCCGACGGCCTCGGCGGGGTGCCGGAGGTGGCCGGGCTGGAAGAAATCTTCACCGAAATCAGCCCCATCGAGGACTTCAACGAGACCATGGCGCTGAGCTTCAGGGAGAGCCGGTTCGAGCCGCCCAAATGGACGGCCGAACAGTGCAAGGAGAAGGACTTCACCTACTCCGCGCCACTGTTCGTGACGGCTGAGTTCCAGAACTACAACACCGGCGAGATCAAGTCGCAGACCGTCTTCATGGGCGACTTCCCGCTGATGACGGATCGCGGCACCTTCATCATCAACGGCACCGAGCGGGTCGTGGTCTCGCAGTTGGTGCGCTCGCCGGGGGTGTACTTCGAGAAAGGCCAGGACAAGTCGTCCGACAAGGACGTCTTCTCGGCCAAGATCATCCCCTCGCGGGGCGCCTGGCTGGAGTTCGAGATCGACAAGCGGGACACCGTCGGCGTGCGCATCGACCGGAAGCGCAAGCAATCCGTGACGGTCTTCCTGAAGGCGTTGGGGGTCACCGAACAGGAGATCCAGGCGCAGTTCCGGGACTTCCCAACGGTGCTCGACACCCTCAAGCGGGACCACGTCCAGACCAGGGACGAGGCCCTGGTGGACATCTACCGCAAGATTCGTCCCGGCGAGCCGCCCACGGCCGAGGCCGGACGCAACCTGCTGGACACCTTCTACCTCAACTCGAAGCGCTACGACCTGGCCAAGGTGGGGCGCTACAAGGTCAACCGCAAGCTCGGGCTGGCGACGGAGACCAAATCTTCGACGCTGCGGGTGGAAGACATCATCGCCACCATCAAGTACCTGGCGGCGCTGCACGCCGGCGCCGTCGAGATGGACACCGGCGTCACCACCATCCGGGTCGAGACAGATGACATTGACCACTTCGGCAACCGTCGCATCCGCGCCGTCGGGGAGTTGATCCAAAACCAGGTCCGGACCGGGCTCTCACGCATGGAGCGGGTCGTCCGCGAGCGGATGACCACCCAGGACGTCGAAGCCATCACGCCGCAGACACTGATCAACATCCGGCCGGTGGTGGCCTCCATCAAGGAGTTCTTCGGCACCTCGCAGCTGTCGCAGTTCATGGATCAGAACAACCCGCTGGCCGGGCTGACCCACAAACGGCGGCTGTCGGCGCTGGGCCCGGGCGGGCTCAGCCGCGACCGGGCGGGCATGGAGGTCCGCGACGTCCACCCGTCGCACTACGGCCGGATGTGCCCCATCGAGACGCCTGAAGGCCCGAACATCGGCCTGATCGGGTCGCTGGCCACCTACGGCCGCATCAATCCCTATGGGTTCATCGAGACGCCGTATCGGGTGGTCGAGGACGGCAAGGTCAGCGACGAGGTTCGTTACCTGACCGCCGATGACGAAGACCGTTACGTGATCGCGCAGGCCAACGCCCCGTTGAACGAGGACGGCTCGTTCGCGGAAGACCGCGTGCTGGCCCGCACCCGAGGCGGCGAGGTCGAGTTCATCCACCCGGACGAGATCGCCTATATGGACGTCTCGCCGCGCCAGATGGTCTCCGTCGCCACCGCCATGATCCCGTTCCTGGAGCACGATGACGCCAACCGCGCCCTGATGGGCGCCAACATGCAGCGCCAAGCGGTGCCGCTGTTGCGCTCCGAGGCGCCGCTGGTGGGCACCGGCATGGAACTGCGCGCGGCCATCGACGCCGGTGACGTGATCATCGCCGAGAAAGACGGCATCGTCACCGAAGTCTCCGCCGACTCGGTGGTGGTGGCGGGCGCCGACGGCGGCGAGCGGGTCTACCGCGTGGCCAAGTTCCAGCGCTCCAACCAAGGCACGTCCTACAACCAGCGGGTCCTGGTCGACGAAGGCGATCAGGTCAAAGCCGGCCAGGTGCTGGCCGACGGCCCCGCCACCGACCGCGGCGAACTGGCCCTGGGGCGCAACCTGAGGGTGGCCTTCATGAGCTGGGAGGGCCACAACTACGAGGACGCCATCATCCTGTCGAAGCGCCTGGTCCAAGACGACGTGCTGTCTTCGATCCACATCGAGGAGCATGAGGTCGACGCCCGCGACACCAAACTGGGTCCGGAGGAGATCACCCGGGACATTCCCAACGCCTCCGAGGAATCCCTGGCTGACCTGGACGAACGCGGCATCATCCGGATCGGGGCCGAGGTCCAGGCCGGTGACGTGCTGGTCGGCAAGGTGACGCCCAAGGGCGAGACCGAGCTGACGCCGGAGGAGCGGCTGTTGCGCGCGATCTTCGGGGAGAAGGCGCGCGAGGTCCGCGACACATCGCTGAAGGTGCCGCACGGCGAGTCCGGGACGGTGATCGGCGTCAAGGAGTTCTCCCGCGACGATGGCGACGAGCTGGCCCCCGGGGTCAACCAGGTTGTGCGCGTGCACATCGCCCAGCGGCGCAAGATCACCGACGGCGACAAACTGGCCGGCCGCCACGGCAACAAGGGCGTCATCTCGAAGATCCTGCCGCAGGAGGACATGCCCTTCCTGGCCGACGGCTCGCCGGTGGACGTCATCTTGAACCCCCTGGGCGTGCCCGGGCGCATGAATGTTGGGCAGGTCCTGGAACTGCACATGGGCTGGATCGCGTCGCAGGGTTGGAAAGTCGATGACGCCAGCGTCGCCTGGGCCAAACGTTTGACGGCCGCCGCCCTGGAGGGCCAGCCGGGCCAGCCGATCGCCACGCCGGTGTTCGACGGCGTGCGCGAGGACGAGCTGACCGGCCTGCTCCAGGCCACCATCCCGAACCGGGACGGTCAGCGGCTGATCGACCAGGACGGCAAGGCCATCTTGTTCGACGGCCGTTCCGGCGAGCCGTTCCCGGAGCCGGTGGCCGTAGGCGAGATGTACATCTTGAAGCTGCATCACCTGGTGGACGACAAGATTCACGCCCGCTCGACCGGACCCTACTCGATGATCACGCAGCAGCCGTTGGGCGGCAAGGCGCAGTTCGGCGGCCAGCGCTTCGGCGAGATGGAGGTCTGGGCGTTGGAGGCTTACGGGGCCGCTTACGCCCTCCAGGAGTTGCTGACCATCAAGTCCGATGACGTGGTTGGCCGCGTCAAGGTCTACGAGGCTATCGTCAAGGGCGAAAACGTCCACGATCCGGGCATACCGGAGTCCTTCCGGGTGTTGATGCAGGAGATGAAGTCGCTCTGCCTGTCGGTGGATGTGATGTCAGCCGACGGCACCACCATTGAGATGCGCGACTCGGACGACGAGGTTTACCGGGCGGCCGAAGAACTCGGCATTGACCTGGCCCGCCGGCCCGACGCCTCATCGATTGACGAGATCTGATCTGAAAGTCTGAAAGGAAGCAGGGACTGACTTGCTCGACGTCAACATTTTCGACGAAATCAAGATCGGCCTGGCGACGGCGGACTCCATCCGCAGTTGGTCGCACGGCGAGGTCAAGAAGCCCGAGACGATCAACTACCGCACCCTCAAGCCGGAGAAGGAAGGCTTGTTCTGCGAGAAGATCTTTGGGCCGACCCGCGATTGGGAATGCTCCTGCGGCAAATACAAGCGGGTCCGTTTCAAGGGCATCATCTGCGAGCGCTGCGGCGTCGAGGTCACCCGCTCAAAGGTCCGCCGCGAGCGGATGGGCCACATTGAGCTGGCCGCGCCCGTCACCCACATCTGGTACTTCAAGGGCGTGCCCTCGCGCCTCGGCTACCTGCTGGATCTGGCCCCGAAGGACCTGGAGAAGGTCATCTACTTCGCCGCCTACATGATCACAGACGTGGACGTGGAAGGCCGCCAGGCGGACTTCGAATCCTTGGCCAATGAGACAGAGTTAGACAAGAAGAAGATCGCCACCGACAGGGATGTGGAGATCGAGGCTCGCGCGCAGCGCCTGGAGGCCGATCTGGCCGCGCTCGAGGCGGCCGGGGCCAAAGCCGACGCCAAGCGGCGCCTGCGCGACTCGGCCGAACGCGAGATGGCCGCCATCAGGCGGCGGGCCGAGAAAGACCTGGAGCGGATCGACCGCGTCTGGGAGAGGTTCCAGAACCTGAAGGTGGCCGATCTTGAGGGCGACGAGCTGTTGTACCGCTCGATGCAGGACCGCTTCGGCTCCTACTTCAAGGGCTCCATGGGCGCCGAGGCGATCCAGAGCCGCCTGCGGACCTTCGACCTGGAGGCCGAGTCGACCTCGCTGCGCGAGATCATCAAGAACGGCAAGGGTCAGCGCAAGACGCGGGCGCTGAAACGCCTGCGCGTGGTCAACGCCTTCTTGCAGACCGAGAACCAGCCGGACGCGATGGTCCTGGAGTGCATCCCGGTCATCCCGCCCGATCTGCGCCCCATGGTCCAGTTGGACGGCGGTCGCTTCGCCACCTCCGACCTGAACGACCTCTACCGCCGGGTCATCAACCGCAACAACCGCTTGAAGCGGCTGCTTGACTTGGGCGCGCCGGAGATCATTGTCAACAACGAGAAGCGGATGCTGCAAGAGGCCGTCGACTCGCTGTTCGACAACGGCCGGCGCGGCCGGCCGGTGACAGGCCCCGGCAACCGGGCGCTGAAGTCGATCAGCGACATGCTCAAAGGCAAGCAGGGGCGTTTCCGCCAGAACCTGCTGGGCAAGCGGGTCGACTATTCCGGGCGTTCGGTGATCGTTGTGGGGCCGACCTTGAAACTGCATCAGTGCGGGCTGCCGAAGACCATGGCCCTGGAGCTGTTCAAGCCCTTCGTGATGAAGCGCCTGGTCGAGTTGAACCACTCGCAGAACATCAAGAACGCCAAGCGGATGGTGGAACGCCAGGACGCCGTGGTTTGGGATGTGCTCGAAGAGGTCATCACCGAACACCCGGTGCTGCTCAACCGCGCCCCGACCTTGCACCGCCTCGGCATCCAAGCCTTCGAGCCGCAGTTGATGGAGGGCAAGGCCATCCACCTGCACCCGCTGGTCTGCGGGGCCTTCAACGCCGACTTCGACGGCGACCAGATGGCCGTGCACCTGCCGTTGTCCGCCGAGGCCCAGGCCGAGGCCCGGATTCTGATGCTGTCCTCGAACAACATCCTGAAGCCGTCCGACGGCCGCCCGGTCACCATCCCGACCCAGGACATGATCATCGGCATCAACCACCTGACGACCGAGATCGATGGGGCCAAGGGGGAGGGGCGCCGGTTCGCCTCGCCCGCGGAGGCCATCATGGCGTACGATGCCGCCGGGTTGGCTTTGGGGGCCAAGGTCACCATCCGGATGGAGGACTTGGTCTTCCCCGAGGGCTTCACGCCGCCCGAGGGTCACATCGACGGCCAGCCGATCGACCTGGAGACCACCCTGGGCCGGACGTTGTTCAACGACGCCCTGCCGGTCGACTACCCCTATGTCAATGAGATGGTGGACAAGAAACGCCTGTCCGCGATCGTCAACGACCTGGCCGAGAAGTATCCCAAGGTCGAGGTCGCCGCCTCGCTGGACGCCTTGAAGGAGGCGGGCTTCCGCTGGGCCACCCGTTCTGGGGTGACCATCTCCTTCACCGATGTGGTCGCGCCGGCATCCAAGCCGGAGATCCTCAACCGCTACGAGGCCAAGGCCGAGGCGGTCCAGGAGCAGTACGAGGACGGTCTCATCACCGATGAGGAACGCCGTCACGAGTTGATCGAGATCTGGACCAAGGCGACCGACGAGGTTGACAAAGCCATGCGGGAGAACTTCCCGGAGCGCAACACCGTCTACCGGATGGTTTCATCCGGGGCCCGCGGCAACTGGATGCAGGTCCGTCAGATCGCCGGCATGCGCGGCCTGGTGGCCGACCCGAAGGGTGAGATCATCCCGCGTCCGATCAAGTCCAACTACCGTGAGGGCTTGTCGGTGGTCGAGTACTTCATCGCCACCCACGGGGCCCGCAAGGGCCTGGCGGACACGGCCCTGAGGACTGCCGACTCCGGCTACCTGACCCGGCGCCTGGTCGATGTCTCTCAAGACGTCATCGTGCGCGAGGAAGACTGCGGCACCGAGCGCGGCCTGACCCTGCCGATCGCGGAGGAAGGCCCGGACGGCGCCCTGCGGCGTCACGTCAAGGTGGAGACCTCGGTCTTCGCCAGGACGCTGGCGACCGATGTCGAGGACGGCGACGGCAATGTGCTGGGCGAGGCCGGGACGGACGCCGGCGACGTGCTGATCGACCGGCTGATCGAGGCCGGCGTGCGCGAGGTCAAGGTCCGTTCGGTGCTGACCTGCGAGTCGCGGGTCGGGACCTGCGCCATGTGCTACGGGCGCTCGCTGGCCACCGGCAAGCTGGTGGACATCGGCGAGGCGGTGGGGATCATCGCCGCGCAGTCGATCGGCGAGCCCGGCACGCAGTTGACGATGCGGACCTTCCACACCGGCGGTGTGGCGGCGGCCGATGACATCACCCAGGGTCTGCCCCGCGTCCAGGAGCTGTTCGAGGCGCGCACGCCCAAGGGCGAGGCGCCCATCGCTGAGGCTTCCGGCCGGATCAAGATCGATGATTCGGAGCGGCTGCGCCAACTGGTGATCATTCCCGATGACGGCTCGGAGGAGAAGATCTATCTTGTCTCCAAGCGTCAGCGGCTGAAGATCGAGGACGGCGGGCATGTCGAAGTCGGCGCGCCGCTGACCGTGGGCGCTGTCGACCCGAAGAAGGTCCTGCGCGTGCAGGGCGCCCGCAAGGCTCAGGAGCATCTGGTCCAGGAGGTCCAGAACGTCTACCGGTCGCAGGGCGTTGACATCCATGACAAGCACATTGAGGTCATTGTGCGCCAGATGCTGCGCCGGGTCACCGTCCTGGAGCCGAACGACACCACGCTGTTGCCGGGCGAACTGGTCACCCGTGACAAGTTCGAGGATGAGAACCGGCGGATTCTGGCTGAGGGCGGGCGGGGCGCCCAGGGGCGCCCGGAGCTGATGGGCATCACCAAGGCTTCGCTGGCCACGGATTCGTGGCTGTCGGCCGCCTCCTTCCAGGAGACGACTCGGGTGCTGACGGAGGCCGCCATCTCCGGCAAGCAGGACCCGCTGCTGGGCCTGAAGGAAAACGTCATCATCGGCAAGCTGATCCCGGCCGGGACCGGCCTGCCGCGCTACCGTCACGTGGTTGTCGAGCCGACCGAGGAGGCCAAGGCCGAGTTGTACCCGGCCTACGGCTACGAGGAGATCGATTATCCGCCGCTGGGCGCCGAGTCCGTCGTCATCGACGACCTGGACGCCTTCGGCTTCGAGAGCTACCAAGACTGACCCCGCCGCCGCCCGCGTGTGCTGGCGTGCTGGTGGGCTGGTGACATAACCCCGCGCAAGTTTGCGCGGGGGTCAATGTGTGCGGGGTTATGTCACGGCTCCGGCCCCGGCCGCGCGCCGGGCTCGGCGTAGCCGCAGGTCAGGGGCTTGGGCGGGCGCGTGTGCTGGTGGGCTGGTGACGTAACCCCGCGCAAGTTTGCGCGGGGGTCAATGTGTGCGGGGTTATGTC
>JAITJZ010000001.1 GCA_031278655.1 Bifidobacteriaceae bacterium
CGAGACCGGCATGCTGGTAAGCTCCTGCGACTCTTCGAGCGTGGGTGGCGATGACCTGCTCAGGTGGAGAAAGAAGGCGGTCGCTCCCGCCGAGCTTCCGACCAAGCATGAAACTAGAACGACCGCCATACACTTCCTCGGGCGCCACCGCAGGCGGCTCATTGATCGGGAACTAGGCCGAGGGGATCAGCCAAGCAGGCTTGAAAGACGGGGTCATCCCCCGACCACGGCAGATCGGCGCCCTCCATAGCCGCTATATAGTCATTTTTCGTAAAGGAAGCATCGACCAGCCCTCCCCTGGCCAAACATGCTGCCATCAATTCATCCATGTCAGAATTATCTGGATTCCGTCGCATGTCGAGGTATAGCTGGTCAATGCCGCCGCCAATGCCTTGGCAGGTTCGCGCATCCTCGGCGATGGGAGCGTTCTCGCCGCGTTTTCGAGTATCCTCAACTGACATGCGACCATCGACCCCTCGTTCGACGAGGTACCCTCTGGCCTCGAAACACTCATCAATCCTCGCCACGATGTCGAGATACTCTTGCTCAGTGATCACGCCGTCAGAAAGAATGCGTCTCCCAGTTTCATCGGCACCAAGATAGAATTGTCGGAAATCGTCAGCCCAGGGCCCAGAAAAGTCTGGCGATTCCCCGAAGGCATCACCTGGATCAATCGTGACTTCCCCGGTGCCCGGGGTTGCCTCAACGATGGAAGCCACATCAGGGCCGGAAGCGGTACCCGCGCCGGGGGAGTCGCTGCAGGCAGCCAAGACCCCGGTCCCGACGCACACAAGCACACGTAGAGTCACGCTTAGGGTGTGGCGCGACCGAGGGCCTTGGTGTAGCGAACCTCGTCGCGGCACCGTGTCAGTACCAGGCACCAACTGTGGCATAGCAAAGGTCGTTAATGGACCAGCCGCCGTTCCTCGCGCGGGCCGCGAGGCTCCAGCGGTTGTTGCCCTTGTAGCCCGCGTGGCCGAGCCAACTGGTTCCGGTGCTCTTCGCTTTGGTACTGGTGAGATGCGAATAGCTCGGTGCCGCTTGAGCAGAAGCGCCTGGCAGGACAGCACCCCCGACCGCGACGGACAAACCGACAAGCGGAGCCGCAAACTCCTTCTTCATGGGTCTCCTCTCAATCGGAAAGACCCCTTCATTCAGGGATCCGCAGCGGCGAACTTAGCGGATGGTTGGGGTCATGTCAATATCGCGACAAGACTCAGGGTTGATGCCTGTGTGGCGGGGGTCCGTGCCTCAGAGTTTTTTGCACGCGTAGAGGCGCTGTACTGAGCCGCCGCCGGTGGCGGGGTGCGCCACCCGGCTGGGCTCGAACCCCCTCGGCATCGGCCAGCCGCGCCAGCCCGTCCCACAGCCCGGCTGATGCCTGCCCTCCAACAACCTAGGACTGGGCCTCGCATGTGCCGCGCGCCACAGCCGAAGGCTTCACCCTGTCCGTCATCAAGCGCGTCTTCGCCGGCGACCTGCCAGAACTGGTCCACGAGGCCGCCGACAACGCCCGCACCGTCTAGCCGGCCCCCGGGCCTCGGCCACCGGGCCCCAGGCCGCCGGCCGCGGGCGAACTCCGCGGCCAAGATGGGAACGTCAGGCCGGGCGTTTGAAGACCCAGTTGCGCAGGGCGACAAAGTTGACCGCCGCCACCAGCGCCATCGAGATCAGCTTCGCCGCCCAGCCGGGCAGCCCCGACCAGGCCAGCGCGGCCACCAAGGCGGTCGAGCCGACCCAGTTGCAGGCCACCAGGACCACATAGCGCCCGATGGCGCCCGGCACCGCCCCAGCCCGGAAGACCAGATCGCGGTTGCCCCGATAGTTGACAGCGAAGGCGGTCAAGAAGCTGATCGCCGTCGCCGCCCACTCGACCAGGCCCACCCAGGTCAAAGCCATGAAGACGCCAAAGTCGACGGCCGCGCTGGCGGCCCCGACCAAGCCGAACAACGCCAACCGGCGCAACCAGCCGAACTGCGCGGACGGCATCGGGCTACTTCGGGGTCGCCTGTATGTCCAGGACCAAGCCCTGAACCAAGAACTGAATCCCGACCATCGCCGGCGCCACCCCCAAAAGCCAGGTCCCGGTCGAGGCCGAAACCCCGTGGCTGAGCGACCAGACCGTCGCCCAGGCGCCCACCGCCAGGCCGAAGACCGTCAACGCCAGCCCCGCCAGCAGCAGCAATGCGATCGGGGAGAAACTCCACAGGATGTATTTGCGCCACAGCCGCCGCCAGCCGCCGGTGATCAGCGTCCACATGATCCTGGGCGCCACCCGCGTCAGGTTCATGGTCGAGGTCTCGCCGCCGTAAACGGCCGGGATGTTGACGTCGCGGGCGCGCACATCGGCGATGTTCAACCAGATCAGCAGGTCGTTCTCGAAGTCGTAGCGGCGGTGGAGCTTGGCCAGGGGCAGGCGGCGGAGCACTTCCGTGGAGCAGGCGGTGTAGCCGTTCTGGGGGTCGACCAGGTTCCAATAGCCGGAGGCGGCCTTGGTCAGGATGGTCAGGATCATGTTCCCGAAGATGCGGTGGCGCGGCATGCCCTCGAAGGACGTCGATGAGTAGAAGCGGTTCGCCTTGGTGAAGCCGACGCCGTCCTCGGCGATCGGGTCGAGCAGTTTGGGCAGGTGCGCGGGGTCCATTTGGGCGTCGCCGGCCATCACCACGGAGACGTCCAGGCCCTGCTCGATCACCCGCCGGTGCCCGGTCACGATCGCCCCGCCGACCCCTTGGTTGACCTCGTGGGTGATGACCTCGGTGCGCGCGTCGGCCGCCGCCCGGGCGGCATCGCCGGTGCGGTCGGGGCTGGCGTCGTCCACGACCACGATCCGGTCGACCAGTTCCGGCATTGTGGAGATGACTTTCTCGATGTGATCGGCCTCCTTGTAGGCCGGCACAACGACCCCAACCCTGAGCCCCTTGTACACGCCGGAAAGGCTACCAGCCAGGGCCGCCGCCGGCCGTCCGACCAGCCCGCCGCGCCCGGTCTGGTAGCGTGCCTAGGTGCCCGCCTTGGTCATCATCCCCACTTACAACGAGCGTCAGTCGCTGCCGGGCGTGGTCGCGCGGTTGCGCCGCGCGGTCCCAGCGGCGCATGTTTTGGTGGCCGATGACGCCAGCCCGGACGGCACGGGTGAGTGGTCCGATGCCGCCGCCGCCGCCGACGATCACATCCACGTTTTGCACCGGGTCGCCAAGGAGGGCCTGGGCAAGGCCTATCTGGCGGGCTTCGCCTGGGGTTTGGAAGGCGGTTTCGACCCCCTGGTCGAGATGGACGCCGACGGCTCGCACCGCCCCGAGCAGCTGCCGTCGCTGCTGGCGGCCGTCGATTCGGGGGCCGATCTGGCGATCGGCTCGCGCTGGGTCAAGGGCGGCGAGGTGGTCAACTGGCCGAGGCGGCGCCAGTGGCTCTCGCGCGGCGGCAACTTTTATGTCTCGGTCATGCTGGGCCTTGGCGTCAAGGACGCCACCGCCGGCTTCCGTGTCTACCGGGCGTCGCTGCTGCGCGCGCTCGGCCTGGACGGCGTCCAGGCCCATGGTTACGCCTTCCAGGTCGACATGACCCGGGCGGCGCGGCGCGCCGGGGCGCGCGTTGTCGAGGTCCCGATCAGTTTCCCCGAACGCGAGGCCGGCGTCTCGAAGATGAGCGGGTCGATTGTGCGCGAGGCCATGTGGCTGGTGACGAAGTGGGGCCTGGCCCGCTGGTGGGGCGCCCTGACCGGCCGACGGCGTGAGGCTGAGGCTAAGGCTCAGGCTCAGCCTTAGTCCTGGGCGGACGGCGGCCGGGCTTGGGGTCAACCGGCTGGTCAGACGCGCTTGTAGGCCGCCCAGGCGCCTTCGGCGGAGACCGGGCGGTAGTCCCGCTCCAGCATGGCCCGCACAGCCTGGCCCAGCTCCGGGCTGATGGTGCGCTCCAACCAGCCCTCGGCCGAGGCCTGAGAGCCGAAGACGATCAGATCGGCCTGCCCCTTCAACAGGTCCCGGGCCTGGCCGTCGCTCCATTCCCGGTGGAAGTCCGGGGCGAAGGTGGACATCGGGTCGTACGAGCGGGTCATGGCTTGGGCCCGCCGGGCGGCGTAGTAGGACGGCGCCGGCAGGCCGATCAGCGCCACCTGGTCCTCGGGGCCGGATTCGGCGTCCAACAGCGCCGCCACCGCGTCGACCCGCCGCGAGGCGTCGTTCGGGGCCCAGAAGGCGCTGCGGCCCCAGGCTATGCTTGGCCCCACGGCGGTGGCCGCCAGGGCCAGGGCGCTGACCGCCGCCACCGTCTTGGCCGCTCCGGCCCGCGCGCCGAAGCCGACCCGCAGGCCCTGGATGGCCTTGGCCATCATGTAGGCGGTGGGCCAGGCCGCCAGCGGCACGAAGGTCATCATGTAGTTGCGGTCGGGATTGCCGGAGACGAGGTTCGCCGCCAGGTTGGCGGCCAAACCCAGGGCCGTCACCAATGTGACCCAGCGCCGGGGCGCGCTCAGCAGCGACGGGCGGGCGTCGAGCCCGGCCGCAGCCGCCCAGGCGCGCCGCACCACCAGCGCCGCCGCCGCCACCGCGAACAGGCTCAGCACCACCAGGCCGCCGCCGGTGATCAGGTGCGACACCATGGTGAGAGCGTTGACCCGGCGCTCGGCCGGGGAGTAATCCCAATGCACCACGTCCCCGTAGGCCGCCCGCCAGGCGGCGCCCAGGGCGCCCCGGCTGGCCAGCCAGAGCGCCAGGGCGGCGAGGAAGGCTGCGCAGGCGGCCAGGGCCGTGCCCGCCAATTGGATGAGCGGGCGCCAACGGCGGCCCCTGGCCCAGTAGACGGCCAGGCCCAGGGCGGCCACGGCCGCGAAGGCGGCCAGATTCGGCCGCAGCGCCAGCGTCCAACCGACCGCCAGGCCCAGGACGACACCTCGCCGGACCGGGCGCCGGCCTGGTTCCAGCATCGCCTTGGCCGTCACCAGGGCGGCCGCCGCCAGGGCCGGCATGGCCCATTCCTCTACCAGGTTGCCGCCCACAAGTGTCCCGCCCAGCATCGCCAGGCCGAGGCAGGCGGCCACGGCCGCCAGCCTCGGCCCCAGCCACAGCCGGGCGATCTGCCGCATCAGGATCGCCGTCGCCACCAGCGCCACCACTTCCAGCAGATAGATGCCGTGCCAGTAGTTCAGGGTCACGCCGAGGGCGTCGATCAGGTAGTAGAGCGGCCCTTTGTTCTCCCAGACCTCGGTGTAGAGGGCGCGGCCCTGGCTGATCTGCCAGCCGATGCCGGCGGCCAGCCCCGCCTGCATGCCGTAGCTGCCGTTGGCGCCGGGGAAGAAGTAGGTCGTGGTGCTGAAGGCGGCCGCCATCAGGCAGGGCCAGGCGGCTGGCCCCCATTCGCGCAGCCAGGCCCGCCCGCCTCGGCGCGCGCCAGGCGCGCCCGGCTGGACGCCCGGCGCTCGCTCCTTGCCGGCCGAGGCGGCATCGGGAAGCGGCGGCGGGACCGACGGCGCGACCGACGGCGCGACCGACGGCGCGACGGGCGGCGAAACGTTGGCCCGGGAGACGGCATCGGGAACTGGCGACGCGACGGGCGGCGAAACCGACGGCGGCGAGACGTTGGCCCGGGCGGCGGCATCGGCGGTGGGGGCGAGCGCGGCCGAGCCCTGCCCCTTGCGCCCGAACCACGCCAACAGCGCGGCTATGACCAGGATGTACGCGGCCCAACCGGGCTGGCAATAGCGCAGGCCGGTGCCGGTGGCGCCGTTGGCGAGATGGTAGACCAGGCCGCCAGCCAGCGCGCCCGCGGCCAGGTGGGCCTCGACCCGGCACCAGCAGACCACCAGGCCAAGGCCCAACAAGAGGGCGGCGGCGGCCATGGCCGGATCGGTCGTGACCCACCCGCTAAGGCCGTCCCTAACCACCTGCAACCCTCGC
Organism: Bifidobacteriaceae bacterium; assembly: GCA_031278655.1. Taxonomy (GTDB): domain Bacteria; phylum Actinomycetota; class Actinomycetes; order Actinomycetales; family WQXJ01; genus JAIRTF01. The sequence goes on from JAITJZ010000001.1 coordinate 5,895, forward strand.
ATCAGGTAGTCCCACGGGTCGGCGGCGCCCTCGGCCGTGCCGGTCTGGGAGCGCCATTCCTCGGCCGGGCTGTAGGGGTAGACCGCCAACTGGATGGCTTGGCAGGCGGCGCTGACGCCAACGATCACTCCCGCCGGCGTCAGCCAGGAGTTGCGCGCCCGCTTGGTCCGCGCCCATTCGCCCAGCCAGGCCGCCGCCAAGGCGCCGGCCGGGATCAACATGGCCTGGCGGGTGAAGGCGAACAGCGCCGTGGCGCCGGCCATGACAGCCAACCAGCCCCAGCGCCCGCGCCCGCGCCAGCGCCAGCCCCAGGCGCCGGGGCCCCGGCGGCCGGGCGGGCTGGGCTGGCCCCGGCCGTGCGCCCGCCGCCAGCGCCAAGCGGCCCCCAGGGCGACGGCGAACAGCAGCGCGCTCAAAGACTCCGTCAGGGCGGCGGCGGCGAAGAAGAACCAGGTGCGCCCGGCCAGGATCAGCGCCATCACGGCCACGCCCACCAGCGCGCCGTAGCGCCTGCGCACGGCCCAGGCCATGAGGCCATAGAACAGCGCCGCCGCGCCGATCGAGACCACCGTCAGGCCCTGCCACCCGAGCGGGCGCACAAAAGGCGCGCTCAGAGCCGACAGAACAACGCGCGGCTCAACCAGGTTCCAATCGAACATGCGCTCGACTGAAGGCACGCGCGCGTGGATGGGCGCCCCGGCCGCGTTGGCCAACTCGAACGCCTCTTGGCGGCCAAGGCCGGCGTAGACCAGCGCCCGGGCGTAATAGAACAGCGAGTCGGGGGCCAGCAGCGAGCGGTCGGCGATGGTCGCCACCAGGCTGACGACGAACCCGCCAGCCACCGCTGACCAGTAGGTCAGCCCGCGAGCCAGGTCCGGCCTCGGTCTCATGGGGGAGGTCCTCTCACAGATGCACGGTTTGCCCCGAAGCCGCCGCCTCCAACGCCGCCTCCGCGGCCAGCAACGTCTTATAGCCGTCGGCCAGTGATATGGCCTCCGCCCGCACCCCCAGCACGGCGTCGCGGAAAGCCTCGTCCTCGGCTTTCAGCGGCTCGCGGGTCTGGATGGCGTAGCGGGTGGTGTCGCCCTCGGAGACGCCGCGGAATTGGCGCAACTGCTCCCATTCGGTCGGCACCGAGCCGTTGGCCCAGAACGTCAAAGTCACCGCCGCCGTGTCGGCCACCAAGGCGCCGCGCTCGCCGGTGACGATCGTCACCCGCTCCTTCATCGGCGAGAGCCAGTTGACGATGTGGTTGACCAGCACGCCGTTCGCCATCCGGCCGGTGATCAACACCATGTCCTCGTGTTCGCGCAGCGCGCGGTGGCTCACCTGGGCGCTGACCATGGCGTAGTCCGAGTCGGCCAGCCACTGACTGGAGTTGATGTCATGGGTGGCCAGGTCCCTGACCACGCCCACGTCCGCGATCCGGGCCGGGAACGGCCCCTGGCGCCTGGTCGCCACTTGGTAGACATCGCCCAGTTCGCCCCGCCGCAGCCGCGCTCGCATTTCCGAGATGGCCGGGTTGAAACGCTCGACGTGGCCCACGCAGGCCAGCACGCCGGCTTGGTCGAAGGCCTCGCACAGCCTCAACGCCGCCGCCGCCGATGCCGCCACCGGCTTTTCGAACATGGTGGCCACTTTCGCTTCGGCCAGAGCCAGGCCGACTTCCTCATGAAGCGTGGTCGGCACGGCCACCACCGCCAGGTCCAGCCCGGCCGCGATCAGGTCCGCGACCGACCGGCCGACGGGCAACTCGCGGGCGACGTTGAAACGGTCGCCGCCCGGGTCGGCCAGCGCCACCAGTTCGACGCCCTCCATCTCTCTGAGGATGCGGGCGTGGTGGCGACCCATCGACCCGATGCCGATCACTCCGGCCCGCAGGTCGGCCATCTCAGGCCCCCGCCCTGGCCAGCGCGTTGACGGCGCCGGCGATCCGCTCCAGGTCCGCCTGGCCGAGCGAGGGGTGCACCGGCAGGGAGACTACCTCGGCCGCGGCCCGCGCCGTCTCAGGCAACTCCAGGCCGGGCGCGTACTTGGCCAGGGAGGACAGTTGGTGGTTGGGGATCGGGTAGTAGACGCCGCTGCCGATCCGGTGCTCCTCGCGCAGAGCCCGGACCAGGCCGTCGCGGTCCTCGCCCACACGGATGGTGTACTGGTGGTAGACGTGGGTCGAGCCCGGTCTGACCGGCGGCGTCACCACTCCCTCCAGGTTCGCGTCCAGGAAGGCGGCGTTGGCTTGGCGCTGAGCCGTCCAACCCGCCAGCTTGCGCAACTGCTCGCGGCCGATGGCCGCGTGGATGTCGGTCATGCGTTCGTTCAGGCCGATGACCTCGTTGGCGTACTGCTTCTCCATGCCCTGATTGCGCAGCAAGCGCACGCCTCGGGCCAGGCCGGCGGTGGCGCAGGCGACCATGCCGCCTTCGCCGGAGGTCATGTTCTTGGTCGGATAGAGCGAGAACATGGCGAAGGCGCCAAAGGCGCCGACCGGCCGGCCCTGGAAATGGGCGGCGTGCGCCTGGGCGGCGTCCTCGAACAGGGCCAGCCCGTGACGCTCGGCGATCACCCCCAGCGCCGCCATGTCGGCCGGCTGGCCGTAAAGGTGGACCGGCATGATGGCCTTGGTCCGCCCTGTGACGGCGGCCTCGACGCTGGCCGGGTCGAGGCAGAAGTAGTCCGGGTCGATGTCCGCGAAGACCGGCCGGGCGCCGGTCAGAGCCACCGAGTTGGCGGTGGCGGCGAAGGTGAAGGAGGGCACTATGACCTCGTCCCCGGGGCCGATCCCTGCCGCCAGCAACCCCAGGTGCAGCCCGGCCGTGCCGGATGAGACGGCCACGCATTCGCGCCCGCCCACCAGGGCGTCCGCGAACTCGCGCTCAAAAGCCGCGACTTCGGGCCCCTGGGCGATCATGCCGCCGCGCAGCACCCGGTCGACCGCCGCCCGCTCCTCGTCCCCGATGATCGGCTTGGCCGCCGGAATGAACTCCTCGCTCATCATGCCTCCAGTTCTCGAATCGTGTCCCCGACCGTTTCATAACGCTGACCCGTGGCCGGGCAGACCCAGGCCTCGCCCTCGCGCGCCAGCGGCCGGCCGGCCCGGCCGACCCAGCCCACCTGGCGCGCGGGCACGCCCACCACCAGCGCGTGCGCCGGCACATCCTTGACCACCACGGCCCCGGCGGCGACCGTCGCCCAGGCGCCGATCACCACCGGCGCGACGCAGACCGCCCGCGCCCCGATCGAGGCGCCGCGCTCGACGCGCACGCCGACGTGTTCCCAATCGTCGCCGCCCTTGAGCGATCCGTCCGGGTTGATCGCCCGGGGATAGGTGTCGTTGGTCAGGACCGCCGCCGGGCCCACGAAGACGCCGTCGGCCAGGCTGGCCGGCTCGTAGACCAGGGCGTAATTCTGCACCTTGCAGTTGTCGCCCAAGCGCGCCCCGGCGCCTATGTAAGCCCCGCGCCCGATCACGCAATCGCGCCCCACCTGGGCGTCCTCGCGCACCTGCGCCAGGTGCCAGATTTTCGAGCCGTCACCGATGATGGCGCGCTCGTCCACGTCCGCGCTGGGCGCGGCCAAAAATCCCACTGCTGTTGTCTCCCCGTCTTGTCGCCGTGTCGGCCATCGGGCCGCGCACCAGACTATCCCAAGCGCCACCGCCTCAGGCGGCGCCACGCTTCCGGCCGGCTTGGTCCTCCCCCACCGCCGATGCCGCCTGGCCGGCCCCCAGCGCCGCCGCCAGCGCCGCCGCCGAGCTCTCCCCGGAATGGACCGCCCGGGCGAAGGCCGGGCCGGCCGCCGCCAATTCCCGGAAGGGCGCCGGGTCGGCGATGATCGCCTCCAAACGGGCTTCCAAATCGGCGGCGGCGGCTTGTTCGATCGGCAAAGCCAACCCCGTGCCCGCTGCCACGGCCCGCCGGACCGACTGGTCGACATCGGACACCACCAGGCGTCCCAAGGCCAACGCCTCGGCCGCCGCCACCCCGTAAATGCCCAGCCGGAACTGGTCGACCACCACGTCGGCGCGGGCGTACAGGCGCCGGACCTCGGCGGCGGGCAGGTTCTCCGCCCGGATGTATTCGACGCGGCCGGCCTCGGCCAGGCGGCGCAGCGGCGCCTCGATCAGCTCGGTGCCCTTGAGCAGCGGGTTGGAGGGCACGTGGACCACCCTGGGCGGGCCGCCGGTCAGGACCGGCCGGGCCTCGCGCCCGGCCGCCAGGATCTCTGGCGCCACCACCACCGGGCACCAGGCGGCGCCCGCGACCTGGTCCAGAAGATCGGGCGTGGACACCAACTGCGGCCAGCGGCCCTGGCCAAAGGCGCGCCGGTGGCGCCGGGCGGTCGCCTCCAACTCGGCCGCCCGCGCCCGCAGCGCCGGCAGGGCGTAGGGGCTGAGCGCGTGCGCGGCGGCGTGCTGGCTGGGCAGACGGATGTCCGAGCCGTGCCAGAGCGCCGCCACCGCCAGGCCCGCCGCCGCCAGGGCCTCAGCCTCGGCCAGCGCCGAATAGCCGAAAAGGCGGCCGAAAAGCGGCCGCCCGGACTCGATCACAACAGCCTCAAACTGGCTGACGACACGCTCGAACTGGCGCGCCTGGAAGGCTCTGGGCGCGGCGTTGACGCTGATCGGCTGGGAGTAGTCGGCCTCGTAACCGAATTTCGGGTCGGCGCTGAAGGCCCAGTTGGCGCCGGTGCCCGGGCCGCGGTCGCCCCACGCCCGCGCCCACGCCCGTCCCTGGCCCGCGAAATTGGTGGGGCCGATGAGCAGGCGCGGCGCCGGGCCGTTGACCCGGGGGGCCAGCTCAAGTCCGGCCGGCGGGCGGCGGGCGGACCACTTCAAGCGCTCGAGCGCGCGGTCCGCCGCCGGCGGCAACCGGTCGCGCCGCCGCGCCAACTGGGACCATGCCCGGCGAACCGGCGAAGACGGCATCGGACACCCTTCGACTACGATGAACTGACCCTTCAGCGTAAAGGATGCCACCGTCAATGCCGCGCCAACCGCACATCGCCTACATCGCCTGGGGCTTCCCGCCCTCGCGCTCCGGCGGCGTCTACCGCCAACTGGCGACCGCCAACGCGCTGGCGGCGGCCGGCTGGTCGGTCACCGTCCTGACCGTCGAACGCCGGGTCTTCACCGACATCACCGGCGCCGACGAGTCGCTGGAGGCCCGCGTCGATCCGCGCGTCGAGGTCCTGCGCACCCGCTTCGACTGGCCGCTGCGCGACCAAGACCGGGCAACTTGGCCGCTGCGGCGGCGCGTCTGGCCGCGCGCCTGGCGCAAGGCCCGGGTCGCCTACGAATTGGCCGTCTTCCCCGAGGTCGGCTACGCCACCTGGCTGAAGACGCTGCGTGGGGCGCTGGCCGAACTCCACCGCCGCCGCCCGATCGACCTGGTCATGGCCTCCGGCAACCCGTTCGCGGCCTTCGCCGCCGCCTACCGCTTCCACCGCCGGGCTTCGGTTCCCTACGTGCTCGATTACCGCGACTCGTGGATTTTGGACCAGTTCACCGGCGCGCAGCGCTTCCCCGACCGCTCGCGCCAGGCGCGTTGGGAGCGGCGGCTGATCGCGGCGGCGGCGCAGGTTTGGTTTGTCAATCCGGCCACCTTGGAGTGGCACGCCGCCCGCTACCCGCAGGCCGCCGCCCGTTTCCGGGTGGTGGCGAACGGTTGGGACCCGGAGTCGTTGGCCCCGCCGGCGCCTTCGGGCAGCGCCAGTCCCGCGACGCCGTCCGATGCCGTCAGCCCCGCGGGGGGGGCCGGTGGCGGCGGGCGCCCGCTGACCTTTGGCTACCTCGGGACCATCACCGCCAAGGTGCCGGTGGCGCAGCTCTTGGAGGGCTGGCGGCTGGCCAAGGCCGACGGGCTGACGCCCGCCGACGCGCGGCTGGTGGTGGCCGGTTATCTGGGTTACTTCGGGGGACGGCCCGACCAGCGCCGCGATCCGACGGCCGCGGCGCTGGAGGCCGCCCGCCCCGATGGCGTCGAGTTCGTGGGGCCGGTGCCCAAGGGCGAGGTCGCGGCCTTCTACGCGGCGCTGGACGGACTGGTGCTGGCGATCGACGCCGGACCCCATGTCACCACCGGCAAGGTCTTCGAGTACGCCGCCCTCGGCAAGCCGATCGTGTCGGTCCACCCACCTGAGGCCGACGCCTCGCGCGTCCTCGACGGCCATCCCCTTTGGGCGCCGGTGGCGGCCCTGACCGCTCCTGAGGTCGCGGCCGCCTTCGGCCGGGCCGCCGCCTTGGCCCAGGGCCTGACCCCCGCCCAGACCGCCGCCGCGCTGGCCTTCGGCCAGCGCTTCACCCGCCAACGCCAACTCGGCCCCGCCATCGCCGGCCTGAAGAACCTGTTGTAGCCCCCGCCCCGGCCAGCGCCAGGGGCGGGCGGGATCAGACGGCGAAGGCGCGCCAGCAGGCCAGATGCCAGTGCCGCCGCAACTCCAGGGCGGCGTCCGCGCCAAGCAGCGAGTCCGCCTCCCAGACCGTCACTTGGACCTGGCCGGGGGCGACAGGGGCGCCGCAGCCGGGGCAGACATAAGCCTTGGGGCTGGGCGACGGCGGCGAGACGAAGAACTCGCGGCCGTCCGGCAGCGAAGCCCGGGCCGGGGCGCCGCCGCGGGCCCGCGCTAGATCCAGCGGACGGCGAGGCGCGGCCCGCCGCCGCGCCCGGCGCGATCCTTTTGGCATCCGGCCATGCTACCGACTGTTGTCAATTGGCCGAGGCCGTGGCGGCCAAGAAACGCGAGGTCCGGGGATGCGCCAAGAGCGCGCCAATCACCAGCCAGACCGCGAACACGGCCACCGTCAAGGTGCCCGGCGACCACGGCGCCATCGTCAGCCACAGCAGCACCAGCCCGCCCAGGGCCGCCGCCCCGACCCGCGCCCAGGACTTGCCCCGGGTGACCTGGACGGCGCAGACAACCTCGCCGATCCCAACCGTCAACGCCAGCGCCCCGGCGATCACCGCCGAGCCGATCCCGCTCTGGTTCAGCCCCCATGACAACGTCCCCAGCGCCCCGAGGCCATGGACCACGGCCAAGCCCAGCAGCAGCGCCGCCACCGCCGAGACGGTGGCCGGCCGCGAGATGCCGGACTCGCCGCCGGGCGCGTCCTTGGCGCTCCACGGCGGTTCGCCGCCGGCCCGGGCAGCCTCGACCTCGAGTTCTTCGACCGCCAGCCAGGCGTCCACTTCCTCGATCAGCGGCAATTCGATCTCATCGAAGGGCTCCAGCGTCAAGGTCGGCTCGTCGGCGGCGCCCAGGGCCTCAAGGCTGGCCGTCTGGGCCGAGATTCCCATCCCCGCGGCTGAGGCGGCGTCATCGTCGAACCAAATCTCGATCGGGCAGGCCGTGAAGGTTATGGGCGAAACCCAATATGACGGACTTGTGGCTGCGGCAGCGGACACCAAAACTCTCCTGGGGTGGCGTTCTCTTTGAAGCGAAACGATCCCCCTAGGATGCCGCAAATCCGGCCGCCGGTGTCACGACTTTGCCAAATTTAGAACAACCGCGCCGAGGGGTCGTCCATCCCGCGCATCGCGTCGTAGTCCAGAATCAACCAGTCCAGCCCTCTGTCCTGCGCCAACACTTGCGCCTGAGGCTTGATCGCCTGCGCCGCCAGGACGCCGCGGACCGGCGAAAGAGACGGGTCGCGTTTGAGTAATTCCACGTAACGACTGAGTTGTTCTACTCCATCTATGTCGCCTCGCCGTTTGACTTCCACGGCCACAGTGCCCCCGCCCGGCTCGCGCAGGAGCAAATCGACCGGTCCGATGGCGGTGGCGTACTCCCGGCGGACCAACCTCAGACCCGGCCCCACCAGTTCCACCTGCTCGGCCAGCAGCGCCTGGAGATGGGCCTCGACGCCGTCTTTGACCAGCCCCGGCTCGCCGCCCAACTCGACCTCGATGTCCTCAAGGACCTCGTGCAACTGAATGCGCAGGCGGTCGTCGGTCTTCAGTTGGCGGACCTCCCAGACCGCCGTCACACCGGCCTGCGCCTCGGCCGGCTCGGGCGCCGACTCGACCACTTTGCAAGGCGGATTCATCCAGTTGAGCGGCTTGTAGGAGCCGCCATCGGCGTGGACAAGGACCGAGCCGTCGGCCTTCAGCATGATCAGCCGCTTGGCCGGCTCCAGGTGCGCCCCCAAGCGCCCCGAGTAGTCGACCGCGCAGCGCGCCACCACCAGCCTCATCCCCGGCCCCCCGCCCCGGCGCTCACGCCGGCGAATCCAAGCGGCTGGGGCCGGCCTCGATCCAGGACAGCAGGCCGGCCGAGGCCCCACGTGAGATCACCAGCAAGCAACTGACCCCGTTCGAGGTCAGATTGACGACCTGCCAGCCGGACCGGGCGCCGTCCTCGAGCGGGCGGGCTTTGATCGTCAGGCCTGGCCGCGCCCAGCGCCGGGTCGGCGCCAGCCGCAGCGAGTCGCGCGCGAACCAATCCAGGACGCCCGGGCCGAAGGCCGCCACGCCGAGGCGTTCGCGCCTGTCGGCGCCCTCGCCCTCGACCACCGCGCACGGGAAGTGCCCCGGGCGCGAACGCAGGAACAGCCACCGCAACCAGACCAATCCGAGCAGCCCGACCGCCGCCACCACCACCGCCGCCACAGCCACGGTCAGCGCCTGCGGCATCGGTCCCTCCAGTTCTCCCTCGGCTCGGCTACCTCACTTGGCGGGCGCCAACAACCGGGCGTCGTCCGCGACCACAGTCACAATATCGGAGTCGACAGACAAGAACCCGCCCGACACATGAACCAGCACATCCGGCGCGCCGTCCGCCGGCACAATCTTGACGTCGCCCTCGCGCAGGATCGCCAGCAGCGGCTCGTGGCGCGGATAGATGCCGATCCCGCCGTCGACCAAGGGGGCGGTGAAGAAGTCCGCCTGGCCGCTCCAGACCTGGCCCGCCCAGTCCGCGACCGTCACCCGCAGTTGTCGCTCAGCCACGTCAGTTCAATTCCCGCTGCACCCTGGCCCAGTTGCGCTCGAGGTCCTCCAGGCCGCCAATGTTGAAGAAGGCTTGCTCGGCGACGTGGTCGAACTCGCCGTCCGCGATCCGCGAGAAGGCCTCGATTGTCTCTGTCAGCGGCACCGTCGAACCTTCGACGCCGGTGAACTGGGTGGCCATATAGGTGTTCTGGGACAGGAACTGCTGAATCCGCCGCGCCCGGTTGACAACGATCTTGTCTTCCTCAGACAACTCGTCCACGCCCAGGATGGCGATGATGTCCTGGAGCTCCTTGTTGCGTTGCAAAATCTGCTTGACGCGGGTGGCGGTGGCGTAGTGGTCCTCGCCCACATACCGCGGGTCCAGAATCCGCGAGGTCGAGGCCAGCGGGTCGACCGCCGGGTAAAGGCCGCGCGAGGCGATGTCGCGCGACAGCTCGGTGGTGGCGTCCAGGTGAGCGAAGGTCGTGGCCGGGGCCGGGTCGGTGTAATCGTCGGCCGGCACGTAGATGGCCTGCATCGACGTGATCGAGTGACCCCGGGTCGAAGTGATGCGCTCCTGCAGCTCGCCCATCTCGTCCGCCAGGTTCGGCTGGTAACCGACCGCCGAGGGCATCCGCCCCAGCAGCGTCGAAACCTCAGAGCCGGCCTGGGTGAAACGGAAGATGTTGTCGATGAACAGCAGCACGTCCTGGTGTTGGATGTCGCGGAAGTACTCCGCCATCGTCAAGGCTGACAGGGCCACCCGCAGGCGCACCCCCGGCGGCTCGTCCATCTGGCCGAAGACCAGCGCCGTCTGCTTGATGACGCCGGACTCGGTCATCTCCTGGATCAGGTCGTTGCCCTCGCGGGTGCGCTCCCCCACCCCGGCGAACACCGACACGCCGTCGTGGTTGTTGGCGACGCGGTAGATCATCTCCTGGATGAGCACCGTCTTGCCGACTCCGGCGCCGCCGAACAAGCCGATCTTGCCGCCCTGGACATAAGGCGTCAGCAGGTCGATGACTTTGATGCCGGTCTCGAACATCTGGGTCCGGCCCTCCAACTCGTCAAACGGCGGCGGGTCGCGGTGGATGCCCCAGCGCTCGGTCACTTGAAGCTGCTCGCCCGGCTCCAGGTTGAGCACGTCGCCGATCACGTTGAAGACGTGCCCCTTGGTGACGTCGCCGACGGGCACCGAGATGGGGCCGCCGGTGTCTTGCACCACCGCTCCTCTGACCAGCCCGTCGGTCGGTTTCATGGCGATGGCCCGCACCAGGTTGTCACCCAGGTGCTGCTCGACCTCGAGGGTGACGGTGATGCGGCGCTTGCCGGCGCCCTCCTCCTCGAGTTCGATCTCAGTGGTCAGCGCGTTGTAAATGTCCGGGATGGCGTCGCCGGGGAACTCGACGTCCACGACGGGTCCGATCACTCGCGCGACCCGCCCCTGGGCGGGCGCCGAATCGCGTGTGACCTCGGCTTCGACGGTGCTGCTGGTCATAATCTGTGCGTCTTCCTTCGTTCGGGTGGCTCAGCGTCCGGCCGCCAGGGCGTCCGCCCCGGACACGATCTCGCTGATCTCTTGGGTGATGTCGTCTTGGCGGGCCCGGTTGGCCAGCCGGGTGTACTTGCGCACCAGGTCTTGAGCGTTGTCGGTGGCGGTGTGCATGGCCCGCTGGCGCCCGGCCAACTCCGATGCCGCCGCCTGCAGCAGGCAGTCGAGGATGCGGCTGCGGACGTAGCGCGGCAGCAGCGCGTCGAGCACCCCCTCGGGGCTCGGCTCGAAGCTGTACAGCGGGAAGACCTCGGCCCGCGTCGCCGGCCCGGCGGCGTGCTCGGTCACCACCGAGACCGCCTCTGGGTCGTCGGTGTCCTCCACGAACTCCAGCGGCAACATCCGCACTATCCTGGGCGCCTGCGAAACCATGTTCCGGAAGTGCGTGTAGACAACGTGAAGCTGCCCCACGGCATCGGGTGCGTCGTCCGGCGCGGTGAAAGCCCCCAACAAAGTCGTGGCGATCTCCTTGGCCATGTCGAACGTCGGCGAGTCGGACGAGCCCAGCCAGGAGCGCTTGACCGGCACGCCGCGAAAGTCGTAGTAGGCCAACGCCCGCCGCCCGATGACGTAGCGGTCGATCTCGAAACCGGCCTCCACCAGCTCGGCGGCGTGGGCTTCGGCCTCCCGCAGGACGTTGGCGGTGTAGGCGCCGGCCATGCCCCGGTCGGCCGCCATGACCGCCAAGGCCACGCGCTTGACCTGGGGGCGCTCCGTCAGCAGCGGGTGGCGCAGATCCTCGCCGGCGTGGCTGGCGGCCAAGCCGACCGCCCGCGTCAGCGCCCCGGCGTAGGGCCGCTGACGGGCGGCGGCGTCCCGCGCCCGCCCAATCCGGCTGGCCGCGATCAACTCCATCGCCCGGAAGATCTTCTTCAGGGATTCGGTGGATTTGATCCGCGCCCGGTAGACCCTTTGCGAACCTGCCATCTGGTCAGCCCCGCTTCTTCAGCTTGATCTGCTCCTGCTCGACTTCCGCCTCGCCCTCCTGGGCCTCCTCGGGCGCGGCCAGGACGCCGATCGTCAACAAGAACTCCCGTGTGAACGCCTCCACGGCCTCCTTCAGGGCCTGCTCCGTCTCGGGCGTGAGGTCGTTGGTCTGGGCGATGGTCGCCAGGACCTCGGTGCGGCGGTCCAGGTAATCCAGCAGGTCGCGCTCATATTGGTGGACCTTGTCCAGCGGCACCCGGTCAAGGTGTCCCTTGGTGGCCGCGTAAATGGCGGCCACCTGGCGCTCCACCGGGTAGGGCGTGTACTGGGGCTGCTTCAGCAGCTCCATCAG
>JAITJZ010000004.1 GCA_031278655.1 Bifidobacteriaceae bacterium
GCAAAGCCCCACCCCGGTTCAAGCTCGGCGGCCATGTGTTGTTCAGGGAGGACCAATTGTTGGCGTGGCTGGACGCTCAGGAGATGCCGCAGGCGACTCCAAGCGAGTTGGAGCCGGGCCTGTACGACGAATGGCGGTGAGACGGCGATGGCCAACCGGGCTTTAGCGCTCGGCGAAGCCGGAGCGACCAGGTTCCGCAAGCGCGGTGACCGGTGCCGGGCCGAGTGCATGGTTCGGCTCTACAACGGCGAGCGGGTCTCGGTTCCGGCCAGCGGGGCGACCAAGCGTGAAGCCGACGATAAGCTGCGTCAAGCCATTGACCGACGGCTCGGCCGGCGGGTCGACGCGGGGGCGATCACCGACTTGACTTCGTTGTATGTGGTGGCGGGACAGTTTTTCGACGAGGCGTACCGCGAGGCCGACCAAGCTGACGCGCGCCCCAAGCGCAAACGGCAGTCGGTCGACTGCCATGCCTCAACCTGGAGGCGTCACCTGCGGCCGCATTTGGCGGAGGTGAAACTGTGCGAGTTGACGCCAGCGCTTTTGGAGCATGTGCTCAACCAGATCCGCCAAGGCACTGAAGACCGACCCGGCTCAGAATCCAAAGCCAAGGCGGCCTACACGACCTTGAATCTGATCCTCAAACGCGCCCAGGCGCACGGCGGGCTGGTCGCCAACCAGTTGGCGGTCGTGGACCGGCCCAAGCCTCAGCCCAAGCCTGTGGTGGCGTTGGAGGCCCAAGGGGTCGGATTGATCAGACGGGCGGTGCGCCGATACGACGACAAGCGCCGGGCGATCTCCAAACGGCAAGGCGGCCAAGCGCCACGCGGCGACGTGGTGGCGCTGCTCGATGTCATTCTTGGCACCGGGCTGCGGATCGGTGAGGTGCTGGCGTTGCGTTGGCGCGATGTCGTCCAAGACGGCGAGACGTGGTTGGTGGACGTGAACGCCACCATGGTCGAACTGGTCGGACGCGGCTATCAGCGTCAACCCGTGCCTAAGACCGATGCTGGCGACCGGTTGGTGGCGTTGCCAGCTTTCACAGTCCTGGGTTCCGCGTAATTGCCGCTCGCTAGTCACAGGTGTTTCATGTTGTCGCAGGTGAGCGCGTTGGGGATGCGCGAAAGGCCCGATTTGAATAGATACGCGAAAACTTGTGATTTGCTTGACGGCGGGACTGAACGCTAGTAACGTTTGAGTCGTGTACGCGAGACTCGCCGCGGGGAAGGGCGCCGGAGGCGCCCCGGTCAAATACCTCCAGCTCGCCGAGAACCGCTGGGACCCGGCCAAGAAGCGGTCCGTGGCGAGGATCGTCTACTCGTTCGGCCGCGCCGACCAGGTCGACGTGGACGCGGTCCGCCGTCTCGCGGCGTCTTTGACGCGCGCGGTCGGCGACGAGCCCGCCAGCGGCGGGGAGGTGATCCCGCCGGACGAGTCGCGGCCGGCGGGCGGGGCGTGGGTGTTGGACCACCTGTGGCGGCGGCTCGGCCTGGATCGGGCGGTGGCCTCCTCCAGGGCGGCCGGCCCGGGCCGGCCGCGCGACCTGGCGGCGATGGAGCGGGCGCTGTTCGCGATGGTCGCGAACCGGGCGCTGGCGCCGTCCTCGAAGCTGGCGTGCGCCGAGTGGGCGAACAACGGCCAGGCGGTGCCCGGGCTGGCCGAAGCGGCAGGCGAGATCGACGAGGACGACTGCTACCGGGCGATGGACTGGCTGTCCGACCACCAGGACGCGTTCGGGCGGGCCGTGTTCGACAGCGTGGCGGACCTGTTGAACCTGGAGGTCGACCTGGTGTTCTTCGACACCACCTCGACCTATTGGGAGGCCGATTGGGCCGACGAGTCCGGGTTCAGGACGTGGGGCAACTCGAAAGACCACCGGGGCGACCTGCCGCAGATCGTGATCGGGATGGCCGTCACCCGGGACGGCGTGCCGGTCAGGGTGTGGTGCTGGCCGGGGAACAGCGGCGACCAGGAGCTAATCCGGCAGGCCCGCGAGGAGATGCGGGAGTGGTCTTTGTCGAGAGTGGTGTGGTGCGCGGACCGGGGGTTCGCGTCCTCGAAGAACCGGCGGGAGCTGATGCGCGGCGGCGACGGGTACATCCTCGGCGAGAAGCTCCGCTCCGGCAGCCCCGAGGTGAGAGCCGCGCTCGGCCGGGCCGGCCGCTACCAGCTGGTCGCCGGGAACCTCCAAGTCAAAGAGGTCCGCGTCGAGGAGGCCCAAGACCGGATGATCGTCTGCTTCAACCCCGAGCAGGTCCCCCGCGACAAGGCCGCCCGCGCCCGGATGGTGGCGATCCTCGAAGACCTCATCGACGGGTCCGACCGGCTGGCCCCCGCCAAACGCGCCGAGCTGAAAGGGAAGATCTCCGCCAGGCCGGGACCGAACCGGTTCCTGCGCACCACCCCGAAAGGGCTCCTCCGCGTCGACCGGGCGAAGATCGCCGCCGAGGCCAGACTCGACGGGAAATACCTCCTGCGAACCTCCAACCCGAACCTGGCCGCCGAAGACGTCGCGCTCGGCTGCAAACAACTCCTCCAAGTCGAGCGGGGCTGGCGCGACATGAAATCAGTCCTCGACCTGCGGCCCGTCTACCACCACCTCGAACACCGCATCCGCGCGCACGTGATCCTGTGCTGGCTGGCGCTCCTCCTCGCCCGCGTCGCCGAAAACACCGTCGGCGACACCTGGCGCAACATACGCCGCGAGATGCAACGCCTCGCCCGAACCACCTACACAACGCCCGCCGGCGCCGCCATCGCCCACACCCGCACCACACCAATCCAAGCCGACATCCTCGCCAAACTCCGCATCCCCGCCCCGCCCCGAATCATCCGCGCCGAACCAGCCCCAAGCCCCTGACCAGCCCAAACACCAAACCTAGTAACACCCGCCAAAACCCGCCACGCGCCAAAACCGCACGTCACACCACCAAACACGTGTCCATGCCAAGGCAATTACGCGGAACTCGGGCCTGACGGCACGCCCGCGAAGCTCTTAGCCGCGCCACCACCCTCGAAGTGGACGATGCCGTCCGCGACACGGGGGCCGACGGCATCGACCACCACCCAGGACCAAAAACCGGGACGACCGGCGATGCCGCCGTCCCTTTCCGCAACCCCGCAGCTTCCAGCGGGCGGTGCGCGACACGATGCTGTTTTCGGGCTCGGGCCGGTAGCGCCAACGGACCGCCCCTGGGGAGACCGACAAGTGAACGCCCGTCCCCCAGCGGTGGCCCATTCGTCACGCTGGGTTGTGGCTCCGCGCCAAGGGCGGCACTGAGGGCCCACCGTGGTGGCGCGAGAACACAGACACCGCAGCCCAAATCGCCCCGACCCCGACAAGCGGGACGCCCAAGACGGGTGTCAGGAGACCGCTTAGGACGCCGACACCGATCAACACCAGCGGCAGGACCACACGAGCACGCCAGGCCGAGTCCGCACCCCGCCGGGCCAGCTTGACCGCGCTGACCGCCACACCCGCAGCGCCCACCGCCGCGACAACTACCAGGGCAACCATCAGGATGGCCGTCACCTGCGGCGTTTCCATCGACATGCTCATCACATCAGAGTCGGCCCCGAACTGGTCCTCAAGCCACATCACCTGGATGAAGTCGCCAATGAACAAACCAGCGGACATGAACGCCCCGCCGACCAAGACCGCCAACGAGACAATCCCGGCGGCAACCCAGCCGCCGCCGGACCGCCCACTACCAGCCGAACCCATGCCAACAGCCCCTCTCGCAATCAGGGATTGCACTTGTGCTTGAGTAGCGAG